>NZ_JBLXXY010000004.1:0-174251 GCF_048512815.1 Rothia sp. CCM 9419 | reverse complement strand
GATGCTCCTCAAGAGCAACGGTCTTATAGCGTCGTTTCTCGGTGCTGAACTAGTTCACTGACTATCACATCAAGAGTGTCTACCACCGTAGACTCCTCAAGGGTAGGAATCGTTCCTTCTACTCCCCCAGCATCTGCTGAAGCACTAAAATTCTGAGATTCTGCAACAGCCAATGCTGGTATATGGATAAACCCAGCATAAATATCTGGCGTATGGGCATAATGATGCAATAGTTCGTACATCACGTGGTTACACACGTATGTGCCGGCACTATACGATACTTCAACAGGCAACGAGAGTTCTTGCATTCTTGCACTCAAAAAAGGTATTGGAAGTCGTGCAAAGTAGGCGGTCTCCCCCTCAGCATGAATAAGTTGGTGCCTGCGTTGTTCGCCGTCGTTATCGGGAATACGCGCTTCATCATAATTAATGGCTACGTGTTCAATGCTGATACGAGAACGACCGACAGCCACCCCTAAACTGATGGCTATATCGGGGTGCTCCTGACGAAGAATCCGCACTAATTCTTGAGAACTTCTCGCAAAACTGACCGGTAATTCGCGAATCACATACTCTATCGACTCAATGGAGGGGCGATACTTATAGCGTTGCTGAAGAGCCTGAGCAACTTGTTGCGTAGGGTTCACAGGGACTCCAGGAAACGCCCCAAAATATGTTAGAAGTATTTTCACGGTTTTCTCCCCTTAGCAAGGATTTCCTCAAAGACTATATCCTCTAGACTATCTATATGCGCAAACATGATTCTTCCTCTACAGACCATCGCCTCATCCATCATCAAACACCCAATCAAGATACCCCTGAAGCGCTCTTACTTGATGGCAATGCGTATGAAGAAGAACAGCATAGTGAACGACGAACCCCCGCTCAGCCCTTAGCTCATTGTTCCGCAGTAGAAGCAATCGCACGATTCTATCGTTTCTTCACCCTCCGAGAAGGGCAAGCAAGCACTACTGAATTTGTTTGGGGCATGGCGTGGTTTTGTTGCACTACCCTAGGAATTTTTACACTCACTGCGTGGATGCATACACAAGTGATGGCAGACGTTGTTGGCTCATTTTTTCGGGTGCTCTATATGCTGATGATTTATTGTGCACCAGCTTGGTTGATCATCCACATTATGCCAACACTTTCTCTACTCAGACGTTTTTTCAACAACAGAGCATAGCCCTTGAACAACCAAAGCCGGAAAGATATGACCAGTATTTAGAGGGGCTTGATGTTCTAAGCGTGTATCTGTAGGGTTCACCCATCGAGTTTCGACAATTTCTGCGGTCAACGAAAAAGATAGCTCTACGATATTTGAAACGTTCGGCGTATATCGAAAAACCTCCGCTTTTACAGTGCGATTCGGCTCGTTCAAAGCAGCTGACTCAAATACTCCAAAATATGTCAGCTCATTTTCGGTACATTTGACGCCTAATTCTTCAAAGACTTCTCGACAAGCGGTTTGTTCCGGGCTCTCGTGAGGTTCAGGTTTTCCTCCAGGGAGCATAAAACCGGTGGTTCCGTTTTTGCGGACTGTTAACACTTCGCCGTTCTGGTTCATCAAGATGACGGCACTCACGTAAATGGGTGGAGGAAAAGTCATAAGTCTTAGCATACCTCGTAACGATTGGGTAGCTGATATGGCTTTTTCTCAAGAGATAAAGTCATATACACGCTTAGTTCTCTGTGCTAGAGGACACATTAGAGTATTGTTGTATACAGCACAACCGTATACAACACACACGGGAGACGAAACCCATGTCCAAAATTATCTACACCCACACCGACGAAGCACCGCTTCTAGCGACCTACTCCTTCAAACCCATTGTTGAAGCCTATACTCGTCAAGCAGGTATCAACATCGAAACGCGAGACATCTCGCTCGCAGGGCGTATTCTTGCTCAATTCCCAGAACGGCTCACCCCAGAACAACACGTCGATGATGCGCTCACCGAGTTAGGTGAACTCGCACAAACCCCTGAAGCAAATATCATCAAGCTCCCTAACATCTCAGCATCATTGCCTCAGCTCAAAGCAGCTATCCAAGAGCTTCAATCTCAGGGATACGATATTCCCGATTATCCCGAAGAAGTACAGACCCCAGAAGACGCCGACAGACGAGCACGGTATGACAAGGTCAAAGGATCAGCAGTAAACCCTGTTCTCCGTGAAGGAAACTCTGACCGCCGCGCACCACTATCGGTCAAAAACTATGCACGAAAAAATCCGCATCGTATGGGAGCATGGTCTCAAGATTCAGCAACTTCAGTTGCCACAATGAGCGCTGGAGATTTCCGAGACCATGAGCAGTCTATCGTGATGGAAGCAGAAGACACACTGCGTATCGAACACGTCGATACCGAAGGTCAAGTGACTGTTCTCAAAGAATCCCTTCCCGTGCGAGCAGGAGAAATTATCGATGGAACGTATATGGATGTCGCAGCACTTCAAACGTTCCTTGCAGAAAGTATTGAACAGGCAAAGAAAGATCACGTACTCTTCTCCGTCCACCTTAAAGCTACGATGATGAAAGTCTCCGACCCCATTATTTTCGGGTACGTTGTTCGAGCATTCTTCGCGGAACTTTTTGAAAAGCATGGAGAAGAACTTAAACGTCTTGGGCTCAACGGAAATAATGGTTTAGGCGCTATTCTTGACGGTCTCGACCAGTTACCTGAACAAACACGCGAAGACATCATGCGCATGATTACTCGCCGATTGGCTGAAGGCCCCGACCTAGCGATGGTCAATTCTGATCGAGGAATTACCAACCTTCACGTTCCTTCAGACGTTATTGTTGACGCTTCAATGCCTGCAATGATTCGCTCCTCTGGTCATATGTGGAACGCTAGAGGAGAAGAGCAAGACACTCTTGCTGTTCTACCAGATTCTTCTTACGCGGGTGTATATCAAGTCGTTATCGATGATTGCACGAAAAACGGCGCCCTTGACCCCACCACGATGGGAACCGTACCTAACGTTGGGCTCATGGCGCAAAAAGCCGAAGAATACGGTTCACACGATAAAACCTTTGAAATTGAGTCAGAAGGTACTGTACGTATCGTCAATTCTGCGGGCGAAACACTCATGGAACACCATGTTCAAGCTGGCGATATTTGGCGCGGATGCCAAACCAAAGACATCCCTGTTCAAGACTGGGTCAAGTTAGCAGTTACTCGTGCCCGTGAATCTCAAACCCCCGCAGTATTCTGGCTCGACGATTCTCGCGCCCATGACCGTGCACTAGCCCAAAAAGTACGTCACTATCTCAAAGAGCACGATACTGAAGGTCTTGAGATTCACATTCTGTCTCCTCAAGAGGCAACACAATTTTCTCTGGATCGTATTCGTCAAGGGAAAGACACCATATCCGTCACAGGAAACGTTCTACGTGACTATTTAACGGACCTCTTCCCTATCCTTGAGCTAGGTACCAGCGCAAAAATGCTCTCCATCGTCCCACTCATTAATGGCGGTGGGCTCTTTGAGACAGGCGCCGGTGGTTCCGCTCCCAAGCATGTTCAGCAGGTCATAGAAGAGAACCATCTACGGTGGGATTCTCTCGGTGAGTTCTTGGCGTTGGCAGCATCTTTAGAACATCTGGCAAAAACAACCGGTAATGCTCAAGCTCAGGTGCTTGCCGATACTTTGGATCGTGCAACAGGAACGTTCCTGACCGAGAATAAGTCTCCATCACGTCGTGTAGGAGAACTTGATAACCGTGGTTCTCACTTCTATCTGGCGTTGTTCTGGGCTCAAGAACTTGCCCAGCAACAGCAGAATACACAGCTGGCAGAAATTTTTGCCCCTGTTGCTCAACAACTAGAACAGCATGAAGGCACCATTGTTGAGGAACTTCTCCAAGTACAAGGTCATTCTGTTGAGCTAGGTGGGTATTATCGTCCACGTTCGTCGCAGGCAGAGACTATCATGCGTCCTTCGACGACGTTCAATCAGGTTCTTGAGACCCTGATGTAAAAGCTCCTTGTTGATACAAGAAACCGTTGCTACCACCATATATGCGAGGTAGCAACGGTTTCTTCTTTATTCTGGCAATAAAACGTTCTGGGATTCTTCTAAATAGCATTTTGCACATAAGGATTCATACCCGACGTGCACACCATCAATAGCGACTTGAGATCCAGAAAAAATAAACTTTCCATCAACGGTACGGCCGTTGAAGAGTGCTTTGCGTCCGCAACGACAAATAGTTTTAAGCTCTTCAAGGGTATGCGCTATTTCTAATAATCGTGCTGAGCCAGAAAATGCTTTTGTTTGAAAGTCTGTACGGATTCCGTAGCACATGACCGGAATATCATCGAGTACGGCAATTCGCATTAAATCGTCAACTTGTGCACTGGTCAGAAATTGCGCTTCGTCTACTAAGAGACAAGAGATAGGAAGCGACACTCCGTTATCTGCTGTTTTTAAACATGCTTGAGTAAAGAGTTCTCGTACGTTTGCTTCCATTCCGATAAGAAAATCTACTTCACGGCTAACACCTAAACGAGAGAGAATTTTTTGGTCGCCTTTAGTATCAACTTGTGGTTTGGCTAGGAGAACTTTCTGTCCTCGTTCTTCGTAGTTATAGGCAGCTTGCAATAGTGCAGTAGATTTTCCAGAGTTCATTGCACCGTAGCGAAAATATAGCTTTGCCATCTCATCTCTCGTTCTTTTAGAATTATGCCTCACTTATTCTAACGGGTATTTGAACACATCAAAGCCCCAGTCTCTTAGACCGTTGGTATATAAGCTCAATGCTGTTCTTCGCCGGATACTACACAGCAAGCACCTACGACACCACACCAAGATGAGCAGAGGGCAACTATACTTATATGTGAGCTGTCCGTAATCCCGAGCTAAAAGAACAGACTAGAGGTGTTCAGATGATTTCTACTAGCGACGTTGAAGCGTTATTGGCGCCCCCTGTTAGAGAGACTGACCCTCTAGACATTATTATGGAGCAGAATAAGTCTCGTTTAACGGAGCTTGTTCCGGTACGTATCGGGCGTATGTCGGAGTCTCCTTTTGCGTATTATCGCGGCACCGCGGGACCTATGGCAGCAGATTTAGCGACCCGTCCCAATTCGGGGGTTTTCCCCTTAATCTGTGGAGACGCACATATTGGAAATTTCGGGTATTTCGCTTCTCCCGAACGTAATTTGCTCTTTGACCTCAACGATTTTGATGAAGCAGGTCGAGGCCCCTTCGAATGGGACCTCAAAAGATTAGCAACATCGGTGTACCTAGCAGCTATAGACAACGGCGAAAACGAGCAGACAGCAACAACTCTCGCTGAAAAAACTTCTAAATATTATCGACGAACCATTTTGCGGATGAATCAGCAAAGCGCATTAGACCGATACTATGAGCGTGTTAACACCGATAATCTTGAAGAACTGATTAAAGAAGAATATCAACCAATCTTTAATAAATTTGAGCGCAAAGCACGTAACCGTAATTCAGAGCAGGCACTTCATAAATTCACTGTCACAGATGACCACGGCAATATCCGCATTGTTGATCAGCCACCACTCACCTTACACACCGATGAGATGAGTCTTGAGGCCATGGGCGAATTATGGCAACAGTACCTTTATTCTGCTCGCCCAGATATCCGTTATCTGCTCAGAAACTTCCGCATGAAAGATCATGTTCTTCGTGTTGTAGGGGTTGGTTCTGTCGGAACGCGTTGCTTTATTACACTTCTTCAAGACCAGCTTGGTAATCCCCTCTTCATCCAAGTTAAAGAAGCACAAGATACGGTGTTGCACACGTACGGAAAAATTGAGCAGACCTCAGAATCTCTTGGCTTTCCTGACCGCCCCATGGGTAACGGCTTCCGCGTTGTCGCCGGACAGAGAGTGATGCAATCACAATCAGATGCATTCCTCGGGTGGATTACTGATGTTCCGACTCGACAAGGAACAACCACCGATTATTATGTGCGTCAGTTCAGAGATATGAAAGGTTCTATCAATATTTCTGCATTAGACGCTGAAGGTCTTAAACAGACAGCGAAAGTGTGCGCATCGCTTCTGGCGCGAGCGCATGCGCAGTCACGTCATATTGACGATATCGCGGTATATTGTGAGGCCGATAAAATATTTGATGTGCATATGGGGCGTTTTGCCCACGCCTATGCACAAATTTGCACCCAAGATTTTCACCGTTTGCACAGCGCAGTTGAGGACGGAAAGTTACCTATTCAATACGCACTCTAACCCCTAATATAAGGAGCCGCCCATGAGCGATTTTGTTCCCTACCTTGTTCTTCCTGTCCTTTGTGGAGTAGGAGCTAAATTCCTAAGACTTCCCCCGATGCTCGGTTTTTTATTGAGCGGAATTATTCTGAACATTCTAGGGTACGAACCAGTAGAGGCTATCTCGAAACTTGGTGATTTGGGTGTGACTCTTATGCTCTTCACCATTGGTTTGAAGTTAGACCCTCGTTTACTTTTTAGAACTGAAGTTTGGCTCACTAGTGCTGTTCATCTTGTCATTACCACGGTGTGTGGGGCATCTTTCATTCTTTTTCTGACTGCTTTGGGCTTAGGTGTTCATGAAGTTATCCCTCTAGAGCAAGCAGCTATTTTAGGTTTTGCGCTCTCTTTTAGCTCTACAGTGCTTGTGGCAAAGACTCTTGAGGAACGTTCTGAAACGCGTTCTTTATATGGGCGCACGGCATTAGGTATCCTCGTTGTTCAGGATCTTTTTGCCGTGTTATTTGTGGCTGTTTCTGGTGAGCATTCACCGACGTGGTGGGCTTTAGGACTAGTTTTCTTAGTTCCTGCTTCGTGGCTTTTCAAAAAAGGTCTTGCGCAGATGGGGCATGGTGAGTTGCTCGTTCTGTATGGCATTGTTCTGGCGTTTGTTCCAGGTTATTGGCTTTTTGACGTGGTTGGTGTCAAAGGTGATTTAGGTGCTCTTGTGATGGGGATGCTGATTGCTTCTCATCCGAAGTCTAATGAGCTTTCACGTATTCTGTTCTCGTTGAAAGAGCTTATGCTTGTTGGTTTCTTTGTCTCCACCGGACTTGCCGGTGTACCGTCGTTGAGCCAGTCATTATTTGCGTTCTTGCTGTTGTTCTTGCTCCCTATCAACACTGTGGCATATACAGCAATTTTGCGGTGGGCGGGTCTTTCTCCACGTACGTCAGTATTAACCTCATTGACGCTGACTAATTTTAGTGAGTTCTGCATTATTGTGATTGCGATGAGTACCAGCGCTGGTTTACTTGACCCATCGTGGACTATTACTTTCTCATTAGCAGTATCGTTGAGTTTTGTTCTCGGAACCATATTAAATATGCGTGGTTCTTCGTTGCCGTCTCGTCTTGCGGCGTTGGTTCCGCCGGTGCCTGTTCATCGACGCCACCCTGAAGAACGCCCCGTTGAGTTGGGTGATGTTCAAGCTGTTATTTTTGGTATGGGCAAGATTGGTCGTGCGACCTACGATGATTTAGTTCAGAACTATCAATTGCCAGTTGCTGGGGTTGATACCTCGGAGCCTCGTGTGAGCGCCCTTGCAGAGCAGGGCTATAACGTGATTGAGGCTGATGCAACCGATGAGAAGTTTTGGGAGCGCGTTACGGACAACCCACAGGTACATCTTGTGATTCTTGCGATGCCGGTTCATGGTACGAACGTTGACGCGATGCGTCATGCGATTGAGGCTCACTCTCATTGTGCTTTTGTGGCGGTGTCTCAATATGCTGATGAGATTAAAGAGCTTAAAGAGTTGGGTGCTGATACTGTGGTGAATCTTTATGACGGTGCAGGTTCTACTCTTGCAGAAGCTGGTTATAAGTCTTTTATTGAGAAGTTCCACCCGCGTACGGGTTCTATCACAACAGCATCTTCAGAGAGCTAGTTTGAGATAATAGAAAAGTCCTGGTCAGCAAATGCTGTCCAGGACTTTTCTCTATTTTAGAGGGTATTAGTGTTTTCTTTTGTCTACGCGTAGGCCGGATACGTCGACATCTTCTAGCGGAATCATGGTAGATTTAGTGACCATTTTGTGGATGAGCCAGACGGCAATAAAGATTGGCAAACCGATATATGCGCTGGTTACTTCAAGGAGCTGTCCGTTGAATACTGCTTGGTAGTTTTGTCCGAGGATAACGATAACGCACATAACGAAAGCGACGATAGGACCTAGAGGGAATAGCGGAGCGGTGTAGGGAAGATCGGCGAGGTCTTTTCCTTGTGCAATGTAGGCACGGCGGAAACGGTAGTGGCTGATAGCGATACCGACCCAGCAAATGAATCCGGAAAGGCCTGAGATGTTAATAAGCCAGGTGTAGGCGGAGCCTTCACCGATAATAGCGGTGAGAAAACCGAAGATTCCAACGGCGGCGGTGGCTAGCAAAGCGGGCATTGGTACGCCACGGCTGTTGACCTTTGCGAAGATTTGAGGGGCTTTTTTCTCGATGGCAAGTGCGTAGAGCATGCGTGAGGAGACGTAGAGTCCTGAGTTGCCGGCGGAGAGAACCGCGGTGAGGATTACAGCGTTCATGAGTCCTGCCGCAAAGGCAATGCCGGTACGTTCAAAGACAAGAGTGAATGGTGAGTATGCGATGTCTGTTGCGTCAGTACGTAGGAGGTTTGGGTCGGTGTAGGAGATGAGGAAGCCAATGACGATAATCGCGCCGATATAGAACAGCATGATACGCCAAAAAACAGATTTAATGGCTTTGGGGACGTCTCGGCTGGGGTTCTCTGCTTCTCCTGCTGCGACGCCAACCATCTCGGTGCCTTGGAAGGAGAATCCTGCAACCATGAAGATGGAGATGATGGAGAGCCATCCGCCGACGAAGGGAGCTTCTCCGTTTGTCCAGTTATGGAATCCTGGGGAAGTTCCTCCGATAATTCCAAAAATCATGGCAACGCCGGCAATGAGGAAGACGATGACGGTAATAACTTTGATGGTTGCTAACCAGAATTCCCCTTCTCCGTAAGCTCTGGAGGAAAGTGCGTTAAGGGCGGTCAGTAGGATGAGGAAGGTTGCTGCCCAAACCCATCCCGGTACTCCTGGTAGCCAGAAGTTCATGACGATACCGGCTGCGACGAGTTCTGCGGCGACGGTGATGGCCCAGTTGAACCAATAGTTCCAGCCCATGGCGAACCCGAAGGAGGGTGAGACGAAGCGTGCGGCGTAGGTCTGGAAGGAGCCTGGTACTGGTAGGTGTGCGGACATTTCGCCGAGGGATTGCATGAGGAGCAATACCATGAGTCCGATAAGTGAGTAGGCGACGATAGCACCGCCGGGACCTGCTGTGGCGATGGTTTCGCCGGAGGCTACGAATAGTCCGGTTCCGATGGCGCCGCCGATGGCGATCATTTGCATGTGGCGGCTTTGTAGGCCGCGTTTGAGTTGCTTTTCTGAGGTGGGCAACTCGTGTTTGGTTTCGGACATAGTTTTGCCTTTAACGTTGTGAGGGGAAATGTGCATCAAAGGTACATAAGAAAATCTTATGTACCTTAAGTTATTTTTCAGATTACCAGTTATGGTCTTTAAAAACAGGGGTATATTTGCGTAATCCTCAGCACGAAACCCATAGAAAACCATAAAAAAGCTTTCACACACCACAGAAAAGAACCGGCAATGTGCAACACACTGCCGGTTCTTCACCCCATATGTTAAAAGCTGATAGCTCTACTTATTTTTGAGTATCTTTACGCACAAACTTTACTGAAGTCTCGTGCTGAACAGTACGAGAGACCGTGCAATCTTTCTCATGAGATAACTGCAAAAGCCGCTCAACCAAGGAAGCAGCTTTCTTGCCACCTTGGTCTTCAGGAAAAGCAAGATCAAAAGCTACCTGAACGTCCTCAAGACGAACAGCA
Source organism: Rothia sp. CCM 9419 (assembly GCF_048512815.1). Taxonomy (NCBI): domain Bacteria; kingdom Bacillati; phylum Actinomycetota; class Actinomycetes; order Micrococcales; family Micrococcaceae; genus Rothia; species Rothia sp. CCM 9419. The sequence continues at coordinate 164,397 of NZ_JBLXXY010000004.1, read as the reverse complement.
CCGTTCTCTTCAACACGCATTGCAGAAGGAGTCACCTTAAAAACCTCTGGTTCAGTGTGTCGAGAAGTCACCACATCAACATCAATGGACGCGCACCCAGCAATAGCAGCTAATAGCAAGTCCACGGGGCTAAGCAGCCCCTCTCCTCGTCCGAACTCAAGAGTTGCACCCTGCGCATTGATTGCACGGTAGTGAGAAACCCCTAAGCGTTCAACCTGAACAGCACGATAGTTTGGGTCCTGTTCACGGGCAGGAGTATTGGTTTTAGTATTTTCTGGTTCACTCATTTTTATCTCCTCACTGGGGAAAACATACAGACTAGGATCTCCTGTCAAATACAACATTAGCTGGTAGCATTCTATTCCAGTTTCGGTAGAACCTCTCTAGAATATCTATATGCCCGATAACACTACGTCATCTCAGCCTGCAGAAGATGAGACACCTCCTATTCACGGAGCTTATCAGCAGACATTCCCCCACGAAACTAGCTTTCAAGAAGCGTTCAGACTCACCGGAATCATCTGGGGAGGATTCGTTATTATGGGCATGGGGTTAGGAATTCTCCTCACCTCTTTACATCTTCCATGGTGGCTTGCTCCGGTGATTTCTTTCTGTGTTTTTGCAGGCTCTGTTGAATTCTTGTTAGTAGGAATGATTGCCTCGCACGCACCGCTACTTTCTATTGCCACCAATACTTTTCTTGTCAACGCACGGCATCTTATCTATGGTCTATCTTTTCCTCTACATCAGGTCAAAGGAAAACTCGCAAAAACATATTCGATATATGCTCTAACCGACGAAATATTCGCTCTGACCGCAGGAAAAGATGCAACAAAGCTACGTTCATCTAGCATTTTATGGATGCAAGCAATGCTTCATGTGTGTTGGACGGCAGGCAGCGCTATGGGCGCTGTTATCGGGGCGAGTTTCCTCTCCCACATTAAAGGTGTTGATTTTGTGATGACAGCACTTTTTATCATTCTTGCAATAGATTCTTATCGAGCAACACACGATCGGGTATGCGCAGTCCTCGCATTGTTCTCTGCTTTAGTAGCGATTGTTTTCTTCCCGACTTCGATGCTCACAGCTGCTCTTTTGTTGTATGTTCTCTTACTGATTTTGCGATATTTTGCTCTCGAATTTGCAGAGAAGAAGGCTCACCATCATGCCTAGCGTTGAATATATGCTACTGGCCGTTTTAGTAGCTAGCGCAGTAACTTTTGTATTACGGGCAGTTCCCTTCGCCATTAAAAATGCGCTTAAAGATTCACCTCTTATTGACCATCTCAGTCGTTGGATACCTTCAGGAGCGATGATTTTATTAGCCGTCTACGCGCTCTACCATATTGACTATTCTTCTTCTGAGAGTTTTCTCCCGTATCTTTTAGGAGCTGTTGTCACAATTATTGTTCATGTGAGCACCCGTAACATGGTGGCGTCAATGGTCAGCGGAACGGTCGTGTGTGTCCTTCTGGCAAATCTTGTTTTCGTCTAAAAGATTCAAGGAGTTAAGACGTTAACGTCGTAGGGTGGTTGTGCAGATGATTTGCACAACCACCCTACGAGCATTATAGGTGAGGGAATATTTTCTTATGCTTTGAGGACAGCGAGCGCTGCTTCATAGTTTGGTTCGTCGTGGATTTCTTCAACGAGTTGTGAGTGAAGAACAACGCCTTGAGGGTCGAGGACAACGACGGAACGAGCTAGTAGACCAGCAAGCGGGCCGTTTTCAAGAAGGACACCGTAATCTTGCCCAAAAGTGGAACGGAAATCTGAAGTTACTACCACGTTTTCGATGCCTTCTGCACCGCAGAAGCGACCTAGTGCGAAGGGAAGGTCTTTAGAAACGCAGATTACAACGGTGTTTTCTAAGGAGGCAACTTCTTTGTTGAAGGTGCGTACAGACTGAGCGCATACACCAGTATCAACAGACGGGAAGATATTAAGAACGATGTTCTTACCTTCGAAGTCTGCACTAGTAATCTCAGAGAGATCTGCCCCGACAACGGAGAATGCTGGTGCTTGTGCGCCAACTGCGGGAAGTTCACCAACGGTGTGGACGGTATTACCTTTTAGTTTTGTTTCTGCCATGGTTCTATTCTTTATCACGTACCTGATAAACGGCAAGGAAAATGGCTAAAGTATCTCTCAAAGCGTCATATTTTTCTGCAGAGGTGTACCTCTAACGGATGTTGTTCTTCTTGCCAGAAACCGATAAGAGTTGTATAGCTTATCTAGAGGAGTACGTCTTAAATGAACTTAGGTCTACCTAAGAGACTCAAAGCTCTCTAAGCTAGAAGTATGAGCAAAACTTATCACTACGAACATAAAGTCCCCGGCGGAAAACTTGTTGTTGCAGACCTTTGCACTGACGGCGCAGAAGTGACCAAAGCACAGATATCAGGTGATTTCTTTATCGAACCTGATGAGGCATTCCTCGCTGTTTCCCCTGCACTTGTAGGGATACCGGTACGAGCAAGCGTGGAAGAAATTAGCGGTTGTCTTGAGACAGCACTTGAAGGGTATCCAAACGCTCAGATGCATGGAGTGAGCTGTTACGATATTGCCTTTGCGGTGCGTCGAGCATTAGCTGAAGCAAAAATCTTTTCTGACTTTGAGTGGGAAATAATTGACCCAGGTGTTCTCCCCACTCCGCTTAACGTTGCTTTAGACGAGTATCTTCTCGAAGAAGTTCGACAGGGGCGACGCAAACCGACCCTACGTTTTTGGCATTGGGATGATTGCGCAACCGTCATTGGTGCATTCCAGTCATATCAGAATGAGTTGCACCCCGAAGGTATCAAAGAACATCATGTGCAGGTAGTACGTCGTGCAACCGGTGGCGGTGCCATGTTTATGGAAGGTGGAAACTGCATCACCTATTCCATCTATGCACCAGAATCTCTTGTAGCAGGTCTTTCTTATGAAGAGTCGTATGAGTTTCTTGATCAGTGGGTGCTTCAGGCGTTAGCGGAGCACGGGGTGAATGCTTGGTATCAGCCTATTAATGACATCACCTCTGATGCCGGAAAGATTGGTGGTGCAGCCCAGAAGCGAAGCCACGGCATTATCCTGCATCATGTCACGATGAGCTACGATATTGACGCCGATAAAATGCTTGAAGTTTTGCGTATTGGTAAGGCAAAAATCTCTGATAAGGGTGTACGTTCGGCAAAGAAACGTGTAGACCCACTACGCCGGCAGACGGGTGCTACTCGTGAAGAAATTATTCAGACCATGAAAGCGGTGTTCGCTTCTCGCTATGGGGCAACAATGGGTGAGCTCACGGCCCAAGAACGTGAACAAGCCCAAAAACTTGTTGATGAAAAGTACGGCACGACTGAGTGGACACATCGAGTACCCTAAAGGTGAGGTAGGCGCTGAGCTGTCATAGGGGTAAAGGCTCTGGGGCGGCAACCTTGTAAAGAAGGTTGCCGCCCCAGAGAATCCTGTTGGTAGAAGGTGTTGAGGTTAGTGCGCAAGCCCTGGGAAAGCGCCGAGCATGCCGGCAATGAGCATCTGCATTCCGATAACACCTAATAGAAGCCCCATTAAACGGGTCATAATATTCAGACCATTTTGACCTAAGAATTTTACGATACCGCTACCGTAGCGGAAGCAAAGATACGTCACCACGCACAAGAGCCCAAAGGCAGCCAAGGTGATGGGGATATCAGTTGAATTTCCTTGAGCAGAATAGTTCATTGCAGTGGCAATAGTTCCCGGTCCAGCAAGTAACGGCATACCAAGAGGCGATATTGCCACTGATAGCATCTGCTCTTTGCTCGCTTCCTGATCAGATTGACTTGGGTGAGCAAAAGAAGAATGGTTCCCTTGTAGCATGTGGTAACCAATCAAGAAGACGAGTATGCCTCCGACAATCCGTAGAGCGGGCAACCCGATACCGAATTCTTCAAAGATGAGCTTTCCAGAAAGTGAAAACACCACGACAATAGAGAAAGCAAAAAGTAGTGAACGGGCCGCCACCGAATTACGTGTTTTAGTGTCGTCTCCTTGAACGAGGCTAATGAACACTGGCAAATTTGACAGTGGGTTCATGATGGCAAAAAATGCCATAAAGATGGTCATGAATTGAGCAAGCATAGTGTTTTTCTGTCGATTAAAATCTTCTTTAGCACCGCTTATTATACCGTTCATGAGCTACCGTCAAGAAGTAACTCTACGCACCTCATTTGAGCATGAGTATTCCGTTTGAGGATTTTTTCTTTTATTCTAGATATTAGGGAATATAACAGAATACTCATCCATATTTTTAGGGGAATATGATGAACGCTCAGAAAAGGACGTTAGGGATTATTATTCTTTTCCTAACATTGTTCGCAACATTTTTGACACCATCTCAAGCAGCTGAAGTAACTGCCCAGACAGTAGATTATTCTATCGTGCAAGCTCTCAATGAAAGTGTTGTACAGCAGACGACCGAAGCTCATGCCACAGTAAGCACGTTTAATACGATGGGAATCGTTTTTGTATTGGCTCTTTTGACACCGTGGCTAGGGGTTGCCCTCTACCGCCGTTTTCATGAGAACTGTATTCCTTAAACACTGAAGATATAAAGATGACGGTAGTAAAGCGCCCCTCTTTATACGGGGTGCTTTACTACCGTCATTTTTATCGGAGTTCTAGAAAAATTCTAGTTTGATTTTTTGACGAACTGAGATTTGAGGTACATCTGCCCTGCGCCTGGAACTTTTGCTTCGATATCGTGACCGTTCACGGGGCTTTCAAGAAGACGAATGCTCTTGACTTTCGTGCCGCTTTTAATATCGGCACCACCTTTGACTTTGAGACCTTTAACAATGGTCACAGCGTCGCCATCTGAAAGTTCGTTACCAACAGCGTCAAGAATTTTAGCAGCCTGTTCGGTGCTCTCTTCGGCGTTTTCTTCGGCAGACCACTCGTGTCCACACATGGGGCAGACCCATAGGGTGCCTTGCTCGTAGCTATATTCTTCGGTGCATTCTGGGCATGCGGGTACGGCGGACATGACTGTCTCCTGTCATTCGTTAATCTGTGTTCGCCCCATTATCCCATAAATTCTTCATCTTCGTTGATACAGGTAGAGGGCGCGCAAACTCCTTGAAGCTTGCGCTCCCCCTACAGATAAAGTCTCGGCGTATAGAGAAACAAAGATTAATCAATAGATTCTAGAGAACGGCCTTCTTCGTGTGCTTTACGTTTAAGCTCACGTACACGAGCACGCTCGCGCTTATTCCTGTCCGTACGAATACGTAGCACCGTATACGCTACAAACAGCGCACTATAAATAACAAGAGAAACATACGTATCAATCAACCACGGCAGGTTCTCGGGTTCATGCAACCGGTCAGAGAACACAAGGAATCGTCGAATAAACACAAAAATCACGTTTGCATACAGCAAGAAGTAGAAGAAATACGATGCTTTATGGAGCTTCTGCCAGTTCGCAGCCTTCATAGAGAAACGAATCTTTTTGAAGGACGTAATAAACAGCGGCAGTCCAACAATAAGCAACAGGAGTGATGTCCAGAAAAGAATGTCATAAGGAACTTCTGCTTCGCCGTGGTCGATGAGCCAGCTCAAACCATAGAGCAGAAGATGGCAGAACGAGGTGATGCACGCAAAGATAGAAAGTTCGCCACGGATAGCATATAGCTCTCTCGTTGCCTTATTCCATGGTTTGATAACACCTTGGAACATCACAATAGTGAAGAATACGAAGCCAACCGAGCCACGCTTCATCTGACTCATAAAAGGCCACCACCATTCATCTACAGGGTAGCTATCGGTTAGTGCCCAGTGAATCCACAGACCCGAAACAATAAAGGTGATGACGGTGATTCCCAGATAATACAAAACTGCGTGAGAACGAATAGAACGACGCAATATAAAGACCAAGGGAACGATGACGGCGAAGCCTATAATCACCAAGTTCTCATGGACTAAAAAGTCTAAAACAGAAAGCATGAAAGGCTCTTCTCAACTCATTTTACAGAACTTAGGCAAGCCTAACATAAGTTATAAAATTTTCAGTGTTTTACTAAATACTACACAGGGAAGCAGAAGGTATACGACGTATACTCACCCACAGCGCGTCAGCAATACCCCAACGACTAAAAGCTATCGCACTGTTTTCATCTGAACAATATTGTCAGCTAACGTTTCAGCATCGTCATGATCATGAGTTACCAACACCGAAGTCACTTTCGCAGCCTGCAAAAGCGATTTAATCTCTTCTCTCACGTTCTGCCTCAAATGAGTATCTAGATGAGAAAACGGCTCATCCAACAAAAGCACCTCAGGTTTCGGTGCTAATGCTCTAGCTACAGCAACACGTTGCTGCTGCCCGCCAGATAACTGATAAGGATAACGATTCTGGTAGCCACCCATACCAACTAACTGCAGCACCTCATCAACACGCTCTTTACGTACTGAACGAGGGACACCTATCAAACCATAAGCAATATTTTTCTCAACCGTCATATGAGGAAACAACGCATAATCCTGAAAAATCATGCCAATATTACGATGCTCAGCCTCCACAAAACACCTCGTATCAGAAAGCACCCTATCCCCCATTCTGATAACCCCAGAATCTGGTTTTTCAAGTCCTGCAATCAGACGCAACACCGTTGTTTTCGCACAGCCACTAGGACCCAAAAGAGCAGTACACTCACCAGAAGGAATCTCTACACTAAAACCATCTAGCTGACGGATACGCGAACCAGGGTACGAAAAAACAATATTAGTGAGTTTGATGGTTGTCATCGTAAAGTCTTATCTTTCTTGTCCGTAGATGAGCCACGTGCCACCAGTAAAAGAACAGGTATAAACGCCAAACCAATAATGAGAAGACTTGCCAACGCTGATTCTGGAATCTGCTCATCATTAGCATATTGAAACACCGTCGTTGAGAGCGTCGAAAAATTATACGGTCGAAGAATTAACACAATAGGAAGCTCTTTAACCATGTCAATAAACGCTAAAAGAAAAGCACCATATAACGCAGTTTTCATCATCGGAAGATCAACACGAACTAATGTTTTGGTTGGCCCGTGCCCCAAACATCGAGACGCTTCAGTAAAACGTGTACCAATACGTTCAAAACCAGATTCTATCGGTTGCATCGACACCGCAAGATAGCGAATCAGATAAGCTAACACAATCATTGCTGGGCTTAACGTCAGAGGAAGCCCCCACGCATTTGCGACCCAAAAAATAAGAGACAAAACAGATAAGGCGATAACCGTTGAAGGAATAGAATACCCAACGACAGTAATGCGAGCCATCAACTTTGAAAACCGTGTAGGCCATATACGTTGATGTTCAGCCACAATCACCGCGCACAAGGTGGTCAGCAGTGCACCCACAAAAGCAACACTCAAGGTGGCGCTAAAAGCTTCGACAATTCCGCTACGACGAATATTATCCCACGATAAAACAGCCCAATACACCATCTGCCCAACAGGAATCACTAAGGCAACAATGAAAGTTCCCCAACACAGTGCAGGAACAATAATTTTGCGCCACCCGTCAAGAGCAACAGCCTGAATAGGTGTGACCTGAGCAGAAGCATACGCATAAGAACGCCGCCCACGAAGAGCCTTCTCCCCCATGCTCACAGAGGTCACCACAATCAGAAGAATAGCAGCAAGTTTAAGACCCGAAGCAACATCGTTAAAACCAAGCCAAGCCTTAAAAATTGCGGTCGTAAAAACATTCAACCCAAAATGAGACACCACACCATAATCGCTCAGCACTTCAAACGCCATCAGCGTCGCACCAGCAACAACAGCGTTACGAGTCAACGGCAAAATGACCCGAAAATACGTGTAAGTTCTTGAAGCACCCAACATACGAGACGCTTCGAGTAACTGACCGGCTTGACGGTCAAGAAAACTTCTGACCACCAAATAAATGTATGGGTACAGAAAAAGTGTAAAAACAAAAATTGCGCCATAGATATTTTGGATATCCAAAAACCCTGGTGGAGGAGTCCACCCTAAATGTTCTCGGAAGAAGACATGTATCGGACCGGTGTACCCCGTCAGCGATACATAAGTGTACCCCCCAATATAAGGCGGGATAGCTAACGGCATCACCAACGCTACCGATAAGAACTTACGCCCAGGGAATTGGTAGGCTGTCACAAACCACGCCAAAGCACTAGCTAAAATAATCCCACATAAAACACTGCTGATAGTTAAAAGAGCAGTTTCGATAAGGTAATCAGCCAGTAGATACTGTTGAATATGCCGCCAAGTATCGTTAACAGGTGAGAAAAGCCCCATGAGCACACCAAGAATCGGCAGCGCCATCACACATACGATGAGGCTACTTCCGGTGAGCCATCCGATACGGGCTTTCACAGTTAGCTGTCCTTTCAACAAGGTTCAAGACAATAACAGATGTGCCGGGCACCGTTTAAGGTACCCGGCACATCACAGTGAATGGTGTTTACTTCCAGCCAACCTGATCAAAGATGCGGGTTGCTTCAGGCTTATCCTTACCAAAGGTTGAGAAGTCTAAGTCTTGAGTGGTGAACTCGCCCCAAGATTTCTGTGGCTCAGGAAGACCAGTCTTAGGATTCAGAGGGAACTCACCGTTCTCTTGTGCAATAAACTCTTGAGTCTTTTCGGAGGATAGGAATTCAAGGAACTTAATAGCATTGTCCTTATTCTTAGCTCCCTTAAGTACGGAAGCATAAGAAAGGTTGAGGTGAGTCTTCTCAGGGAAGATCATGCCTACTTTTTCGGTCACTTTAGCAACCTCGGGGTCAGATGAACGGTTCATCAGAGCCCAATAGTAAGAGTTCATGATAGCGAGATCGCCTTCACCTGCTGCAACTGCTTTAGCTTGGTCGCGGTCGTTACCTTTAGGTTCGCGTGCGAAGTTATCGACAACGCCTTGTGCCCATTCAGTAGCCTTTTCCTGACCGTCAAGAGCAACGAAGCTTGCTAGAAGAGCTTGGTTATATGAAGAGGATGAGGAACGTGCTAGAACTTTACCCTTCCATTCTGGTTTAGTGATGTCCTCATAGGTTTTGATGGTTGAAGGGTCAACGGTGTCTTTGTTATAGGCAATGACACGTGCACGGGAGACAATGCCCATCCAGTTTTCCCCACGATATTTTTCGGGGATGTTGTTTGCAATGGTCTCAGAGGTGGAGTCTGCGATGACTCCTGCGTCGTTGAGCTGTGATATAGATTCTGCGCCAACGGTCAAGAAGACATCAGCTTCAGGGTTGTTGGCTTCTCGAGTGACTCGTTCGATGAGTTCACCAGATTTGCCTTCAACGACGTTGAGTTTAATTCCGGTCTCTTCCTCAAACATTTTGTAGACTTCTTTGTCTGCATCATAGTGACGTGAGGAATAGAGGTTGAGGACTTTGGTATTGCTCTTATCTTCACTGGGAGCAGCCGTAGTGGTGTCAGCGGCCCCAGAGCAACCGACTACTCCGGTTGCGAAAAGGGCAGTGGCAAAGGTTGTAGCCAGAAAGCGACGCATAGAAACTCCTTAGTTTTGTTAGGCGTCAAAGCAAGATGGCTTCATATTATCAACTGTTTTTCAGGTTTGCCTAACCTCAACCCACAAGGCGTGTTGCACATTACTATACCAATAAAACAACTTATGACATGCTCATTCTTTGACACACACCTCTTGCAATTAAACATATTTAGTTGTGATAAAAAGTAAATAAATTTTCTTCATCAACTAAAAATTCCAAGAAAAGCCTGACAACCACTTTCGTCAACCCACAGATGACCAATGGTGTCAGTTACCTAGAAGTTCTTAGCAAGAATCACCCAAGTAATAATCAAAATAAAGCTGAAACATAATAATGTGTTCTAGGATACATAAAATAAACCTAGCCTCAAATATATCGAGATTATTCGCTATCCTCAATTGGTTTCAGCAACTCTGCAAAAACGCTCTGTTCAAGATTATGTTCTCCCTGCTCGTTCAAGTAAATCACAAGTTTCTTCCATTCATTGGCAACTTCATCCGAAGAACTAATATCGCAATACAGACTTTCTAAAGAACTCATACAATTGAAAGCGGATGATACTTGGGAACGGTGCTTTTCATCGTTATATTCAATTGCCTCACGTAGAGAGTTAATACTTTCAGCATCCATGGACTTACCATATCTCACGAGAATCTTCCATTGCGCTCTAGCCTCTACAAAACTGCTAGCCTTTTGCAGGCGTTTGATAACAGACGGTCCAGCCAAACTGTATTCATCGGTAAGCTCTACTAATTCAGCAAAGTCCGCCGCTTCCGCATTCTCAAACATTTTCCTTAAAGCATTAGAAAATTCCTCAAGGCAAGGTACACCATAAATAATCGGTTTTATTTCCAATAAAGATTTAGACAGCTTCACAGATTCCATCTTAACAAAGTATTGCTCCAGCTGAATCTTGTTGCCGTTTCCTAGCGCTGACCAAAATTCTGGAAAACTCCCATACAACCCAAACGCTTTAATTAGCTTTTCAAACCCAAAGGAGCGAGCCCCCAACACGCTCTTCAAAGCATCTTCAAAATCACTCCGAGATTCCTCAGCTATCCAATACACTGCTTCTGAGGACCGTTCAACCACATCGCCACCTTCGTCAGAAGACACACTCATATTAATTAGTGATTTCACGATATTGCTTTTAACAGTACCTCTCGCAGGAGTGAAAAAAATGTCAAGAAAAGATTCCTTGCTATGCGCCCAGTGAAAGCCCCTGAGCTGCTCGTGAAGCTGCTCTATCAGAGCTTTTCCAGCTATCGGCCTCTGTGAAAATACTATTCGATAAGCAGCAGCTAAATGAGCACGAACTTGTTCAGCATCTGGGACGAAAAGGTCTAGATTACTGTCATAGGCAGGATGGGCACAACGGTTACGATCTTTAGATAGACGGTCAAGCTGCTCTTTTTCATGCTTCAAGATAATTTCAAGCTCTTTTTCCGCCTTACTAAGCAGTTCTCTTTCGTAGCTTTGAACAGACGGTACATTATCCTCGTCAAGCCCCTTTATAAGTCTATCGAGAATCTTTTTGGCATTTCTATCACCAGTATCAGAAAGGTATTTAATCTTATAAGTCAAGTCCGACACAACCGCTACCCATAACGACACCAATGATGCACGGTACAAACCGTTTTGGTAGCATTTAACAGCCTCAGCCACCAGTACCCGAGAACGCGGATTTTCAACCGAACGCTGCATTTCTTCTAAATCCAACAAATGCATTCAAATACCTCATAATTAAATATAACTCTATTACGCTTCAAAAATGAAAGATGTAATTCTATTATATCAAATAGAGATCCAATCACCCCTCTACCAGTAGCAGAAGCCACCACTCCATGCAACCTGCGTTGCAGGCTTAGACGTTAAACCTGAACTCGACAACATCACCGTCGTGCATCACGTATTCTTTGCCTTCCATACGTACCTGCCCACGAGATTTGGCTTCTTGCATTGAGCCGGCTGCATCGAGGTCAGCAAAAGATACAACTTCAGCTTTGATGAATCCGCGTTCAAAGTCAGTGTGGATGACGCCAGCAGCCTGTGGTGCAGTGTCGCCTTGGTTGATGGTCCATGCGCGGGCTTCTTTCGGGCCAGCAGTAAGGTATGTTTGTAACCCAAGGGTGGAGAAACCAACACGAGCGAGTTTGTCGAGACCAGATTCGTCTTGTCCGCTCATCTCGAGCATTTCGCGGGCTTCTTCTTCGTCAAGCTCTACCATGTCAGCTTCGAGTTTTGCGTCCAAGAATACTGCTTCAGCTGGTGCAACAAGGTCACGCAGTTCTTGCTGTTTCTCAGCTGATTGCAAGATACCATCATCAGAGTTAAAGACGTAGATGAAGGGTTTAGTGGTCAGAAGGTTGAGTTCTTTGAGGTAGGACAGTTCAATACCTGCGGTTTTTGCTTGAGAGATGACGGTCTCCCCCGCTTCAAGAACTTTTTGAGCTTTACGGTATTCTTCGAGCTGGGCGGGGTCGCCTTTTTTAATTTTGACGGCTTTTTCCAGACGTGGAATAGCGTTTTCGAGGGTCTGCAAATCAGCAAGAATCAGCTCAGTGTTAATCGTTTCCATATCGGAGGCTGGGTCGACTTTGCCGTCTACGTGAATGACGTCGGGGTCGTCGAAGGCGCGCACAACTTGTGCAATAGCCTGTGCGTCACGAATATTGGCAAGGAACTGGTTACCGAGGCCTTCGCCTTCAGATGCACCACGCACAATACCGGCAATGTCCACAAAGGATACGGTTGCGGGCAGGATACGTTCTGAACCAAAAATTTCGGCTAGACGGTTCAGGCGGGGGTCGGGAAGGTTAACAACACCGATGTTTGGTTCGATGGTTGCAAAGGGGTAGTTCGCTGCAAGAACAGTGTTCTTGGTGAGCGCGTTGAAAAGAGTTGATTTGCCGACGTTGGGCAAGCCTACGATGCCAATAGTTAAAGCCACACTAATACCTTTATCTTGTGAAAATTGTTGGAGTCTTGCTCATAAGTCTACTCGCTCTTTAGCGTTCCTTGTTAGTGGCTGGCAGCACCTGAGAGGTTAAGAATCAGCACACCAGCAATAATGAGCCCAACACCAATAACTTTAACGACGCTCAGAGGCTCACCGAGGAACACTGCACCGATACCAACGATGGCAGCTGTGCCTAGCCCGCTCCACATTGCGTAGGCAACACCGACAGGGATATCTTTGACCGCGTGTGATAGCCCAAAGAATGATAGTCCGTATAAGCTCAAGCACCCTAATGTGGGCAGTAGGCGGGTAAATCCTTCGGTAGTTTTGAGCAGTGAGGTTGCGATGAGTTCGGCGCCAATGGCAAGAAAGAGAAAGAGGTAGGGCATGGAATTGTCCTTCAATAAGGGTTATGAGTAAGACGTTGAGCGTAAAATCTTTTCCAGTGTAGCAATAGCCTGCCATGAGAGCCGAAAGTTCGAGGTAGGGTCTCTAACCCTGACATTTGTCATGGAATACTTCGGTGGTATGACACTGGTTGAGCGCCGCCCTAAAACGAGATGATAATTGCATGAAAACACAAAAAATTACTCAAAAAATTTTAGCTCCTCTTCCTAGCCTCATTTTTCTAGGTTTTCCTATAGCCGTCCTTTTTCATATAGCATCCACCCCTTTTGAACATATTATTGGGTGGGGTTTGCTCCTGATCTTTGCCGGAATCTATCTTGGCAATTTTGTGGTTATCGGTAAACATCCAAAGCGTTCATCAGCCACCATCATTCCCCTCATCTATGGTTCGCTTTTACTTTCTCTGCCTATTAGCGCCTTGGCGTGGATATTTGGTGTTGAGATGTTCACGAGCTTCCCTTATTTCGTTGCATTGTGGATGTTTTTGGCTCCGTTAACGGTTGCAATGGGCGTTTCCTTAGTCCTTAGCGTATTTTTTATTGGACTCATCATCATGATTTCCCCTGATTCTTGGCCTGTAGCAATTAGCCCGATGATCGGTGTTTTTGCTATCTATTGTGCTGGGATTGCCGATGTCGTAGGGACAAAGCGTCAAGAACGAAAAACTCAACTAACTGTTGAGAAAGAGCAATCTCGTATTGCCCGAGACTTACACGATTCGTTAGGTCAGACTCTCACCACGATTAATCTCAAAACACAACTCATATCAGCCTTCCTCGATAACGACGCCCCAAAGGCCCGTGAAGAACTCGAAAATATTAAAGAGCTCACCAGCACCGCTCTAGCACAATTACGGTCAACGGTCACGCGTCTTAAAACCCCTGGGCTATCTGGAGAGTTAGAAGATCTCAAAGTTTTGTTCTCTCATTGTGATATTCAGCTTCAGTTACCCGAAAAATCTATGGCAGACCAACGTTATGACATACTCTTTGGGTGGGTGCTCAGAGAAGCCTCAACCAATATTTTGCGTCATGCCAAGGCTTCTACAGTGACAGTTCGTGTCACGGAGAAGACCCTAGAAATTATTGATGACGGAGTCGGTATTGCGAAGACTACCGATGGTCATGGAATACTGGGTATCAAAGAGCGTGTAGCAGAATCCGGTGGCGTAGTATCTATCACCAACGCCACCGATCGTCCGCGGCGCCCTGGTACACGCGTATTTGTTGATATGTCTGGTGCATCAAACTAGATGCACTGCCCAGTATCTGTTCTAAGGAGAGCGTGATGATACGAATTGTTATTGCTGACGATCAACAACTCATCCGTGAAGCTCTGCGCACACTTCTAGAATTACATGATGATTTGACGGTTGTTGGGTTAGCAGCTGATGGTTTTGAAGCGCTAACTCTAGTAGAAGAGGAGCAACCTGATGTTCTTCTACTTGACCTTGAGATGCCGCGTAGCAGCGGGTTTGATGTACTCGAAAAACTCGCACAAGTCCATAGTTCTACAAAGTCCCTCATCATTACGACGTTCTCTCGCCCAGGATATTTACAAAGGGCATTAGAGAATGATGCACGCGGGTTCATCGTCAAAGACACTCCAGCTGAAAAGCTGGCACAGCACATTCGTGCCGTGCACACTGGAGAAAAGGTTATCGACCCTCATCTTGCTGCGCAGTCTTGTATCGTCGGCAATAACCCGTTGACATCACGCGAACAAGAGGTGCTCAGCGTCGCTCATCGCGGTGATTCTATTCAGGCTATTGCCGCAATAGTTCACCTCAGCGAAGGTACCACCCGCAATCATCTGTCTTCTGCTATTGCAAAACTTGGTGCAGCTAACCGGCACCAAGCCTCGCAGATGGCACAAGAACGCGGGTGGATTACCACACACTACACATAAACACAGCGTACGGGAACGTCCATCACCAATAGCTAACATCGGTAGAAAAACACTAGACTAGTAGTTATGACTGATGCGACGTTCCCTCTTGCTCTTACCCTTGTTTTTATCCTTGGACTTTTCTTAGGCTGGTATCTTGGATACCTCAAATCAGGGTCTATCTCATCGTTGCGAGAGCATAATGCCCGTCTTAACGCCCAGCTCACCGCATCTGAAAAAACGCAACAATACCTCACTCAACAAGTTCAGGCGCTACAAGAACGTTCACGAGAAGACGCTGATGTCCTTCAAGCTCTAGCACCGGTCAAAGTGCAACTTGCCACGATGGAACGTTCTGTTCGAGCGATGGAGTCACAACGTTCAGAACAATACGGTGCAGTGTCTGAAGCGCTCAAAGCCTCAGCCCAAGTACAAGAGAATCTACGCACCGTCACACAGGGGCTATCTAGTGCGTTACGTTCATCTAGCGCACGCGGAGTTTGGGGTGAGACGCAGCTCCGTCGAGTTGTTGAAGCCGCTGGTATGACTAGACATGTTTCTTTTCAAGAGCAAGTGAGCGCAACGATTACGCCTTCTCATGAACGAGAACGCATCATCCGGCCTGATATGTTAATTCATCTGCCTGGGGAAAAGATTATTATCTTAGATGCGAAGACCCCGCTTAATGCTTATCTTAAAGCTCAAGAAGCCGGTGACGATGAGAATCTTGCACAGCAGGCTCTTGCTCAACACGTCAAAGAAGTTCGTGCCCATATCGACACTCTTGCTCGTAAGAAGTATTGGACAGGTTTTTCGTCTTCTCCGGAGCTTGTGCTCTGTTTCATCCCGTTAGAGTCTGCGCTATCTGCCGCGTTACAAGCAGATAGTTCACTATTAGATGACGCTTACGCAAAAAATATTGCTCTGGTCTCCCCCGTATCGTTGTTATCTTGTCTGAAGGCTATTTCTTTCTCGTGGCGTCAAGAGACTCTGACCGATAATGCAAAAGAACTTCTATCGCTCTCACAAGAACTTTATGAACGTCTTGGCACCGCGAGCGCACATCTACAGGGTATGGGCAGGTCGTTGAATAAGGCTGTTGAATCGTATAATTCTTTGGTTGGTTCTTTAGAGACCCGCGTTTTTGTGACGGCCCGTAAAATTGCTGATTTAGATTCGTCGTCTATTTCATCTTCTCTGCGCAGTGACCCTTTAGATTCTTTTGCCAAGCCTCTTGGCGCACCAGAATTTGTAGGGCATGACTCCTCGTGGGAAGCTTCTTCTGCTGAGGATGAAGATGATTCGCCGGCTGTGATGATTGAACGCCCTACCCCACGCAATATGACGCCGAATGCTTCTTCTCGTGTTTTCCCGCAACGCACAAACCCCTCAGATGAGCCTTTTGACTATGATTCGTGGAATAACTAAAAGCGTCTGAGGGGTTTGAAAATCCCGCTAATGGGGTTGGTAGGTTTTAGCGGGTAGGTTTAGCTCCACGTCCGCCAAGTTGTCGCCCAGCGTTCTCGTCATTTTTTAGTGCGGCACGAAGTTCTTTGGGCAAGGAGAAAAGAATGTCTTCTTTAGCTGTCTCGACTTCTTCGACTTTGTGATAACCGTAGTCTTGTAAGAGGGCGAGGACTTCTCGCACGAGGACTTCTGGGACGGATGCGCCGGAAGTTAGTCCAACGGTTGCCACACCTTCAAACCAGCTTTCGTCTACTTGATGCGCGAAATCAACGCGTTCAGCTTTTTTTGCACCGTATTCTAGTGCTACTTCTTTGAGTCGAACGGAGTTTGACGAGTTTGCACTACCAACCACAATAACGAGGTCGGCTTGGGGTGCAATTTCTTTAATGGCGCCTTGACGGTTTGAGGTTGCGTAGCAAATGTCGTCGGATGGTGGGTCTTGTAAGGAGGGGAAGCGTTCACGTAAACGTGCTACGGTCTCTAACGTTTCGTCAACCGATAGTGTTGTTTGTGATAGCCACACAACTTTGTTAGGGTCTCGGACAGTGACTTTATCGACTTCGTCGGGTGAGTTCACAATCTGGATGTGTTCAGGTGCTTCGCCGGCGGTGCCTTCGACTTCTTCGTGTCCGGTATGTCCGATGAGCAGAATATCGTAGTCTTGCTTTGCAAAGCGTATTGCTTCACGGTGTACTTTGTTGACGAGCGGGCAGGTGGCGTCGATGGTGTTTAGTTCACGTTCTGCGGCGGCGTTGACGACTGCTGGGGACACACCGTGGGCAGAGAATACGGTGACGGCTCCTTCGGGTACTTCGTCCACGTCGTCTACGAAGATTGCGCCTTGTTCTTCGAGTGTTTCCACTACGTGACGGTTATGTACGATTTGTTTACGAACATAGACGGGGGCACCGTAATGGTCGAGAGCTTTTTCGACCGCGATGACGGCGCGATCGACGCCTGCGCAATACCCGCGGGGTGCAGCAAGAAGAACTTTCTTCTCCCCTTTGATAGGTGCTGCAGCCTCTATCTCTTCACGAGTTCGGCGGGTACGGGGCATTTGAGGCAACCCGAGAGAAACTGTTGAATCAACCTGTGTTGTGGACATAGATACTATGTTACGTGTTTCCGCTATATTCTGACACCTGCTGTGCGCTCTCTCGCACCTAGCGAAACTATGGAAAATGCCACACCCAGCAAAATTAGTACTATTCCGATGACCATCAGAGGAATAGTTAACGAGTTCACATAGTTCGTAGCAGAGTCAGTTATGATGCTGCTGAACCTTTGCACAAAAATTTTACCTATTTCAGAAGAAACTGCTTCATCTGCCTGCGCTAGAGGTTTTGTGCCTAAAAATATGCTTGAGCACCAAGATATTGCACTAAGTGTTAAAAAGATGCACCCCGCATAGATGCTTCGGTTCCTACCCCAGAGGATAACTCCTACAAGCAACGACAAGGCGCTAAGCCCGCAATATAGTTTCCATTGCTGGGCAAAGTGTTTTATCTGGTGGAGGTATTCTGCGGTTCGTGAGTGGGAGCTATCAAGAACAATTAGGTGCTCGCCGGGGTGAAAAATACTGAGTTTGTCGCCTAAGAATTGGCCTAGTTGGCTGTTGACCTGCTCATAGACGGGGTCAATATCAAGGGCGATATTCTGATGTTCTTCCCCCACGTTATAACGGTGGGTACGAGTGACAATATCGTTCCACATATGTTGGTAGGATTCTTGCGAAGTCACCGACTGAGCAGCCTTTTGGATATTCTCTTTGACGCGTTCACGCAACCAATTTTTGATAGACCCGAAAAAACCTTCTTCTTGACCTTCTCCAAGATAATTTTTGACGGTCTGGTCTTTCATAATGTCCGCAACAACAGCGTCAGATAGCGCTTTTTGAAAGGACGAGTCTTGCCCTAATGGGCTCGCTAAAGAACTAAACCCTTGCTCTGAAATGATGTTTTGTTCTGCCCAATATCCAACACCACCAGCAGCACCTAGCACGATAGAACATAGTGCACAAAGTACTGCGATAGTA
Source organism: Rothia sp. CCM 9419 (assembly GCF_048512815.1). NCBI lineage: Bacteria > Bacillati > Actinomycetota > Actinomycetes > Micrococcales > Micrococcaceae > Rothia > Rothia sp. CCM 9419. Next base: position 146,133 of record NZ_JBLXXY010000004.1, on the reverse strand, counting down.
CGACGAACCATCAACCACCAGCTGTAGCTATTATCCTCAAGGTAAGGTATCTGATGATCAGCAGATGCAGACGGTGAACCCGAAATATGCCAATTACCATCGACAGATTTTCCGTAGTCTTGGGCAATCTCATCCAACACAAGTTTTTGCGTCGGAGCATCATCCCCTATGAGTTGTATAGTAGGGTCGTCTTCACCATTAGATGTGTGCTGGTATTGATGATTTCTCATAGGTGCCCCTTCTACATTCTTTCTCATCACTATACTGTGATGCCGTTGGGCAAGAAAATATTTGGTGGACTAGAAGAAGACTCTCAACTCGTGGGAGACTACCTATATGGATATTTCTTTAACTCCGCAGCTGATTCCGGCTGCTGAGGAACGTACGAAGAACCGCCCGCTTCCAGAATACGGCGCTCAAACTGATGAGTATAACCCTTGGCCGGTACATCATTATTCCCAAAAACTTGCCGGTTATATTCATCGGTGCCCAGCAACATGGGTTGAAGGACAAATCATCGAGCTGAATCCCCGCGGTCGAGTCACCTATTTGACGTTACGCGATGTGGAACAGGAAAAATCTATTCCAGTATTGTTGTATTCTTCAGTACTTACAGGGTTATCTTCACCGCTCAAGCACGGACAGCGAGTAGTCGTTCGTTTAGAGCCTAGCTTCTGGGAGAAGACAGGGCGCCTGTCCATGCGCGCTAGTGATATTCGCACAGTGGGCAGAGGAACGCTTCTTGAGCAGTTAGAAAATCTGCGAAAGTCTTTGGCGGACGAGGGTCTTTTCGACCCTGCGCACAAAAAGCCCCTACCTTTTCTGCCTCAACGTGTTGGTCTCATTACGGGACGAGACTCTGACGCTTGCAAAGACGTGATACGTAATGCTCGTTTGCGGTGGCCGGCAGTGCAATTCGAGATACGAGAAGTCGCGGTACAAGGAGCACAAGCACTACGCCAAGTCACACAAGCGCTTGAAGAACTTGATGCTTTAGAAGATGTGGATGTGATCGTCATTGCTCGTGGTGGTGGCGCGATGGAAGACCTCTTACCGTTTTCTGAAGAAGCTCTGATTCGAGCCGTCTATCGGGCACAAACACCAGTTGTCTCCGCTATCGGGCATGAAGCGGATAACCCTATTCTTGATGAAGTCGCGGACCTTCGTGCATCTACACCGACGGATGCCGCGAAACGTATTGTTCCTGATATGGCTCAAGAACGTCTCTATATTACGCAGCTTCAAGCGTCGTTAATGCGGATGGCGTACCAAAAGATTGAGACAGAAAAATATCATCTGGCGCAGGTGCGTTCACGCCCCGTCTTAGTATCTCCCCAAACCACTCTTCTACGTTATGAGGAGGAACTACAGCACCTACGTAATCGGAGTTTTACAACAGCTCACTCGTTGTTGTTACGTTCGCGTGAGGTTCTTTCACAATTGCGTTCACGTGTTCAAGCGTTATCTCCACAGCAGACGCTTGAACGTGGATACGCTTTGGTTCAAGACTCTTCGGGGAAACTTGTAACCAGCGCACAAGACCTACACGAGGCAGATATCGTCACCCTTCGCTTTGCACAAGGTTCTGTCCAATCACAGATTCTCGGTGACGCTAACTCAAAAAAATAATTAGCCGATAAAACTCCCATATTTTGACTCTCTCGAAGGAGAACATCATGACCTCTAAATCTTCAGAAAACATTACATTTGCATCATCTATTTCCAACGTCCCGGTAGAAGACCTTTCGTATGAGCAAGCTCGTTCAGAATTAATGAACGTCGTGACGGCGATGGAATCTGGAACTTCTAGCCTTGAAGAAATTATTGCGCTATGGGAGCGAGGAGAAGAGCTTGCAAACCGTTGTGAGGCATGGTTAGACGGAGCACATCAACGCCTTAACGCTGCACGACAAGAACGCTTAGAACAGAGTTCTTCCGAATCATAAATCAGCGCACTTTGGGATATAAACATCAGGTGGTGGGGTACAGAACCTAGCGTTCTGCACCCCACCACCTGATAGTTCTCTTACCTAGTATTTTCTACTGTCGGTAATCTGCTAAGAAGTTTCCGAGTTTCTCCAACGCTGTTGCTAGTGTTTGCGTATCAGGTAAGAACACTAAACGGAAATGATCTGGTTTAGACCAGTTAAAAGCTGTTCCCTGACTAATAAGAATCTTTGACTCTTTAAGCAGGTCAAGAGCAAATTTTTCGTCATTAGAAATATTGAATTTCTCGATATCTAGTTTGGGAAATAGATAGAGAGCGCCTTGAGCAGGTTGACAGCTCACCCCATCCATGTCGTTGAGCAGATGGTATGAGAGGTCACGTTGTTCTTTGAGTCTGCCACCTGGAAGTATCAAATCATTAATAGATTGGTACCCGCCTAATGCTGTTTGTACAGCGTGCTGTGCAGGCACGTTAGCGCATAGACGCATTGAAGCCAGAAGTTTAATACCTTCAAGGTAGCTTTCTGCAGCCCATTTGGGTCCGGTAATCGCAACCCACCCAGAACGATACCCCGCTACGCGATAGGCTTTTGATAAGCCGGAGAATGTTAGGCAGAGAACATCGTCTTTGGTGAGGGACGCCATGTGCACCATTTTTGCGTCATCGTAGATAATTTTCTCGTAAATTTCATCAGCAAAAATAACAAGACCGTACTCGCGGGCAATATCAACAATTTGGGATAGAACATTTTCGGAGTACACGGCACCGGTGGGGTTATTCGGGTTGATGACGACGATACCGCGAGTTTTTTCTGTAATTTTTGAGCGGATATCTTCAATATCTGGTTCCCAACCATTTTGTTCATCGCAAAGGTAATGTCGGGGGGTTCCTCCTGCGAGCGCAGTGGATGCTGTCCATAGTGGATAGTCCGGCGAAGGAATAAGAATTTCGTCTCCATCATTACAAAGTGCTTGTAGCGTCATGGGGATGAGTTCGGAGACGCCATTGCCGAGGTAGACGTCGTCGGGGTCTAGGTTGAGGATTCCTTCGTTTTGGTAGTACTGGACGATGGCGGTTCGTGCTGAGTAGAGGCCTCGTGAGTCGGAGTATCCTTGGGTGACGGGTAGGTGTTGAATAATGTCACGCATGATGGCGTCGGGTGCTTCGAATCCGAAGGGTGCGGGGTTGCCGATGTTGAGTTTGAGGATTCGGTGTCCTTCAGCTTCCATGGCTGTTGCTTCTTCGAGGAGGGGGCCGCGGATGTCGTATAGGACGTTATTGAGTTTTTGAGATTGTTGATAAGTTTTCATGTTGCTTAGATTACTCTCTTGATGTTTTTAACCAGAATTTTGCAACGTCTTCGTTGCTGATTGCGCCTTGTCCGGAAGTGAGTCGGTTGAATTCTGTGAGATCTGTTGAGCTAAGTCGAGATGACACTGAATCAATTGCTTCTCGTGCGCTTTGAGGTAGTTCTTCTGCTCTAACAATAGGAACTATCTGTTGTGAGATAAAGATACCAGCAGGGTCTTCTAAAACGGTGTAGGCGTTGTCTTCAATTGTTGCTGAGGCGGAGAATATGTCTGCAATATGGACGTTATCTGATGCGAGTTCTTCTGAGAGTTTTTCTTGGCTGTTGATGGGTCGGAAGTTTTTAGGAACGCAGTGGTAGTAGCGTTCTAGCGCCTGCAGACCGTAGGAGCGGTGTTTGAAGCTTTCTGGTGCTCCGAGGGTGAGCTCTTTGCAGTGTTGAGCGATGTCAGCTAGGGATTTGAGTTGGTATTTTGCGGCGGTTGCTTTGGTGATGACGAGGGCGTCACGGTTTTGAGCTGAGGCAGGTTTGAGGGTGCTCAGCCCGAATGGTAACACTTGTTTGATGGCGTTGATGATTTCGTTATCGCTTAGCCCTTTAGCGTTGAGTCCTGTGGGGGTAGGTGTTGGTGTTGGGGTGCTTTGGGATGGTGTCTCGTTGTTTTGTGGTGTGAGTTGGTCAAGGTTCGGGTCGTATTCTTGTGCGGTGGGTACAGATTCTTCTCCGGCAGCTTGATCATTTTCGCCCCAACCGTAGGTGTACATGGCGTTGGGGTTTTCTTCTGATATTTTTTGGCGTTCTTGCTGGATATAGGCGGGGCTAAATTTTCCGTCGTTAGTGAGGTAGAGGAGTAAGTTTCCTGAGTAGTCCGGTGTGATGTCTACGGTGCTGGGGTCGTTATAGGGGATGTCTTCGTTGTTTTCTGGTGTTGGTTCTGGGGTCTGTTCTTGTTCCATCGCTTTGAGGTATCCGGCTCTGTCAGTACCGGTGTCTACAAGTTCAGTTGTGTACCCAGCTTCTTGTAGTGCTTGAGAGTATATGGTGGCGATGAGTGCGGTTTCTTCTGAGATTCCAGTAGAGATACGGATTTTTCCGTAGGTTGGTGCGGAGGGGTCTGCCGTAATTTTTGTAGGGGTTGAACACCCGCTTAAGGCGATAGCGCAGGTGGCGAGTGTGGCTAGCCACGGGGCTTTAGCTTTCATGTGCGGTGCTCCTTTCGTCAGAAGGTTGGGTTTTGGTTTGGTGCTGTTGTACCCAATCTGTGATGTTACGGTATCCCATCATACGGGCGGTGTCTTCGAGGAGGGAGAGTTTGGGAATGTTATCGAGTTCTTCGATGGGTATCCAACGAGCTTGGTCGCTGCTGCCGTTGGTTTCGTGTGTTAGTTCTCCTGAGATAATGTGTGCACGGTAGACCGTTCTCAATGCACAAAAAGGCATTTTCTGGTGTTTTTCGAGGGGAAGGTGGAGTGCATGGACGCCTAGTATTGTATCGGTTTCGATGAGGTATCCGGTTTCTTCAAGGACTTCTCGACGTACGGTGTGTTCGGGTTGTTCTGCTGGTTCCATTCCACCGCCTGGCAGTGTCCACGCGGCACGTTCGGGCGCGTTTTCTGGGAGGAATCTGGTGAGCAGAATTTTTCCTTGTTCAATGATGACAGCGTATGCTGCTGGTCGAGTTTCCATGACGATAGGCATAGTTTCTATCCTATCTGGTTGGTTGTGTGACAAGACATTTTTTCTTGGTTTCTTCCTCAGTTAGGGTAGAGAAGAGATGATTTTGTTGTAGATGACGAGAGGAGTGGTGCAGTGATGTTTATATGGCTGTTTTCTTTAGTGTGGTGGGATTCTATCGGTTCTGTAGAGTTTTGGTTGAGTCATCCTTTACGGATTTTGTTGATTATTCTTTTTGCAGTTGTAGTCCGTAGTGTTTTGGAGTTGTTGATTCGTCAGCTGACTCGTTCTCTTGCCCGAGGTACACGAGTACGGGTTATCCGCACTGAGCATGAGAAGAGTGCAAAGGTCGCTCTTCCCACATTACGTTGGGAAGAGGACGATTCTATTGCTCGTTCACGTCAACGCCAGCGTGCTCAAACAGTTGGTTCGGTACTACGTTCGGTGTCTTCTATTGTGATTTGTGCTGTTGCGCTCGTGATGATTATTGCTGAACTAGGTTTTAATATTGCGCCGGTGCTTGCCTCTGCCGGTGTGGTCGGTGTGGCATTATCCTTTGGGGCACAGTCTTTGGTGAAGGATTATTTGTCAGGTATTTTTATCGTCGCTGAAGATCAGCTCGGGATTGGTGATTGGGTTGATTTAGGTGAGGCCTCTGGCACCGTGGAGTCTGTAGGTTTACGAGTTACGTCAGTTCGTGATACCAGCGGAGTGCTATGGCATGTTCGTAATGGTGAGATTCTTCGCGTCGGGAATTCTTCTCAGGGGTGGGCTCAGACAAATATTGATGTCCCCGTTCCTTATACTGCTGATGTTGAGGAACTCAGTACGTTCCTAGTGTCTCGGGTGCAAACGGCATTATCTTCGGACGAGGTATCGGAGAGTGTTCTTGGCAGTCTTCAATTTTTGGGTGTGGAATCTCTCAGCGGTGAAGCTTTGACCTTGCGTTTTTCGATGAAGACAGCTCCGGGTGAGCAGTGGCGTGTTGGACGTATTTTGCGTCTTGAGTTGAAGAAGGCTCTTGACGAGTATGGTGCGCAGATTCCTCTGCCTCAGCATTCAGTGGTACATAGCACCTCCCCTGCACAGGATTCAGCAGTGGGCGAGGTATCTCCTCAAGAGTAGTGTCGTTCTTTGTTTTAGGTTGTCACAAGAATCATGATGGGGTTAAGCAGAAAGTTTTCTGTTCAACCCCATCTTCTAATCAGTGCCGCGAAACAACGAGTGATTTTCATATTCTCACGACGTATCAGGTTGGTTATGATCTGCGTCGTTGGCGTCGTTTTTTACGGTCTTGTTGTTCTCTTTTAGCATTTGCTACACGTTTTTTGTGTTTTTCACGGGCTTTTTCACGTCGTTTTTGTTCTGCTTGAGCAGCCACGCTTTGGCTACTGCGAGCAGAGTTTTCTTTTCGTCCTCGTGTAATTCCCACAAAGTCTTGGATAATTTGTTCTTCGTGGTCTTCGCGGTTGTAGCGTTTCCAGACTAGTTGTACAGGTGTTTCTTTGATATCTGGAATCACACGGTAGGTGAGGTCTTTACGATGGTGCAGACGCGCAATACTCATGGGGACGATGAGAAGTCCAAGCCCTGCTGCAACGAGTTCAATCGCATCGGCGGTGTTTCTCATCAATGGTAGTTTTTGTTCTGTCTGCTGCCGATAAGGTTCAGAGATTTCTTCCCATTCAGGGACGGTGTGTGCCTGTTGTAGGAGAGTTTCTTCTGCAAGTTCTGCAATGGGGATTTCTTCCAGCAGGGTCAAAACATGGTCAGTGGGAAGAACTACCACGTTTTTTTCGCAGTAGAGTGTGATGGCATGGAATTGGTCTTTTTCGAAGGGGTTTTGGTGAGCTGCTACGCGCGTCAACACCATATGAGCCAATGGAGGCTCACCTTCTAGGCTTTCCCGTGTAGCGTCTTCCTTTAGCGCAAGTTCTTTGAGAGGGCAGAGTTTTCCGTATCGTTCTTGCCATCGAGAAAACCACTTGCCAGGCATAATTCCTGGTACGTACCCGACACGAAGCTCTTGCCCTTCGTCTTTGAGCTCTAGAGGGTGTTCTTGGTCTTTGAGGTGAGCGAGCAGTTCGAGTTGCTGTTCATGAGCGTATGAACCAGTTTTTGTGTGGTTCTCGCTAGTGTGGGCTGTCATAGCTTACAAATTAGCATGTCTTGAGCGGTTATGAAGAGTACGCTTACCAAGATAGATGAACAGTGAGAGAGCTATCAAAAGAATGATTGCTGTGATAAGAACAGTTGGTTGTTGAATCCAAGCCCAGATGACAGCCATACCAACGGTGGAATAGATACAAGCCCACATTAAAGTTCCTACGAGCATGGCAGGAATCCATCGTTTCAAGCTCATGCGAGTAAAGCCCGTGGTGAGAATGACGGCAGTTTGAAAGCCAAGAGTTAAGAAGCATAAGGGAACGGCAAGTACTCCCCAACGGTTGATGAAGTGTTGCGCACGAAGGTACATTGGGGTTTGCATCAGGTGCCGGATACGTGCCAATTTAGCACTACCGGCGGAGGCAATCCAGCCAAGCATGAAAACTAGGCTCGTTCGAATAATCCCCACAATCCAGAAGAAGAGGAGCGCCCAGTGCCATTGTAGGCTTTGTATCCATTCAATCACGGCTATTAGTTTATCCGGTTTTGAGGGTACCGCGTTCGAACATCATATGACTATGAGGATTTTCTCAGTAGCTCACTAGTTTCTTGCCCTTTGAGCGCATTTTTACCCGTAAAACTTAGGGTAGCCTTTGTTCTTTTTTAGGTAATATAAATTTTTTCTTCAAAAGACTAGCCAAGCACTATTCAATTAGGTTATATTTTTATTACCAAATAGTTGAGAGCTTGTGGGAAGCAATCAACAATATGGTTTCGAAGACTTTTCTTCCTGTGTGTGATGCAAGTGCCTAGTCAAGTAGAAATACTTGACTAGGCACTTCTTTTTTAACTGTCTTAACATGCAAAATGAGCCGTTGAAAACAACACCAGAAAATATACGCATCAGGTAGTTTTTCAACGGCTCACAGGGTGAAGAACCTCCCCCCTCCCGATAGGAGGAAGAAAAATCAGGACTTCTTCTTAAATTTCAGTTTCTTCAGCTCCAACATCAACTCAGGAATACGAGAAAGTTCCTTTGCACGAAGCTGAACAATACGAGCATCACAGCCACCTAATAAATACCCGATAGCAAGACGATCATTCTGACGACGAGTCGCACGACGCAAAGCAACCTCTAGCCACGTTGCAATGACTTTTTCATCAGAAAGAATCGACAAAGAATCATAGAAGCCATCACACATGCGCCATAATTTCTGCTCAGAAGTATTGAGTGGCATCCCAGCAGATTCAAAAGCATCCAAACAGTACTTTGCTCCTTGACCAGCACGTCGAATCTTGAAAAGTAACGTATCGCTCTGCTCAGCAGAAACCACCTCATCTACTGAAGGCTTCCAGATATGACGATACTCTTTACCGACATATGCACGAAGAGCTTTCCGCAAGTGCTGAGCAACTTTACGAGTATATTCGTCAGAATCTTCAGGAAGCTGCACAAGAGCTTTGAGATTATTCATTAAGTACACTAAATCTTTTCTCAGCTGAAGATACTCTGGAGAGTCAAGAACACGAATTAAAGCCTTTGACGCAACCTCGCTATCGGAGCTCAGGTATTCGTCAAGCTCCCGACGTGCGGTCTCACTAATAAGCCCCGGGCGAGTGTCAACAGACCACATAAAGGTTGTCAAAATCTCAATATCCCGCGCAGAGGCAAGACCTCCCATCAGATGCTTCAGATAACGAATATCGTCTTGAACTTTTTGGCAAGACGTATCATCACTGATATAGGGCAACACTGCATAGCGCAAAATCGCCTCAACTTGGCGAGCGCTCTTTCTCATACCGTGCACCGCATCAGGTGCATCAGAACGCAGTTTCATTTCCCAAATCATCAAGTCTGAGGTTAAAGAGTGAAGAATCTGACGTAAAAATTTCTGAGAACTCTTCGGCCGAGACGTTTTCTTCTTAGACTTCTTCTTCGCTGCAGAAGAGGCTGTCGTGTTCTTTGTAGAGGCACAACCTTCTAGACCTTGACGTCTCGCTTCAAAACATTCATCTTTACCCAGTGCACGAGCAATCTTTGCAGTAGATTTTGAAAGAGTGATACCTAGATTGGTGAAGATAACTTCACAAGCAGTAAAAATATCTGCGGGACTGACAAGCCCCGAATCAAGTAGTTCAACTTCCCATTCTGTCCAAGAACGTTCAATATCCGTCGAAAAATCTAGTGCACGGACTTTGTCTTTGCAGATTTCGGCAACTTTAGTTCCCTCAGCGTCCACCAATACTGTACGTTCACGTTCTGTCGCAAGAGAGACTGTCTCGTATAAGTCATCACCCAATGTCACGGCACGCACAAACTTGTTGACAGCGGCAGGCATACGCTGGTGGTCTGCCAGTAGTGAGAACCCGATTTCGTGGCGGGCTCCAGCACGGTCGTCAAATTTAATATGCCATCCCTGGTCGTATCCGCCAAGACGGCGACGTAAAGCGACCATATTACGACCTAAGTCAGCGTCTTGAGTGTCAAAATATGTTGCTTCGAGGTGCTCGGTGATACTTTCAGAAACCTCAAAATTTTCCAGAACATTCCAATCGATAGGAGCAATATCTGCTTGGGGGTCAGCCAGCTCATATTTACGTTCTACTTCTAAATGATGAGTTGCCATCGGATCATAGACTCCTGAGTCAGGGGAAGTTAAAAGTAAGGAATAGCACCGTTATTTTCTTGTCTATAACGGACAACACCCACTATCAAAATCATAGCGGGTGTTGGTTCAAAATATTAGGCTCTACGCCGTTTAAGAATCTCGTCTAAGGTCTCTGTAGCTCCGCGCAGTTGCTGAGCTCGTGCCAAGGACTGTGTCTGGCTTTTAGGATATGAAGGTTTCTTGAACGGTTGTGGCTGTTCCCGTTGGACAACAGGAACTTGCAAGTACGTAGGAATGGGTGTTGGTGTTGGCTCCCACGAAGAAACCGCTGGTTCAAAAGGTGGGTCTAGTTTTTCTTTATCAACCAAAATACCGCGTGCAGTGCCCTCAAGCTGAGGACGTTTCGAGGTGTCTTGAGTGCGTAGATAACGTAAAGATTTCGCAGCGTACACGCTAGGTTTTTGGCCTTGACGAGAGACAGGCTTTACCCGTCGTGGTGACGGTGAAGCAGCTGTTGCTGCCGGTGTAGAAGAACTGCGCTTTGCCGCAGGAGAAACAGCAGGTTTTCTCTTCTCCAAAATAACAGGAGAGCTAACTGCCGAAGATTGTGCACGTTGTTTTCTACGTTTTTGAGCGTCTCGTATGGCGAAGAATCTCAACGTTGAGATACAGCTCAAAGAACAGAAGAAGGAGATTCCTCCGATGAGCCACGATCCACTTCCCAGGAGGGCGAGAAGGGCTTCTCCTAGAGAAAAGAGGAAGAAAGCTACAGCCATCACAAAAATGATAATGCGCCCATAACGCAAAGTGTAGGTTGATGCACTTTCAGTTGGGATCCGAGGTGCAGAAGTTAATGTTGGAGACGGCTGTGAGGTTGCATCAAGGCATACATCGTGAGCATAGCGTTCTGCAGAAATCATCGTTGTCAGAGCTTTTCTGTTCAGCATACGAGGCACCGCAAAAATAAGCAGTACTGCAAGAATGACTAAGGCGCTGGTTGCGCCCAAACCACTAAGCTCCATAGTCCACCTCAACAGACCAGCTATCACGTGTTACACCGACGAGATAAATGGTTCTAAAACTTTTTACGTAGATACTAAGAATACGTTATATAACCGCTGGGGAACGTGTAATACACGTTCCCCAACAGCACTAAAATGTATTTTTATTTATTTTTGACGAAGTCTTTGAGCCAGCCGAGAAGATTTGCACCGAGGTCTTCACGTTCGGAAGCAAGAATAACATTCGCTTTAAGATAGCTGAGCTTATCGCCAGTATCGAAACGACGTCCTTTGAAGACAACACCGTAGACGCCTTCAGATTCATCTGCAGCGAGAGTCTGCAAAGCATCGGTAAGCTGAATTTCGTTGCCACGACCAGGTGCAGTATTCTCAAGAACTTCAAACACCTTAGGGCTTAGAACATACCGACCAATGACAGCATAGTTTGAGGGTGCGTCTTCGGCAGAAGGTTTCTCAACAAGTTCAGAAACCTTGAAGAAATCTTCGCCTTCTACCTGCTCAATAGCGGCAGCACCATATGCAGAAATCTGTTCACGTGGAACTTCCATTAGTGCAACAACAGATCCCCCAGTCTTCTGCTGCACTCGAACCATTTCAGATAGTAAATCTTCTTTTTCGTCGATGAGGTCATCACCCAGAAGAACTGCAAAAGGTTCGTCTCCGACGTGGACTTTAGCACGCAACACTGCATGCCCTAGGCCTTTCGGATCGCCTTGGCGAACATAGTGTAATTCTCCAAGGTCATTAGAATCAAGAACAGTTTTCAGCAAGCTATCCTTGCCTTGCTCAGCGAGCTGAATTTCAAGGGTCGGAACACGGTCAAAATGGTCCTCTAACGCTCGCTTGTTACGTCCTGTAATCATCAAAACATCGTTAAGCCCAGCTTTAACAGCTTCTTCAACAACATATTGAATTGCAGGGCGATCTACTACAGGAAGCATCTCCTTAGGAGTTGCTTTAGTTGCGGGAAGGAAGCGAGTGCCTAGACCGGCTGCAGGTATTACTGCCTTTGTGATAGTTTTTTTCGGGTCAGTCATAAATACAACAATACTCTAAGACCGTCGTCTCTTGCAGAAAATGACGAGAGAAAAAATGGCGACAAAACGTTAAAATTATTTCATCACATGAACCTAACAATGAGGACAAGAATATCTTTATGATGGGATAGATATTTTCTATCATTTGTTCTTTCTTCACATTATGAATATGCCTTTTCAACAACACCACTTAGCTGCACACAAAGCAGAACTACGCTCAAAACTCAGGGAACAACGCCGAAATTTTTCGACACGTCACGAAGCTCAAAAAAAATTAGATCATCATCTCAACAAACTCGTTGAAAGTTTGGCCTTACCACAAAACTCAATCATTGCAGCTTTTTTACCTTTGCCCACAGAACCACCTATCATTCAAGGTTTAAAAACCCTAAATAACCGCGGGCACACTATTATTGTCCCGATAACAACACCACAGAAAGCTCTCCTATGGGCTCCGTGGACACCTCAAAGCACCCTACGCACCAATGCTTTAGGAATATCAGAGCCATCTCCTCCATATCAAACATCACAGGCTTTCTATGATGCACAGCTACGACTTATACCTGCGCTAGCTATAGGAGCAGACGGGCGTCGCCTCGGACAAGGTGGAGGATACTATGACAGGCTCCTAGAACAGGACCCCACACCAGAAAAGAACTACGGAACAACCTATTCTTGGGAGATACTCCCCTCTGTCCCAGCAGAGCCATGGGACGCAAAGTTGTTCCATGCCCTCACCGAAAATGGTCTTCACAAATTATCCGTGCAGTAGAATATTCCACGACACATAGACTATTTTGAGGAGAACCCCATGCCGGTTTATCAATACCAGTGTAAAAACTGCGAATACCTTTTTGAAGAACACCAATCGTTTACAGACAAACCACTCACGACCTGCCCTCAATGCAAGGCTGAACAGCTACGGAAAAAATATGGAACAGTAGGAGTAGTCTTCAAAGGCTCAGGTTTTTATACTAACGATAAGAGCAGTTCCTAAAAATATAAGATGTGGGGAGGGACAACGTGATGTGAGCGTTGTCCCTCCCCACATCTTAGATAGACGACCTAAAATCGTGGTGAGGAGGACGTTGTTCTTTCAACCACTGGGCACGATAATCTTCTTCAGAAGAAACATCCTGGGTTTCCTCAGCCGATTTCAGAACACCTAATATTGTGGGCTCTTCACCGTACGAAGGGTCACCAGAGACCACCCGACGATACCCACGCCGTTTTTTAGGAGTTGAAGAATACTGCTCCGCCATAAAAATATTATTCGTCCTCTACACCAAGATACCGGCACATCCGTTCAGCCACCGCATGAGGGTCCGAGAAAACTTCTATAGTCCACAACGTCATATAGTTCCATCCAGTACGAGCTAAACGATCTGGCAGAAGACGAGTTCGTTCTCGAACGCTCATGCTAGCAAACTCGTCAGAACCATCAGAACAAGCAGCAAGAGGAAAATTCAACGCAACAGCCTCTTGAGAGTTTCCGCTCTTACGGCGGCGAGGGCTAGGTGTAGAACCTGCCATCAACGACTCATGCTCAGAATAAGCAACCAACGAAATACCTTGCGTTCCATGCTCACGCAAATGTACACCACGGTTTCCTAAACGACGTACCATATCATTCAGTAACCAGTCCCCCATATCAATTGCCTCAATATCGGCGTTACGGAGAAACTCATTCTGAGGGATTCTATCGGTAATAGTTGCAGTCTGCTCTTCGTGACGAATCTTCTGCCAGTTTTCGTGCTCCCGCAACATCTTATAGAGATCTAAAGCCCCATACTCAAGCAATGCCGGATCGAGATCTTCGATAGAAACGCAGGACATTAAACGGGTCAGGTGACGTGCACGAGTCATCCCTAGTACAAAATATTCACGACCATGAGGTTCAGAAAGCTGACCAAGTTTATGGTTCACAACCCCGTTATGACCTTTGCCCGTACCGAGAGAGAAAATAACAACGTCACGTTCAAGTCCTGAAGCTCTCGACAAATCTACAACACGGAATGGTTCACCGTGCTGGGCGTTGTTGAAGAAAGGTAGCATCTGCGGATATTGAACGAGCAAAGAACGCACAGCTTCGGCAATACGACGCGCATGACGAGTACTCGCTGTCACCACTGCCAAAGACTGATTAGGGTTCTTATACGCATGTTCAAGGACACGTTTAGCGACGCTATCAACCTCAACAGCAGGAGAATCAAGATTTGAGTTATCACTAATCTTTCCAGTGGCGTCAATATACTCAGCGATGAAGGCAGGAATGTCCTCAGATATTTCTTCACCCCAAGGGTAAAAATTCAAAGCACCAGAATAAAAATTATCATTCAAGTAGCTGAATACTGCCGGATCAACAGTCCGCTCAGAAAGAAGAGCTAAAGTCCGTGCAGGGAGAATCTTCGAAAGCGCACTATAAGTACTCTCAATTTTTGGGTTCTTCTCCAAGGGAGCATTCTTTGCCACAGCAGAAACCATGAACGGTGCAGGGAAACCGCTGTGGGGGTCCCCAATAGCAATAACCTGTTCGGTCCTAATGATAGCCGGAAGGTTTGCTGCTAATGGGGTCGATTCTGCGTCAAGAAGAATCACCGCATCAAAACGCACCGTATTAGCCAGTCTGCGAGTCAGTGCAAACGGGCTCGACGTCCATAATGGGTACAGGGCATGAACGAGCGTACTGGAATGTTTGAGAACCGCATCAAAATCAAAGTGATGTCCACGAAGCTGGCTCTTCAGATACGCTGCAGCATCAGGATCTGCAACAATACGATTATTCCAAATATCTCGGATAGAAGAACCTAGTCGCGCCGGAGTTGCCGCAATATGAGCTTGATCAGCGGTACGGAACTCTTCTTCAAGAATTCTCAAGCTATCGCCATCAAGAATTTCAATCTCATCGCTATCCAACATTTTTTCAAGAGCGCTCTGCCACCAAGCAAGTTCAAGTTCTGCACTAACATGTTCTGCTGGAACTTGGCGTTTGAGGAGGTCTGCAAGAAATTCTTCTAGGCCCAGTTCGTAGAGTTCACGGCGAATTTCTTCGCGTTCAGGCAAGGTATATAGTAGCTCTTCGTCGGCGTCTAGCATGGTCAGACGTTCAAGAAGAACACTATATTCAGTGTTTAAAAAGTCATTTCCGTCGGGGTGGTCTTCTAGAACGATGGCAAGACCCGAGAACTCATCTGCTAACTCCGCAAGTTGTTCTTGTAAACGTGTTAGGTTCGCAGGAACCTGTGGTTCACGAGGAGAAACAGCACGTGCAATCCATTCTTCTCGTTCTTGTTGAACGATGAGAAGATTCTCGTGTAGGTCGTTAATATGCACGCCAGGAACAATATATTCTTTCGCCGCTTTGCGAAGACGAGAGCGTTGAATACTGCTCATTTCTATACCGTGTTCACGACGCCATGCGCTGCTTGCGGTAGCAGCAATAAGGTCAGTCACTGGGCGGTCATAAACATCTACACGAAACTTTGTAAGAGTCTGACGAATGCGTTCTAGGAGTTGAAGTTGAGCGTCCCATTCATGGTAGCTTTCTCCCATGCGCAAACCGGTTTGTTCGCTTAGCTGGCTCATCTTCGCGTGCATTGATTGCAGAGAATCTATCAAAGATTTTACGAGACGGTGCGCAGCTTTACATTCTTCTTGATCATAGAGTTTTGCCCGATGCCAAGAAGACAGCAAAGTAGAAGGACGGAACGCGCGTAGTTGCGCAAAACGTTCTATTTTCTCCGTAATTTTTGCGCGATGAGAGAGCGCGTCCATGACGTGACGGTTGAAGCGAACCGTCGTAGTAGGTGCAGGATTTTGCGTCATTAAAGCGGCAAGGGTCTGCAACGCATCGTACACTGAACAACCCCAACGTGATTCCGTAAATTTGAGGGAATTTGTGTGAGAAATAAGTTTATTGCGAGAGGAGACGAGTCGCTCGTACACATCGCTCATATTCGGGCAAGCTGCGTTCTCATTGCGAATAATGGCTTGTACCAGAAGTTCTCGCAACTCTTCTGAAGAATGTTCCTTCAAAAGATCAAAAGTGAATTGGTCAAGGCCAATATTTTTCAGAAGTGACGCAAAGTTTTCGACGGTTGAACTACGCTCCCCCACAACTAGAACAGATTTACCGTCGTGGATAAGAGTTGTAGCAATATTGGTTGCCATCTGTAGCGGCTCGGTACCAGATGGTGCTGTAACAACCAGAGAATGTCCAGAGCGCGCCAAGTCAATAATTTCTTGGGCCGAGGAATCAGCGTCAAAAGCTAACATCTCGCTATGGGGCGCTCTCTGATCAAGGGGAGCTGCAGAATTGTTAACAAAGACTTCTGGGCGTGTAGTGTCTTCAGGCTCTAACGCAAGTTTTGCCAGTTTACGAACAAGAGGTGTGAAAGAGTCTTCCGGAAGTTCTGCCGCATTTTCCTTGATGTCAGCAAATGTAGAAATAAGATATTTTGACTCAATCAACATTCCAGGAACGTGGCCGGTGCTGGTGCGCATACGGTCAATCACAGGTTCCGGGTCAAGTTTTGACATAGAGTTTGCTAATTGCGCAACATCCATGGAACCAAGGTCAATACCGTATTCTTTATGGATTTGACGCACCATAGCAGGGTTTAATTTCGCTGATCCCGATAGACGGATTTCAAAATCTTCACTGGTTGGGTGAGGTGTGATGACAATAGGAGTCAAAAGAACTGGCGCAATAAAACGTTTTTCTGGTGCACCTTGAGCATGGTGAACATCTCGAGAAAGCCAGGAAGCAGTACCTGCAGCAAAATAACCAGCAGAAAGCCCGTGCTGGTTTTCAAGCTCAAAGATTTTACTACGTAAAGCTTGAGCTGCACGCATGGCAGATTCACGTTTGTTTTTATCACGAATAATCGTAGAAAGTCGTGTTTTACGCCCCATCATCAGCTGAGCTAAGCCTGAGGGGTTAGCATCAGTAATGTCGATATGGACATAATCAATCTGATTAAAGTCAAGGAGTGCATCTGGACCGGTATAAAGGTCCATTTGGCGGTTCCACGTTTCTAACCCTTTTTCATAGTCGAGAATCTCTACGACGTTCTCAAGTTGTTCACTCACTGAGGGTGCAGAGGTTCCTAAGGCGCTACTACCGGCAGATTCCCAAGATTGAGCCGGTTGAGGGGTAGCTGATTGTTCGTTCACGAATGAAAGCTCTTTCGATACTGTTTAGGGTGCGGTTTTACTCTAGTTATCCATCATACGGGTCAAGGCCCTCAGGAGTTAAGCCATCGACAAGTTCCAATAAGAAATCATCACCAAAACTGTCAAAACAGAAATCAATGCCATGCCTGCCCAAAGAATCCATCGTTGAGGTGTAGAACATGCTGCAGGAAGAGCACCCCAACGAGAACGAGTGAAGAAAAATGCTAAGAAAACACCCAAGAGGTTTCCTACGAGAAGTTGCTGAACCATTGCAAAAATACCAAAGTTACGTTCAACATAGTCCCCCTCATCTTTGATGAGGTTAAGGAGGCCTGCTAAGAGGATAGTCATACAGGCGATAAGAAAAGTTACCGCAATCAACGGCGCGTTAAGAACTTCTTCTAACGGTAATTGAGTTTGGGAGCTGAGTAAAAAAGTGTATAGAAAATAGCACAGTGGAGAAATAATCCAATACCAAAATAAGTATTTTTTGGTGGAGTCGGGGTCGTTAAGCCGGTACAGAATACTATTCACTATTGATCCTCTGTGTCTAAGAAATTCATGTATTGCCGAACGATATAGTCTAGTAGAACGCTCAACGCAACAAAAGAATGATAGGGGTGTTTGCTATGGTCACCAATATGAGTGGGAGTTGCTTCATAGCGCAAAGAATAGGTTGCATGAGATGAAATGTAGTTCAGACTTTGAGCTGTAATTGCAAGCATCGGAATCTTGCGTGAGGAAAGAGCATTGATTGTTTCTTGTACAGATTCCGTATTACCAGAGAGCGATACCACAATGACGAGGTCGTCGGTGGTCATACTCGAAATACTTCCAGCAAATTCATTTTTAGCAGGAATAACATGCGCAAATTTTCCGCATACTAATAAAGATTTAGAAAACTCTTGAATAGCGTTTCGTTGAGCGTATCCGGTACCAAAACAATACACGGTACGGGCACGATGAATATGGCTCAAAATATCTTCTAAATCGGTGTTTTGAAGTGTTTCAAGAGTCTTCATAATGTCTTCAACGCCGGAGCTCACAAAGTCTACAGGACGTTCAGAGGCCGTATTCAACGAGTTTTTGATGAAATACTTTAGCTCTGTAAAACCTGAGAAGTTCAGTTTTTTGGTCAGCCGAATAATACTCGAAGTAGACGTATACGTACGATGCGCTAAAGAGTTAATAGTCGACTCTGCAACAAATTCTTCATGCGTTAACATGAAGGCAAGAATTTCACGTTCAGTATTGCTGAGGTGATGCTGATGCGCGTTAACTATTGTCTGAAGATCCACGAAGGCTCCTGAGCCGAAAGATGATGTACCTATCTCTAGATAATACATGTGTATTCGGTTCAGGAGCCTTCCTCATCTCAAGAGAATGTCATATGACGTGTTCTCTTTATGATGGTTCGTTCACCATGGTTTCGAAACGGTCTCGAACCTGTGGGACATCCATCCCAACAATAACCTGTAAGGCTTTACCCTTATTGACAAGGCCAAGGGCACCAGCAGATTTGAAATCTGCTTCAGAACCTACAAGTTCTGGGTTCTCTACCGAAACGCGCAGACGCGTAGCACAGTTGTTGACGGAAGTGATGTTTGAAGCCCCGCCTAAGAGTGCTAAGAAGTCTGTTGCACGTTGAGTATAAGAATCAGTAGTAACAGCTACCGTTGATTCTTCAGCAGAAGCTTTAAGAGTTCCTTCTTTCTTCGCTTGGCGGTACTCAGCTTTAGAGTACAACTTAGCTTCTTTTCCGTCTTCTTCACGGCCAGGAGTCTTGAAATTGAACTTGATAATCAAGAAACGGAAGATGAAGAAGTACAACGCGGTGAAGCACAGACCAATCACGATTTGAGCAACATAGGTTGGCCAGTGATTTGCCCACAAGGGAACCCAGTTCTGGAAGACAAAGTCGATTAAGCCGCCGCCCATGTTGCCGGATAGTCCGAAGAAGTACATGGTTGCAGACATGGTCGCCGCAAGAATTGCGTGTACCAAGAACAGAGGAGGAGCAAGGAACAAGAAGGTAAATTCTAGAGGCTCTGTAATGCCGATAAGCATCGCGGTGAGGCAGACAGGAACCAATAGCGTCATGAGTTCTTTTCTCTTCTCTTTACGTGCTGTGACGTAGAATGCGGCAGCAATACCGATAGGAGCAAAGACTTTCGAGTTACCGTGAAGTGCAAATCCGCCACCGGGGAAAAGTTCATTCAACGGTGCAGAAGACTGGGAGTACTCGTTAAGGTGGGCTACCCAGTGCTTGATAATTCCGTCAGGAACCACTGCTGGGCCAAAAATAAAGGGGGTATAAATGAAGTGGTGCAAGCCCGTAGGAATCAAGATACGCTCAAGGAAGGTGTATAGCCAAACACCAAAGACGCCGGTGCTCAGGAAGAACCCTTGCATAGAACCAATTGCATGCTGAACGGAAGGCCAGACAAGGCAGAACACTAAGGCTACCGGCATCATCAAGAAGAAGCCAAGAGCATATACCCATTGTGTTCCTTGGAAAATACCGAGGAAGTCGGGGAGCTTAGTGTCGAAATAACGGTTGTGAAGCCACACGACAATAGCAGAAATGATAATAGCGCCGAAGATACCAGTATCGAGAGTCTTAATACCGGCAATCATCTTCAATCCAGTGCCAGCTGCACCTTGGGAAAGATCAACATCATAATCAACGTTGAACGCAGGGCCCCAAATAGAAAGAATTGTTGCGATGAAGTAATTGAAGGTCAGGTATACCATCGCAGCTTCAAGTACTGCACGAGCATTAGCGGTCTTTGCTAATGCGATGGGCAGACCCAAGACGAAGAGTAGTTCCATCTGGTTGAAGACGGTCCATGCGCCAGACTCCCATACAGACCAGAAGTTATACCAGCCAGTGCCTTCAGCAGCGATTGAGCCAAGAAGTTGCTCATTCTTGCAGATAATTGCGATGCCAACGACAAGACCAGCAAAAGCAAAGAGGAGGACGGGGGCAAGCATTGCCGAGCCGAACCTCTGGATTTTCTCCATCATTAGAGAATCCCTTTCACCGTAATTGAATGTATATGTAATGGATGTGTTTGTTTTACACCACACTATATGTGTATTAGTACGCTAAAAACATACTTCTTTGAGAGAAGAAGCACTTCTGGTACGTTTTTCAGAAACTGGAAAGAAATTCCATGAGATGGAAAAAGTTCCTCTCGCTGAGTTATAAAAACTATCGCTTTTCGTCAAAAGTACTTTTAGGATTTTTCATAAGACCGTACCCAAACACACCAAAGGTTTTAGCTCTTGAAGATTTTGACGCTTAATACACATAGCTGGCTAGAACTTCATCAACTCCACAAGATACGAGTCCTCGCAGACTTCATCTTGTCAGAAGATATCGACATTATCGCGTTACAAGAGGTCAACCAGCTCATCAAAGCACCTTTTGTTGAGACAGACCATTTATATCGCCCACTCACAGAACGCCCTATCACCTTTGATAATTTTGCACTCTTGCTGGCACAATTCCTCCAAGAAGACGGAAGAACCTATTACTGGAGCTGGGCAGAGTCCCACGAAGGATGGGGAATCTACGACGAAGGTGTAGCGCTCCTGAGTAAACACCCCTTCAATACACTGCACACCGTGCACATGAGTGACCCGCAATACGACTATAAAAATGTGTACCGTCGTTGCGCTCTAGCAGCATGTATCAATATCAATCAACAAGACTTCTGGTTCGCTAGTACACACATGAATTGGTGGGAAAGAGAAGGAAAACAGCTCTTCCGCCACGATTTTGATGCACTTAACCAACAACTTCAAGCCTTAGCCCATCATAGCCCCATCATCCTCGCCGGAGATTTTAATAATGATGCAGGTATCCCCTCAGAAGGATACGCACAAATGCTCGAGGCAGGGTGGGCCGATACTTACACTCAGGCAAAACACGTTGACGGAGAATACACCGTTCATAAAAATATTGCAGGATGGGAAAATTCGACGGAGGCTAAACGTATTGATTTCATCCTGACCAAGGGATTGAACGCTCCAGTATTACGCCACCGAGTAGTCTTTGCCGATAACACTCCAGAAGCTATCTCTGATCATTCTGGAGTTCTCGTAGAGATAGCTCTCTAACATTCAACATGTTCCACAGTCCCCCAACCATCACCCACTTATTCTTAAGGAGTTCTCCATGAGTTCAGCAGCACGTACTTGGTGGAAAGAAGCTGTCGTATACCAGATTTGGCCACGTTCTTTCCAAGACTCTAATCATGACGGTATCGGCGATCTTCCCGGTATCACACAACGCCTTCCATACCTTGCACAACTAGGAATTAACGTCATCTGGCTTTGCCCGATGTTTTCTTCCCCCAACGATGACATGGGGTATGACATCTCCGATTATCAGGGCATTATGGATGAGTTTGGCACGATGGAAGATTTTGATACTCTCGTTGAGACCGCCCATAGCCTCGGTATTAAGATTCTCTTAGATATTGTCGTCAACCACACCTCCGATGAACACGAGTGGTTTAAGCAATCTCGCTCTAGCCGAGAGAACCCCTACCGTGATTACTACTATTGGCGTGACTCTTCAGGTGTTGACGAAGACGGCAACCCACTACCTCCAAACAACTGGGGCTCAGAATTTGGGGGGCGCGCTTGGGAATACGATGAACACACCGATCAATGGTATCTACACATCTTCTCCAAGAAACAGCCCGACTTGAACTGGGAGAATGAAAAGGTTCGTGAAGAAATCTACACCATGATTAACTGGTGGCTCGATAAAGGACTCGACGGTTTCCGCCTCGACGCTATCAACATCATCTCTAAACCAGAGGGACTACCAGATGACCCCAATATTGACTTCGATAAGCATGGTTCATCTATCCCGTTCGTGGTCAAAAACGGTACCAAAGTGCACCAGTGGATGCACGAACTTAATCTCAAAACCGCAGCGAATTATGATGTAATGACCGTCGGAGAGATGTCTCAAACCTCAGCAGAAGACGCCGTACAATTTGCGGGATTTGATACTGAAGAGCTCAACATGATTTTCCATTTTGAGCATATGGGTGTAGATACAGACCCCGCCACCGGTATGGGCAAGTGGTCTATCAAACCCTACGATCTCGTTGACCTTAAAGAAGTTCTTAATACGTGGCAGACCACATTACAAGGACGAGCTTGGGGATCATTGTACTGGAATAACCATGACCAGCCTCGACTGATTTCTCGCTTCGGTGATGATTCACCACAGTGGCGTGTGCTCTCAGGCAAAATGTTAGCGACAACTCTTCACGGTATGCAGGGCACCCCCTATATCTATCAGGGGGAAGAGTTCGGTATGACAAACGTCCAATTTGAAGAGATTAACGACTATCGAGATCTCGATTCGTTGAATCTCTACGAAGATATGGTCGTAGAACGTGGCAACCTTAGTCACGACGCGTGTATGGAACTCATCTACGCTAAAGGACGAGATAACGCGAGAACCCCCGTGCAATGGGATGCAAGCGATAACGCAGGCTTTAGCGCCGTAGAACCGTGGATTAAACTTAACCCTAATTACCAGAACATTAACGCAGAAGAAGCTCTTGCTGATAGTGATTCTCTGTTCTATCACTATCAAAAGCTCATTCAGCTACGTCGTGGTGAGCTCAAAGACCTTCTTGTGTATGCAGATTTTATTCCTCTTGATGTTGAGGATGCTCAGGTTTATGCCTATGAGCGTCATGCACAAGATGGTTCTAAGCTACTTGTTATCTCGAATTTCACCGATCAACAGCTCACTCGTGAATATGAGCTACTAGATCAAGGCGAATTAGTACTTTCAAACTATGAGGACGATATGCGTCAAACATTACG
Source organism: Rothia sp. CCM 9419 (assembly GCF_048512815.1). NCBI lineage: Bacteria > Bacillati > Actinomycetota > Actinomycetes > Micrococcales > Micrococcaceae > Rothia > Rothia sp. CCM 9419. The sequence continues at coordinate 123,391 of NZ_JBLXXY010000004.1, read as the reverse complement.
TCCTTATGAATCGAAGATGTACCGCATAAACGCATCCTAAAAAAGAACATACATGGATATCTGAGGTTTGCCCGAGATCCTCACAATGAGGCGAACTCTTATATACGTTTGGCTCATCGGCTTACAAAAATATCGTGGTATGCGTAGCTTCTGCGCATACCACGATATTTTTCTATTCACTCAGACATTTCGGTTTAAAGAATACTTTGCTTAAAGAAGAAACGTCTTCTTGAACCATGCGTTAACAAGTTCAAGAAGACGTTGAGGGGTTTATTCCCACTCAATAGTTCCTGGAGGCTTTGAAGTAACGTCCAGAACGACACGGTTCACTTCAGAGACTTCATTAGTGATACGGTTCGAGATTTTCGCTAATACGTCATACGGTAGACGAGACCAGTCGGCGGTCATAGCATCTTCGGAGGATACGGGGCGTAGCACGATGGGGTGACCATAGGTACGGCCGTCACCTTGCACGCCGACAGAACGAACATCGGCAAGAAGCACAACGGGGCACTGCCAGATTTCGTCGTCAAGACCAGCATTTGTGAGCTCTTCACGAGCAATAGCGTCTGCAGCTCGTAGAATCTCTAAATTCTCGTATGTTACTTCACCAACAACGCGGATACCCAGGCCGGGGCCGGGGAAGGGTTGACGAGCCACAATCTTTTCGGGAACACCCAGCTCACGGCCGATAGCACGAACCTCATCTTTGAAGAGGGTACGTAAAGGTTCGACCAGTTCAAAGGTCATGTCTTCAGGTAGACCGCCTACGTTATGGTGAGACTTAATATTTGCGGTACCTTCTCCCCCACCTGATTCAACAACGTCAGGGTAGAGAGTTCCTTGTACTAAGAATTTAATATCGCTGCCATCATCGTGTGCCTGTTCAATCAGTTGACGCTGTGCAGCTTCAAAAGAACGAATAAACTCACGACCGATAGCTTTACGCTTCGTTTCAGGGTCGCTGACACCAGCAAGAGCGTTGAGGAAGCGTTCGGACTCATCAATGGTAATGACCTTGATACCCATAGTGCTAGCGTAGTCATTTTCGACTTGTTCGCGTTCGCCCTGTCGTAAGAGTCCATGATCAATAAAGAAACAAGTCAGTTGGTCGCCTACTGCTTTATGTACTAGTGCCGCTGCTACAGAAGAATCAACACCACCGGATAGGGCGCAGATAACGCGGTCTTTACCGACCTGCTCACGAATCTTCGCTACTTGTTCTTCAATGATGTTACCGGTAGACCAAGTCTTCTTTAGTCCTGCAATGTTGAAGAGGAAGTTCTCAAGCGCAACCTGACCATAATCAGAATGTTTGACTTCGGGGTGCCACTGGACGCCACCAAGTTTACGGTCTTCATCCACCATTGCGGCAACAGAAGCGCCAGGTGTCTGCGCAAGTACAGTGAAGCCTTCAGGTGCTTGTGATACAGAGTCGCCGTGGGACATCCAGACGTTCTGAGTTGTTGGGGTTCCGGTAAGGAAGGAAGAGTTTTCAGCGCACACTGATGCATCAGTTGCGCCATATTCGCGAAGCCCTGTTTGGGCGACAGTTCCGCCAAGGGTCTGTGCCATCACCTGGAAGCCATAGCAAATACCAAAGATGGGAATACCCGACTCGAAGAGTGCGATATCGCCCTTAGGAGCGCCTTCTGCATATACCGAAGAAGGACCACCAGAGAGAACAAGAGCAGCTGGGTTCTTAGCTAGAATCTGCTCGGTTGGCATAGTATGCGGAACAATTTCGGAATAAACACCGGCTTCACGAACGCGACGAGCAATAAGCTGCGCGTACTGAGCACCGTAGTCAACCACCAAAACTGGACGCTGTTCTAGCTCCGTATGAGATGTGTTGGTCACGAGTCACCTTAACAGTTGATATGAGGAACTTTTTCACCGAGAAGGCAGAAAAAGCGAAGAATATATCTTCATTCTAAAACACAATGTTCAGATACCGGCAATAATCTATCCGGACAAGAGCAAAGGGAATATTTATCACTACCGGTATTGAAGTGTTAGTAACGTTTTGTGGCTTGCGGATTTGCCCGCAGTAACGCTAAAGTCTCACGGTGAATACGGCTCTCAACAATAAATGAGAGGAAAGGAACGACACCGCCTAATGCCATCACAATAAGTTGTGGTAGTGCCCAACGCATCAAAAGCCATAGACGGAAACAGGAGAAAAGATATACAACATAGAACCATCCGTGGATAATCAGAATCCATGTTGAGATGTTAATTCCTCCCACCAAGTTATCTGTTTCAAGGTTCAATAAGCCCAGAGGGACACTCTGACCAGTGTGTGCGTCTTGAGCGCCCATCACAAGGTCAAAACGGAAAACATAACGAGTAATCATCTCGAGAACGAGCAGGAGAAGGAACGTACCAGAAATCCACGCGCACCATTTATAAAAGGTCAGGGAAGATCGAATCTGAGATTCTGTTCCACCGAATTTTTTGCGGATAGTAAATCCACCTTTACCGTCAGCTGTGCCTTCTCCGGTAAGCACCACTTTTTTGCCGTCTTGACGTTCTTGAGGTTTCTGAGGTGACGAGTCATGATGATGCATGTTTATTCGTTCTTTCTTCTAGTATCTGTTGCTGTGAAATATCGTCAAAAAAGTAGTATTGTTCTTCGGCTGGATCCCAGTAATAGTATCTTCCGGAGTCTTCATCTAACCAATACTGTCCCTCATATTCAAAATATTCAGCAGGGTCTTGAGCTTTTTCATAAGAGTCTTTAAGCATCCGCCACCAGAGGAAGAACGCAAAACCAGCAAAAACAAGCCACTCCAGCGCATAAAAAATATTTAACCAGTTCACGTCTTCATGGGTCACTTGAGAAGCTCTCACCCCGTGTAAATCTCTAGTCTGCCCCACAATAGTAGCTGAGGATAGTAGCTTTCCTTCAGCATCCAAAGGAAGCGGAGTGCCTTGAGGTGTTTCAGCATCGGCAGTAATAATCGCACCGTAGAGGGGTATATCCCACAGGTTTGTCAGTTGAGCGCTAGCTGCAGTTCCAATCATACGCTGTGAAGTGATCTGTTCAGCAGAGTATTTCTGCTCGATATCTCGAGAATAATAAGGAGCATCATTAGAGACGATACGACCAATCACGGTAAGAGTGCCTTGAGGCTCTGCAGGAAGTGAGTCCTTGGCAGTCCATGCTCGTGCAATAGCAAGAGCTCGAGGTTCAGAATCTGTTGCAGGTGTTGCTTCGGGAAGGAAAGCACTCACTACCCAATATCCTTGGCGTCCCTCATTAAGTTTATCGGTGACCAGATAGGAAGAACCTGCAATATAGTGACCAGTCACCTTAACCATATGGTCAGAGTTCTCAATAGTTAACGGTTCATGTGCTGAAAGAAATTTTTCCCAAGGCTGCACAATTTCTTTGGCGGGATCAGCGGTGCGTTGCCCCCAAGTTGCGGAGGAAAGCTGCCAGTGGCTGAGCATCACAAACCCCGTGCTCAAAGCAATAACCAAGAGCAAACCGGCAATCCATCGAGGAGTAAAAGCTAATTTCAACACGATATCTACCCTATAACGTTTGATATCAAAAAGCTCTGACACCACCGCCACTATCGGTGATGTCAGAGCGTTCTTTAAGGCTTATTGACGTGAAGACACGTTCCTTTATGTTAGGTGTCTATCCTTAGTCGGCTAGTACTAATTCGCTTCGTTGGAAAGATTTCACATCGGTAAAACCGCATGTTGCCATAGCCCGTCGCAAAGCACCAACAATGTTGGATGTGCCATCAACGTGATGGGAAGGACCATACAAGACTTCTTCGAGAGTACCAACCGTACCGAGGTTTGTGCGAATACCTCGAGGGAAGTTCACTGAATGAGCCTCATTGCCCCAATAGAGTCCGCGGCCAGGTGCTTCACTTGCGCGTGCGAGAGGTGCACCAATCATCGCAGCATCTGCGCCAAGAGCAAGAGCTTTAACGAGGTCCCCTGAACGTCCAAGTTCTCCATCAGCAATGACGTGTACATAGCGTCCGCCAGATTCATCAAGGTAACGAGAACGTGCAGCTGCCACATCAGCAATAGCTGTGGCCATAGATGCCTGAATGCCTAGACCACGTCGAGTGGTCATCGATGAGCCTCCACCAAACCCAACAAGAACACCTGCCGCACCCGTTCTCATCAGGTGCAACGCTGGAGTATACCCAGCTACACCACCAACAATCACCGGAACGTCAAGTTCGTAAATAAACTTTTTAAGGTCGAGCGGTTCACGGTTTTCTGAAACATGCTCAGCAGAAACAGTAGTCCCGCGAATCACAAAAATATCGACACCAGCGTTAACAACAGTTTCGTAGAACTCTTGAGTATGTTGAGGAGTCAAAGAGCCTGCAACAATAACACCAGAATCACGAATTTCTGAAAGGCGTTTAGTAATTAGCTCAGCTTTAATAGGCTCAGCATAGATTTCTTGCATGCGGCGAGTAGCAGCAACAGGATCGTTAAGCTCTAAAGAAGTAATCTCATCCAAATAAGGTTGAGGGTTCTCATAGCGTGTCCACAATCCCTCAAGGTTTAAAACGCCTAATCCACCCAAACGTCCCAACGCGATAGCAGTTTGCGGAGACATCACCGAGTCCATCGGTGCACCGATTAGGGGTGTTTCGAAGGTAAAAGCGTCAATACGCCATGAGGTACTCACGTCTTCAGGGTCGCGAGTACGACGAGAAGGTACTAGAGCAACATCGTCGAGCTTATAGGTGCGACGAGCCCGTTTTGATAAACCAATTTCGATATCGGACATGGTTCGTTCCTTTCGTTAGAGGCAATACCCCAGCAAGCGCATAACGCTTATGGGGTATACCACGCCGAATGATTTAGCGACGGTAGTTTGGTGCTTCAACCGTCATCATAATGTCATGAGGGTGAGACTCTTTGAGTCCTGCGGGGGTGATACGCACAAACTTACCCTCATATTTCAATTCTTCAATGGTGCGAGCACCAACATAGAACATTGTCTGACGTAGACCGCCTTCAAGCTGATGCAAAACAGAGCCGACACGACCGCGGAAAGGAACACGTCCTTCAATACCTTCAGGAATAAGTTTCTCTTCAGAAGAAACATCCGCTTGGAAATAACGGTCTTTCGAGTAAGACTTGTGGCGTCCACGAGAAACCATTGCGCCTAAGGAACCCATACCTCGATATGCTTTGAATTGTTTGCCATCAACAAAAATTAGGTCGCCAGGAGATTCTGCGGTACCGGCAAGCATGGAGCCCATCATCACAGAATCAGCACCAGCAACAAGGGCTTTACCGATTTCACCGGAATGTTGCATACCGCCGTCAGCAATCAAAGGAACGCCTGCCGGAATAGCAGCCTTAGCAGCTTCGTTAATGGCTGTTACCTGCGGGACACCTACACCAGCAATAATGCGAGTAGTGCAAATAGAACCAGGGCCAACACCAACTTTAACGCCGTCTGCTCCAGCGTCAATAATGGCTTGTGCACCAGCACGGGTTGCTGCCTGTCCGCCGATGATATCGACGTGATCGGCAGCAGAATCTTTTTTAAGACGGGCAATCATATCGAGTACGCCTTGTGAATGTCCGTTAGCGGTATCGATAAAGAGTGCATCAACACCAGCTTCTACTAAGGTCATAGCTCGTTCGTAGCCGTCACCAAAGAATCCAACAGCCGCACCAACGCGAAGACGGCCTTCATCGTCTTTGGTGGCGTGAGGGTATTGTTCTGTTTTGATAAAGTCTTTGACTGTGATCAAACCGGTCAATTTGCCGTTTTGATCAACAAGAGGCAGCTTTTCAATCTTGTTAGAAGCTAATAGGTTGTAGGCCTCTTCTTTGGACATCCCCTCATAGCCGGTGATTAGTGGCATAGGGGACATAATCTCACGAACGGTACGCTGTGAGTATTCAGATTCGGGTAAATAACGGATGTCACGGTTGGTGATGATACCGACCAAAATACCGTTTTCGTCAACGACGGGAAGTCCCGAAACTCGGAAGTGTCCGCACACGGCATCAAATTCTTCAATTGTTGCATCTGGACCGATAGTTGCGGGATTAGTAATCATTCCAGATTCGCTACGCTTTACACGGTCTACGTGAGTGGCTTGATCTTCAATGGAAAGGTTGCGGTGTAGTACGCCCAGTCCACCCAGACGAGCCATTGCAATAGCCATGTCAGATTCAGTGACGGTGTCCATTGCAGCAGAAATAATAGGGGTGTTCAGGGTGATACGCTTTGACAATTTTGTGGAGGTATCAGCATCTGCAGGGTTGACGTCGGTATTACCTGGTAGCAGAAGAACGTCGTCGTAGGTGAGGCCGGTGAAGCCAAAAGGATCTTCAGACAATGCGGTGGGCGTAGCCATGAACGAATCGGACCTTTCGGTTGTGAGAGTTATTCTCTGGAGGAAAGAGAAAAAGGTTATCCAATTGTTAATAGTAAACCCCAGAGGGTGTGAACCCTAATAGTTCCACGATAAAAAGGGTATACGTCTCACCGATTCAATATTTTCTGTACCTGATGAGCTTACCGAGTTTATGTATCTGAATATTCCGGTACCGAAGATTCATCAACCGTATCGGCATGTTCAGTACCTTCAAGTGTTTCAAGCATCCGTTGAATGAAGAAATTTTCTGCAGAGATGACGAATGTTTGTGTTAGATGTGAATCATCACGATATACGTACACGTTACCGACAGCAGAAGGGCACTCTGCGTTGGGGCAAATCAAGTCTGTCATATCGACAGTGCCGAAGTTAGGGTATTGTGCTGCGTATTCTTCTAAGGGGCTAGGTTGTTGAGCAAGTTCTGAGTCGAAGGTGCAGAGCTGATGGGTTCTTGTCTCACAATCTGCATGAGTTGATTCAAAACGAGGGTTATCCCGAAGAGCAATAATCTCAATACCTTCGTGCTCAAGATGTTCAATAAACTCTTCTAGCCCGTCAGGGACGTACTCCCCCGAGCCTTCGTACACGGAGATTGTTCCAATGGTGATGACGAGGTCAGGTTTTTGCTCATCGATATAGCGTTGTGAGTTCTCAATCCAGCGTTGGCATCCTTGATTTGTGGTATTACGGGCAGGGTCGAGTAGGTAGCAGTCGTTAAATTGTAGGAATTGAAGATCCCAATTTTCTTGTGTTGCTAGTGAGATAAGCGGATCGCCCCACTGATCCATATGAGAGTTTCCAACAGCGATGACTCGGCGTGTGGGCTCTTCAGAAGTTGTCAGTTGATGACAGTTCCATTCTTCAAAATGGTATGTTTCTAGAAGGCTCGGCGCACAAGAGGTGCTATAGAGGGGACGGTCGTCGAAACGGTCAGCAGAGCTAGGGCGAATACCAGCATTTTCTTCACCTTCGTAAATGAAACCTGCTTCAAGGGCAAGGGCACCAGGGTTATCGACGATAGGTTGAGCGTTCAGGCGTTGTTCTGCACGCTCTAAAACGACATTCCATAATGTTGTACTTACGAGGACAACGGTCATACAGCATCCAACAACCAGGACAGAAAAACGTGCATTGCCGTCAAAACGCTGAGTGCATGTTAAAAGTTTTTTATTCGCCTGAGTAAGAATCCAAGCGCATCCCAACGATACTGCAAAGAGTATGATTCCAGCGCTGGTACTGGCCTTTTCTTGGTCGACGGTGTAGAGGTAAAACACAAGAAGAGGCCAGTGTATAAGATAAAGCCCATAAGAATATGTCGCAAGCCATAATAAAGGTTTGAGGGAGAGTAAACGCTCCACACCCCATCGGCTTGCACTATCTCCGCTAACCAGTACAGCAGCGGCTGCTAAAGTAGGCCACAAGGCATAATACCCAGGGAAATTACCTTCAACATCTAGGATAAGGCCACATAATACTATTGCGATAAGGCCCAGCCAGCCCACCATTATTTTGATGGTTGAAGGGAAACGAAGATACGGCAGCCCGATAGCAATCAAAGAACCTAAGGCAAATTCCCAAAGGCGAGTGTACGTAGAAAAATATGCAAGCTGTTGGTCAAGATGTGTGTAATAGACCGAGTACGTCAATGAAGCAAGAAAAACAGCACCAAAAAGAGTTGCTAGAATACCGCGAGCGAACCGTCGCCCTATCATACGGTAAATGACCCAGCTCAGAGCAAAGAGTAAGGGCCATAGAAGAAATATTTGCCCTTGAACCGATAGCGACCAGAAGTGGCGTAACGGTGAGGCCTGTGAAGAATCAGCAGCATAATAATCCACCAAGTTGTTGATGGACCACCAGTTTTCATAATAGAAAACGACTGAAACGGCTTCATCAATAATCCCTTGCCACCGTGGCGCAGGCAGAAAAAACCATGTCCCCATCAGCACTAGTAGAACAGTTGCCGTAGCCAAAGGCATAATACGTTTAAAAGTACGTGCCCAGTAGTCTTTCAGGGCTTTAAAACCGATTGGCTGACCTGTTTCTAGTTTCCGAGTGAATGAAAGCGTCATCAAAAAAGCGGAGATGAGGAGGAAAACGTCCACCCCTCCCGAAACTCGCCCGAGCCAAAAATGGTAGGCAACGACCAAGGTCACAGCAAAAGCGCGTAACCCTTGAATCTCTGGTCTAAATCGACGTTCTTTTGATGCCACAGGTAGGTATTTTTCTCTTCGTGATAACAGACAACATGGTAGGGGTATAAGACGCCCCCATTATGAATATTTAATGTGGTAAAAGGAGTAGTTTAGGTACGTCCGAGGCTAAACCCTTGTTCTTGTAGCTGTCGGTTGAGTTCTTGATCCAAAGTAGAACCGTACGCACGAGAGATATGGTTATCGTCCATGTACACATAGACGTTGCCAAAAATAGGAGAACAAAAACCATCGGGACAATATTGTTCCGAAAAATCAAGACCATAAACCAAGGGATTGCGGTCTATCAAATCTTGAGCAGGATTAATATCTGCAAGTTTTTGTTCCCGCTTTTCTCCACAAAACGTAGGATCTTCTGGATGAGTCTGAGCACAGTCATAAATATTATCAGCCCATCGAGGATTATCACGTAACGCAAGAACAGGTATCCCTGCTCGAGTGTACGCTTCAATTTCTTCTTCGATACCGGGCACAAGAATCTCCGAATGATGCGCGTCTGTCTGTGTTACGAGCAAGGCGACTGCCTCAGGGTGAACATCAAGTACGAGCTGACGAATATTAGCGTTGTATTCTTCGCATTCTTCGTTAGGGTTCGGTTCTGCCTCCAACGGGTAACGACACGCGCCAAGATGTAAATCCATAAGGTTTGTTTGGTGCTCTTGAGCCCACGGTCTATAGAAGGCAATAGATTGCCCAGCATGCGAAGAGCCAATAACCATCATTAAAGGACTATCTGCCTTAGATGAGTTCTGTTCAAGTCCGCAGAGTGAATTGATGACTCCCCCGTCTACTCCGATAAGACCGCCACAGCCGTTCGGGTCGATACCATCGTATTGTTTTTCGGGGTCGGTAGTAGGAATAGGCGGATACTTGTAATGAGTAGAAACCTCGTTGTAGGCGTACGCCCCAGGAAAGTCAGGGCTTCCGGCAGCTTCGGCAAGAGCTTCGAGCTGATTGTTACGATGGTGGACCCACGCTTTAGCGCCCACGAGAGGAACACCAACAAGCATCAGGCAGCTCAGAATAATAGCTATTGGGCGAGCAGTAGCACCGGAGAGAAGTTTTTTCATTCCACGATGAGGTTTCGGTACCGCATGTTTTTTAACGGTGGGAGTACGTCGTAGAGGTTCTTCAATTCCATAGTGAATGATGGTGGCAATGACTATCGAGCTAATGATGAGCAACGAACCGACCAAAAAATCAGGGTGGTCCACGCGAGCGCGCGTTGAGTAGATGATGTAAACCGGCCAGTGTACGAGGTAGAGGGCGTAGGAGATTTCGCCGAGCTTTAGTAGTGGGGTGGAGCTGAGGATTCGGTCAACGCCCCATGGGGAGTTTGTTTGTCCTGCAAGAATAACGAGAGCGCCGCAGGTTACTGGCCACAGTGCAAGGTATCCGGGGAAGGCTTCTTGTACTGGCAGTATGAGCCCGCAGAGGATGAGTCCGGCAACGCCAACCCATCCCATGGGGATGCGAAGCCATCGTGGAGGTTTCCAGTAAAAGGTCACTATGGCAAGGAGTGTTCCGGTAGCGAATTCCCATGCTCTAGTGCGTGTATCAAAATATGCGAAGCCTTGGTTGGTAGCGGTTTCGTAGATGGAAAAGGCGAGTGAGATTCCCCAGACGGTACCGAATACGAGTAAGGCTGTTCCGATGAGGTTAAGGCGGAAGCGGCGGACGAGTAATGCGACGCAGAGGAAGAGGATGGGCCAGAGGATGAAAATCTGTCCTTGCATGGACAGTGACCAGAAGTGTTGTAGGGGTGTTTTTGTGGCTGCGTCTTGTGCGTAATAGTCTACTGAGTTATATGCTAAACGCCAGTTGAGGAAGTATAAGAGTGCTGCTATGCCGTCGTGGATGATTCCCATGATGCGTGATGGGGAGAGAAAATACCATGAGGCGATGACGGTTCCGGCAATGACGGTGGCAGCAGCTGGTAGTAGGCGTTGAAAGACGTGTAGCCAGTATTTGATGAGGGCAAGCGGTTTTCCCTCATTGATTTTACGTAAGGTTGATAGTGAGAGGAGGAAGGCGGAGATGAAGAGGAATACGTCAACGCCTCCAGAGACTTTGCCGAACCAGATGTGGTAGGTGACGACGAGAAAGAGAGCTAATGCGCGTAGGCCTTGAATTTCGGGGCGAAAACCTTGGGTTTTAAGCCACCGCCTATTCAACGGGTATTTGGTGTGTGTTTGCGCAACCATGAAAGAGTTCTCTTTCTGTGTGTATATATCTGATTGACGAGAGTGCTGACCTTTGAACGTTACCGGAACTGGAGTCGATTGTCTGCCTAAATAGTATTTTTTCTGAGTCTACTGTGAGCAAACACAAGTTCTTTTTGAGGTGAGAAAAGCCTGTTTTAGTCGCTGTGGGAGCGGCTAAAACAGGCTTTTCTCTGTTCTAGAGGGTTCTAGAAGAAGATGTTTTATTTATCTTCTTCGTCCTCTGTTTCGGGTTTCTCAACCACGAGGGTTTCGGTTGTCAGTACCAATGCGGCAATGGATGAAGCGTTCTCTAGCGCTGAGCGTGTTACTTTGACGGGGTCAATAACGCCAGCAGCGATGAGGTCTTCGTAGTCGCCGGTACGTGCGTTGAATCCAGAGCCAACGGGTAGTTGAGCTACTTTGCTGGTGACGACGTATCCGTCTTCGCCAGCATTTTGAGCAATCCAGCGCAGAGGTTGGACGAGTGCTTTCTTGACGATTTCAACACCGGTTTGAGCGTCTTTTGACTCAAGTGTCATACCTTCAAGTGCTGCTAACGCATGCACGAGTGCGGTTCCGCCACCTGCAACGATGCCTTCTTCAAGTGCTGCACGGGTAGAGGATACTGCATCTTCAATACGGTGTTTACGTTCTTTCGCTTCGACCTCGGTTGCTGCACCAACTTTGATAACTCCAACACCACCGGCAAGTTTTGCCAGACGTTCTTTGAGCTTTTCGCGGTCCCATTCGGAGTCGACTCGCTCAATTTCTGCGCGGAGTTGGTTGACTCGTTCAGCGACGTCTGCAGAGCTACCGGCACCTTCAACGATGGTGGTGTTGTTTTTGGTGACGGTAACACGGCGTGCTGAGCCGAGCTGGTCGATAGTGACTGAGTCAAGGGAGATTCCAAGTTCTCCGGTGATAACGGTTCCGCCGGTAAGAATTGCAAGGTCTTGCATAATTGCTTTGCGGCGGTCGCCGAAGCCAGGAGCCTTAACGGCAACGACGTTGAGGTTTCCTCGAAGCTTATTGACGACGAGGGTGCTAAGAGCTTCTCCGTCTACGTCTTCTGCGATGATGGTCAGCGGTTTTTTCGCCTGAACGATTTTTTCTAGCAGTGGCATAATCTCAGCAACAGTTGAGATTTTGCCTTGGTAGAGCAGGATGAGGCTATCTTCGAGGACTGCTTCTGCACGATCAGAGTCGGTAACGAATGATGGTGAGAGGTAGCCTTTGTCGAATTGCATACCTTCGGTAATTTCCAGTTCAATTTCTGTGGTTGAACCGTCTTCGATGGTGATGACGCCGTCTTGTCCGACTTTGTCGAAAGCTTGGGCAAGCAGTTCACCAATTTCTGGGGACTGTGCTGAGATAGCCGCTACGTGTGCAACTTCTTCGCCTTGAACGTCTCTGGCGTTTTCAAGGAGTCGTTGGGAGACAGCGCGAACAGCTGTTTCGATGCCTCGTTTGACTTCTCCTGGTGCGGCACCAGAGGTGACGTTACGCAGACCTTCAGAAACAAGCGCTTGAGCGAGTACGGTTGCAGTAGTTGTACCGTCACCTGCTACATCGTTTGTTTTGGTGGCGACTTCTTTGGCGAGCTGAGCGCCAAGGTTTTCGTATGGGTCTTCTAGTTCAATTTCACGAGCGATAGATACACCGTCATTAGTAATGATAGGTGCGCCCCACTGCTTATCAAGAACTACATTGCGCCCGCGAGGGCCCAACGTCACTTTGACAGCATTTGCGAGTTTATCCACACCAGCTTGCAGGCTCTTGCGAGCTGCGTCATTGAATTCAAGCTGTTTTGCCATGAATTCTTAGCTCCTTTGTATTGTGTGCGGAAAAGATTATTTGTTGACGATAGCCAATACGTCACGTGCGGAGAGGATGAGGTAGTCTGCTCCGCCGAAGGATACTTCGGTTCCGCCGTATTTGGAGAAGATGACGATGTCGCCTTCTGCTACGTCAACGGGGATGCGGTTGCCTTTTTCGTCGGTGCGTCCAGGGCCAACTGCGATAACTTTTGCTTCCTGTGGCTTCTCTTTAGCGGTATCAGGGATAACAAGTCCAGATGCGGTGGTCTGTTCTGCTTCGAGAATCTGGACAACTACGCGGTCTTCGAGTGGTTTGATGGAGGACATTTTTGCTCCTTGATGTTCTTTTAACATTTCTGATGTTTGAGCTAAGTAGTGCTTTGAGGGAGTTTCGTCGTCGCGGTGCCGATACTTCTTCAAGAATTATTAGCACTGTCAGCTCTTAAGTGCTAACACAAACTTTAGAGCCGTACCCTAGAGAAGGTCAAGAAAACCCGCCAGTTTCGCACACAGCGCATCTATAATATGAGCTCTAACCAAACATAAGGACACTGACGACTATGAGCACCTCTGTACATCCGGCACCAGCAGTTGAAGAAACTCAAGAAGAGTTAGAAGCAATTGCTTTGTTCGTCCCCTATAACGATAGTCATGCGCTTAATCATGCGACGCAATTACGAGCACAAGGCTTTAGCGCAGATAGTGTCCATAAGATTTTGACTCAAGCAAAGAACAGAACAAAAGCTCTTGAAAAATTTGGGCAACAAGCTCACCAAATGCTTTTAACCGAAGCTGGTTATGAACAGTCCACTCGTCAAGCTGTTGCGATGGTACATGCACAGCGCTTTGCACAAGCACAGATTGATTCTGTCGCAGATTTAGGGTGTGGTATTGGTGCTGACTCACTCAGTTTTGCGCAGGCGGGGTTAGCCGTTACTGCTGTAGAGATTGATCAGAGAACAGCTAGCTATGCCCAATATAATCTTATGGGTTTTCCGTCGGCACAGGTTTTTTGTGCTGATATAGAACAGCTTGATTTAGCAGCGATTCACCAAACTTTTGGGCGCCAAATTGACGGGTTATGGCTTGATCCTGCACGGCGAACTGTCCAGCATGGTAAAACGCAGTCACGCACTTTCGATGCAGAAGATTTTTCTCCGCCTTTATCGTTCATTCGAAAATTAGCACAAACAGGAATTGCCATGGGCGTCAAAATGGGGCCAGCTATCCCCCACGATCAGATACCTGAAGAATGTGAAGCTCAGTGGATTAGCCATCAGGGATCTGTCGTTGAAGTGGTGTTATGGTTTAACGCGTTAGCACGACCTCACGTTAAAAGAAGCGCGCTCGTTCTTGATAGTGACCCTTTTGAACCATCGGTTATCACTGAGGTTTCTAGCCCTTACCATGAATCTCACAGCCAGCAACAAGCATCTGAACCTCTGTATGAGGTCAAAGAATATATTTATGAGCCAGATGGTGCTTTAATTCGTGCGCATCTTCTCGGCGAAATTATTCGTACCACCGATGCAGAACTTATTGACGAACATATTGCGTATCTCACCAGTTCTTCTCCCCTGCAGGTTCTCGGGCTCAAAGGGTATCGTGTAGAGCAGGTGCTTCCTATTAACGATAAACACCTCAAACGGTGGGTACGCGAGAATAACATCACCACTCTCACTATCAAAAAACGAGGGGTAGATATTTCTCCCGAACAACTACGTATCAAGCTCCTAGGACATCACAAAAATACTAAAAAATCAGTGACAGGACGTAGCGGAACACTCATTTTAACGCGGATTGGAGAGGGTAAAACCTCTCGACGGTTAGCGTTGGCTGTCTCACCTTTATGACGTCATAAGTTCGTAATTCTTCTTTTCTGTCCTACCATGGAAAAACACCATCACAGGTAGGAGAACAATGATTCCCTTCGCACCGTCTGCACCATCCACATTGGGTATAGAGTGGGAGCTTGCCCTTGTCGACGCCAAAACACAGGAGCTATGCTCTCGGGCTCAAGAAGTACTAGCACGAGTACAGCAGAAGAACCCCGAATTATTGGATGCTACTGAGGGTGCTCATCTCACCGGAGAGTTTCTCGATAATACCCTAGAACTTGTCACCGGGGTCTGCACAACTGTCGCAGAAGCCATAGAACAGTTACGTCACAGTGCATTAACTCTCAAACAGTCCACCGATGCACTAGGAATAGAGTTCTTCTCCGCCGGAACTCACCCCTTCTCGCGGAGTCTTGACCAGCCGGTAGCTTCTAAAGAACGTTATCTCAAGATGCTTGAGCGTACCCAGTATTGGGGGCGACAGATGGTCATTTACGGTGTTCACGTACATGTCGGTGTCGATTCTCGAGACAAGGCATTACCCATTATCGATGGACTCACCACCTACTACCCCCACCTACTTGCTCTCTCGGCATCCTCCCCTTTTTGGGAAGGTGTAGACACCGGTTACGTTAGCCAAAGAGCGTTAATGTTCCAGCAGCTTCCAACAGCCGGACTTCCCTTTCACTTTGATAGTTGGGAAGAATATGAAGCATATCTACAAGATATGCTTCATACAGGAGTTATCGACGACCCTAGTGAAAACCGTTGGGATATTCGTCCAGTACCCCATTATGGCACCGTAGAAATGCGTATTTGTGATGGGCTGTCATCGCTCAAAGATATTGCAGCTATCGCAGCTTTAACCCAATGTCTGGTCGAATCTTTCTCACGAAAACTCGATAGAGGAGAAAAGCTAGAGGCCCTCAAACCATGGCATGTTCAAGAGAACAAATGGCGGGCAGCACGTTATGGTTTGGACGCTATCATTATTCAAAATAATCGTAACGATGAACGCCCTGTACAAGAAGACTTACAAGAACTCGTCAGCGAGCTTTCCCCCATTGCGCAAGATCTAGGGTGCGTTGAAGAACTAAAGCACATTAAGACGATGATGGGCTCTGGAGGAAATAGCACCAGACAACGTCTGGTTGCCCAATCGGCCGGAGGCAATTTACGTGCGGTCGTTAAAGACTTAGTAGCTCAATGCCTCTAAACCCACATCTTTGACAATTGTGGATATCCAGTTCTTATATTGAGATGAGATGCACAGGTAACGATGAGTCCGTCTCGAACTCTAAAGGAGAAGGTTTTGTCCCTTCAGCAACCAGGCGTGCCCCTAATGCTGCAACCATCGCACCGTTATCAGTGCACAAAGACAGCTCAGGAACGATCAGTTCTACCGAATGTTCAGCACAACGTTGAGCAAGCAGCTCTCTGAGCCGTGAGTTTGCAGCGACGCCACCTCCTAAGAGCAATGTTTCTAGCCCTTGTTCAGTACATGCTAATAACGCTTTATGGGTGATGATGTCTACTACCGATTCTTGGAAAGAAGCAGCAATATCTGCAACAGGTACAGTTTCTTCTCGTGCTTGATATCCTTCGATGACTCGGGCGACAGCTGTTTTGAGACCGGAGAAAGAAAAATCATAGCGATGAGGTCCGGGGGCTTCAGCTGTTCCCATAAATTTTCGGGCAGAAAGTCCGCGGGGGAATCGGAAAGCCTGAGAATCTCCAGAACGACTAGCTTGGTCGATGGCAGGTCCCCCAGGGTAGTTGAGCCCGAGAAGTCGAGCTACTTTATCGTAGGCTTCCCCCGCCGCGTCATCGAGGGTAGCGCCAAGAAGACGAACATCTGATGTGATGTTATGAACGGCAAGAATCTCGGTGTGCCCGCCAGAAACTAATAGTGCGCCGAGCCCTCGTTCGCAGAGTTGTTCGAGGTGGAGAGTGCGAGTCGGTTGATCAAGTAGACCGACACCAACATGAGCAACAAGATGGTTAATACCGTATAGAGGTTTTCCGGTAGCAACGGCTAACGCCTTAGCTGCGGAGACACCCACGATGAGCGCGCCGGCAAGGCCCGGTCCTGCAGTAACAGCAATAGCGTCTATTTCGTCTAAATCCACTTGAGCTTCTTCAAGTGCCTGCTCTATCGCGGGAATCATCGCTTCAAGGTGTGCCCGAGAAGCAATTTCTGGTATGACTCCGCCAAAACGTACGTGTTCTTCCATGGATGAAGAAACCGTATTGCTCAGGAGTGTGGTTCCTCGTACGATGCCGATTCCTGTTTCGTCACAGGATGATTCAATTCCTAGTACAAGGGGTTCTCTATTGGTCATGGTGTTTTTCTTCTTGGAGAGATTCAACGTTTTCGAGGTTTTTCATCATTATCAGAGCGTCTACGCCATCGTTATAGTATCGTTCACGACGGTGCACCGGCGTATAGCCTTGAGCTAAATATAGATTCTGAGCAATAGGATTATCCGCTCTTACTTCTAGCATGATACGTTCCGCGCCACGGGCAAGGGCTTGTTTATGCAAGGTTTCGAGGAGCCATCTTCCGTAGCCTCGCCCCCTCGCAGAGGAGCAGACGGCTAGAGTCTGGACATCTGCGGTGTCTGCGACTGTCATAACACCGGCGTACCCAATAATTTGATGTTCTTGTTCTAGCACAATGTAATGACGAGTTGGGTGCTGTACCTCTGCTAAAAACATCTCTATCGGCCAAGCATCAACCGGAAAGAGTTCGCATTCTAGACGATGAATTTGTTCAAGATCGACCAGTTCTAATGTTCTCAACACTACCGTTGAGCCGTCTGCGGTTGTCCTAGTTTTTTCCATTAGGCAGTTCCTGCTGTCACCATAGACTGAGGAACTTTTGCGTCAGATTCCCGTAAATATAGTGCACTTGTTTCGGTCTTTAGGTTTTTCTGTCCTAACCGCCATGCGGCGTGGAGAAGGCCATAGGCCTCTGGTTGAACGTGAGTAAAATCAGCCGCAGCGTTCAGAACGTTAGAGTATAGTCCGGCACCTGCACCGTACACTGGTAAGTCTTTAAGATTGGAGGCAGAGCCTACCGCTGGTTCAGTACAGAGTTGATATCCGTGCTCTGTGAGTTCAAATTCTGCTGAATATACTTCTCTACGGCGGGCGTCAGTAGCCACGAGAAAACGCTGGTTTTGGTGTTCTTGAGCATGTTCATATGCAGATTCTGCGATGGCATATAAGCTCATAAGCCCGTAACACGGAATGTGATGAGCGAAGCTGAGCACTCGTGCCGTCATAATGCCGGCACGTAGCCCTGTGAAAGGTCCAGGTCCTCTACCGACAAGCACAGCATCTAGGTCTTTAGCGGTGAGCTGAGCCTGTTCTAAGGTTTGTTGCACATAAGGAGCCATGACTTCAGCATGTGAACGGGTATCTGAGGTTTTGCATTGGCCTAATAGTCTGACTCCATCGGCAGTCCATTGACCGAGGGCGACAGATGCAGTGGCGGATGAGTCTAAAGCAAGTACAAGCACGCTCTCTAGTCTAGCGGTTTCCTTGTCAAAAGATTATTGTTCAGCGTTCAATACAGCCGAGAGCCTGTCCACTAATTCATTCCATGTTTCAGTATTCCACCGAGGCCCGCATCCGCGAATCATCATCGTGCGTGGTTCTGAGCTGTATTCATCCGTTTCGTCTTCATCGTTTATCCCTTGAAATGGTATGTTTCCGTTTCCTCCGGTTGCTCGAATGATGTCGATTTCTAGGCGTGAATCGCTAAGGTGTTCAACTTTGTTTTCTCCCCATTCAACGATGGTCACAGAGCGTTCTAAAGAATATTCGAGGTCAAGGTCATCAATTTCTTCAGCGCTGCTTAGACGGTAGGCATCTACGTGCACAAGGTCAGGTCCACCAGGGCGGATACCATCTGCAAGGTTAGGGTGCACTCGAGAAAGTACAAAGGTTGGAGAGATAATTCCTTCACGTACCCCTAGCGCATGTCCAAGGCAACGCGTGAAAGTCGTCTTTCCTGCTCCTAATTCGCCGTTGAGCATGATGAGGTCTGCAGGACGTAGCAGTGGCGCTAATGCTTGTGCAAGGTGTTGGGTGTCTTCTTTTGAGGAAAGTTCAAAGGTTACGGTCTTATTCATCACGGGTATTATCGTTCTTCGTCGTTTAGGGGTGGTAGACGCGTGGGACTCGAGCAGAAATGCGGGTGACAATCTCATAGTTGATGGTTTGAGCGGCCTCTGCCCAAGCTTCTACTGGAGGATTCTCCCCTGCCCCAAAGAGTACAACGCGAGCGCCTAAGTATCCGTGTTTGCTCTCTGATAGTCCAGCTTCGCCGAGGTCTATCACCATTTGGTCCATGGCTATTCTGCCGACGACTGTATGGTTTTGTGCGGGGTATCCTTCTCTGTAGATACGTACTGGTGCGTTCTGGGCGATGCGAGGTATCCCGTCCGCGTACCCCATGGGGATGAGCGCTAATGTTGTGGGTTTTGTGGTGCGGTAGTTGAGCCCGTATGAGACTCCTTGTCCAGCGGGTACTTCTTTGACTGCGCTAATGTATGTTTGCACTGTCATAGCTGGTTCTAAACCTAGTTCTTGTGAGGTTTTACCCTCGATGGGGCTTAACCCGTAAAGTCCGATGCCGACGCGTACTGTATTGCAAAGTAGCTCTTGTCCGTAAAGCCCTTCTCCCGTTCCTAGGGTGGCGGGAGTATTTGCTAGGTGAATATATTTTGGGTTCAGGCCTATTGTTTGGGCTTGTTGTACGGCCTGAGAAAAATGCGTTAGCTGTTGTTGTGTTTCAAGGCGTTGAGGTTCGTCTGCGACAGCTAGATGAGAGAAAATACCACAGACGTTGATAAGGCCTTGGTCTTGATATTTTTTGGCTTGGGCGAAGAAAGTCTCCCATTGTTCTGGTACACATCCGTTACGCCCTAGACCGGTATCTATTTTGAGGTGGACGTGGGCGGTTTTGTTGAGTTGTTGTGCTGCACGCGCAATATGTTCGAGATCCCAACCGGAGCTGCCTAGCTGGATGTTATGTTCTATGGCTGTAGCGAATGGGGTGCGGGGGGTGTGTAGCCATGCGATGAGTGGAGCTTCGATTCCTGCTTCTCGAAGTGTTATAGCTTCACTCACGTGTACGACGCCAAGGATGTCTGCGCCAGCTTCTAGTACGGTTTTCGCTACGGGTATTGCACCGTGCCCGTAGGCGTCTGCTTTGATAATGGCGATAAGTGTTCGGTTGCCGATATTTTTTCGGATGGTTTGAACGTTGTGGGTGATAGCTTGTGTGTCAATGATAGCTAGACGTTCTAGGCCGTCTTCGTGTAGCTGTTTTTTGCGGGGTGTTTTGTGCATAGCTAGACTCCTACTGTTCGTGGTTTTTAGTATCTCATGTTCTGCTCTTTTCTGTGTAGTGCATCGTGTTCGTGACGTTATCGAGGATAAATAGGTGCGTCCTTGTTCGTTGTGCAATACAGTAAAGAGGTGCAGCACGATACTACAAAGTTTTTTTCTCAGTTCAGTTCTTCTGATTCGCCTAAGATGCATCTTCATATTCTGTCGATGCATACGTCGCCTTTAGATCAGCCAGGTACTGCGGATGCTGGTGGAATGAATGTGTATATTCTTCGTTCTCTTCAGGCGTTGTTGAAGCTGTATCCGAACCTATCAGTAGAGGTATTTACGTTAGATACTTCTGGTTCTTCTTCACCGTCCGCACAGGTATCGGAGGTGTTACCGCGGACGGTCGTGCATAGTCTTCAAGTTGATGCTGCGGCAGGTGCGTCAAAGGATCAGTTGCCAGCGTTGGTTGATGATTTTGCAAAGGCAGTAGCTGATGCGGCGTTAGAGAATCCTGATATCGTTCATTCTCATTATTGGCTTTCTGGCATGAGTGTTCTTTCTTTGTTAGAGGGGGCGTGGAAGGATTATTCTGTGCCGTGGGTACACACCATGCACACAACTGCCGCTGCTAAGGATGCTCGTTCTGCTCACGGTGAGGGGAAAGAGCCGCAGATTCGTTATGAGGGTGAGCAGAAGATTTGTCAGCAGGTGACCTCTTTGGTGGTTAATACTGTTGATGAGGCTCAGCAAATGGTGCGTTGGTATGGTGCTCAGGAGGAGAAAATGGTTGTTATTCCGCCGGGGGTTGATTCTCAGGTTTTTCACGATGTAGTGCCTTCTCGTCGGATGAATGAGGGTTCTTCTTCTGAATGTTTTCTGGTATTTGCTGGACGGCCTCAACCGTTAAAGGGGTTGCACATTTTGGTGGAGGCTCTTGCTCTTCTGCCTCAGGACATTTCTGTAAGGTGCGCTTTTATTGGGCAGGGCAGCCCTGAGTATCACCAGCAGCTTGTCTCTCGTGCTGAGGAGTTAGGAGTGGATGAGTGTATTGATTTTTATCCTTCGTATCCACCAGAAGAGTTGGCAGAGTTTTTCCGTAGGGCAGATATTGTGGCTGTTCCGTCGTCTTCTGAGACTTTTGGTTTAGTTGCGTTAGAGGCTCAGGCTTGTGGTGCTGCGGTTTTAGCGAGTGATGTTGATGGGCTAAAAAGTGCTGTTGCTGACGGTGTCAGTGGGGTGTTGGTTTCTCCGCGTACTCCTGAGGCGTGGGCTATTGCTGTAGAACAGATGGTTCGTTCGCCACAGAGTAGGCGTTTATTAGGTCAAAATGGTGCTCACCGTGCCCGTGAGAAAACATGGGAGTATAGTGCGGAAGATATGCTTAGGTTATATAGAACTCTTATGAGTTTGGCGTAGAAAAGTTTCTGTTTTGTCGAAGGAGCGCAATATGTATCCTCAGGGAGTTGGCGTTAAACGTTTTACGATGTCTGATGATGAGTTTATGGCGTATTTAGATGCGTCTAAAATTACGGGTGAGGTTGCGACTGCTCGTGAGAATAATCTAAGCCATATTCAAGGTTTCATTGATGGCAACGAGCATTTAGAGTTTGGTGTGAAGTGGACTCGACCATGGACGTATGAGGATGTTTTTGAGGTGATGACGCGTCGGGTTGGTATTGTTTCTGACCCAGAGTTTCGTATGGGTCAGGATACTATTAGTGCCCGTTTGTGTGTTGATGCTTTACGTCGTTATGCTCGTATCTTTGGTGCTGCGGTCCGTGAGAAGAAGTCACTTCTTTTTGCGACAGGGCATCCCGCTGGATTATTTCCTATCTATGCGCAGATGGCACATATTGCGCGTTCTCATGGGGCGCAGGTACTGAGTATTCGTGAGGGTGAACGATTTTTAGATGGGGATCTTCGCCAAATTTTTGATGTCATTGTTTTTGAACAGTATGGCGGTCTTCAACATACTCATTTTCCTGGTCCCATGGATATTGCGTTATCTCAGTTATCTGAGCGTGGTATTGTTCCTGATTTGGTGATTGCAGATCATGGTTTGGCGGGGTTTGCGGCTTCTGTTGGTGTGGATACTATTGGCATTGCGGATTGTAATGATCCAGGGCTTTTTGTATCTGCTGAGCAGGGTCATATTTTGGAGGTTGTTCCGATGGATGACAATGTTACTCCACATTTATATGCCCCTGTTATAGAGTTTATTCTCACAGAAGCGGAACTCATCTAAGCGTCAATCCTTGACACTTATGTCTATTTACCTCAGCAAAGTTCATTCTTTAAGGAAATTTTGTCCACATTTATCCGTTTTCTTGAGGTGATATGCCTATTTGCTGAGTTCATAGGATTATCATGGGGGAAGCGCAATAACATTAGATAGCGTATCATTCACGTACTGATGTTCTACTAGGAGATACAAATTTTTAGGGGTGTCTCCTAGCTCTTTATCTTAGGGAAATATTCGGGGGAATCTTCAGGTGGCTAGCAATACCATCATTAAACAACGTTGGTCAGAGAACCGCGGTCTTAAAACCTGGCAACCTAAAGTTGTTGCAGCGTTGTATCTCTGCGATGCTCTGGTGATTACGTTCACCATCATTTTTTCACATCTTGTGAGTTTTGGTTTCAATAACGCTGAAGTACTCGGTCGTTTTGACGCATCGTGGAATTACGCTGCTACGGGTTTTGTCCTTGCCATTTTATGGTTTATCACTCTTGATATCTCTAATTCTCGCAATATCCGGTATCTCGGACAAGGAAGCGATGAGTATCGTCTAGTTTTCAAAGCCACTAGCTATTTTTTCTGTGGACTAGCTATTTTCTCGTACATGACGAAGGTAGATTTTGCCCGCACCTATATTTTTATAGCCTATCCTCTAGGTCTCATATTACTCTTAGCTGCTCGATGGAGTCTACGACGTTACCTCGTACATTGGCGTCAACGCGGACGTGCTCTCACCCGTGTTTTGGTGATTTCAGATACCGAGTCGGGTAAACACCTCTACGATATTTTGAGGGAAGCGAAGCTTTCTGGGTTGAATCCGGTGGCTTTCTATTTGCCGGGGTATTCCGAAGGAAAAGTCATCTCCGAGGTTGAAGCTCCCATTCTTGGTTATAGCACGGATTCCCAAGAAATTCTGAGAGTATGCGTCGAGAATAATATCCAAGCCGTTGCAGTATCTTCAGGGCATCGACTGACACCAAAACAGTTGCGGACTTTGGGTTGGGATCTCGCAGCCTCTCATATCAAGCTCATTCTCGCCCCAGCCATGACTGATATCGCTGGACCACGTATCCATACCCAGCCGCTTAACGGTGTTCCTCTCATTCACGTATCGACCCCTCGTATGGAAGGATTCTCTGCCTTAATCAAACGGACTATTGATATCGTCTGTTCTACGTTAGGGCTTATTGTGCTAGCTCCTTTACTTATTGCTGTTGGTATTATTATCAAGCTAGATGGTGGACCAATCTTCTTCTTCCAAGAGCGAGTAGGGTACCGTGGTGAAACGTTCAAAATGGTGAAGTTCCGTTCGATGGTGACCAATGCTGAAGAGCTTAAAAAAGATTTGCAAGATCGGAATGAGGGCAATGGCGTTCTGTTCAAAATGGCAAATGACCCTCGTATTACCAAGGTTGGAAAGTTTATCCGTAAATATTCCATCGACGAACTTCCTCAGTTATGGAATGTATTTGTTGGTGATATGTCCCTCGTGGGGCCTCGCCCACCGTTGGAAACTGAGGTCAATCAGTATGAGGAGGAAGCCTACCGCCGTCTACTGGTCAAACCCGGTATTACTGGTCTATGGCAGGTTTCTGGACGTTCTGACCTCTCATGGGAAGAATCTATTCGCTTAGACCTATACTATGTTGAGAACTGGTCAATTACTGGTGACTTTGTTATTCTCTTCCGTACCGTACGCGCAGTCTTCGCTAAGCAAGGCGCATACTAGCACAGTCCATCTTTTTAAAAAATTGGTGGGTGCCCAACTTTGGGCACCCACCAATTTTTTATGAACAGTAAAACACTATTCTGAGAATATTTCTGAGATAGCTTGTGCGATATATTCTGTCACGACACTCGGTGGTGTTGGGCCCCCGCATTCGTTACGATGAACGTTCTGCGTTGCCTGATGATGGATAGCTACAGCGCTTGCGGCTACTCTCAAAAAATCTATGGTAGATAATGAATGGTTCTGTGTTCTGGCTTGGGCATGGTGTGTGGCAAGGAAAGATCCCATAATCCCACTCAGGGTATCTCCACTTCCTGCTGTTGCTAGCCAACTATGAGGTGCTTGGAGTTTGTACCCTTCCTCGTTTTCGGGGCTAGCGATATAGCTCGTGTGCCCTTTGAGAAGTACTGTTGCCCCTGTTAGTCGAGCTGTATGTTGAGCCCAATAGCTAGGGTTTTTGAGAATATCGTGTTGTTCTGGTACATCATGGGCATGATGTTCATTCCATAAAGTGGGGTTCAAGGAAGCAATCCATGTGAGCATCTGGTGTAGTTCTCCGGCATGAGGAGTCACGATACGATGACTTTTAGCTGGGCCGTTTAATGCAATAGATTGAGCAAAATACGGTAGTGCTTGGGCATCTAATACTGCTGGAACCGGTTCATCAAGAATCCGTTCTAGAAGTTCTTGACGTTCTTCACCCGTTGCGCCAGAGCCTGCGCACCATGCATCAGGTGTAGGCATCTTTTCGCGGTTAGTAGTGCATACCGCTTCTGGAACATGCAGGTGTATCAGAAGGTTAAGGGCGTCAGTACCAAGAAACCGCACCATTCCCACACCACTATGGACCGCGGCTTTTGTGGCGAGTAGTCCGGCACCAGGGTATTCTGGGCTACCTGCAACGACGCCTAATACACCACGAGTGTATTTATGGTCAGTAGGCGTGGGCAGTAGGATGTCATTTTTAAGATCTTCAATAGTGTAAGTGGTATAGCATTGGTCGATAGCTTTTAGCGGATCCATGTCTACGTTGTATCCTTAGGGGTACGTTGGCAGTGTTAGAAATTATCCATTCTTTTTGGTGTTCTCGATGTTTTTAAGAAGTTCTAGTTCTTCACTGTTAAGGTGTTCTGCTATCACCATAGCAGTGGCTATTGGTTCATCGTGGCTTAGCGTTATATGCCAGTGGTTGATACGTAATTTTTCAGCATATGATTTGACTGTTCCGGACAGAAGAAGTTGAGGTTTCCCATTCACACTATTGGTGATGGAACAGTCTTTCCATGACAGCCCTGATGGTGCCCCTAGAGCTTTTGCAACAGCTTCTTTAACAGCAAAACGTGCTGCCAGTGAGCGTATCGGTTTTTGCTGTTCTTCTTCGCTGAAGAGTCGCTGGCGTAATGCTGGTGTTTTATGGATTATTTTTTCAAACCGGTCGATATTTACCACGTCAATACCTGTCCCAATAATCATCTACTACTCCCCCCCCCCAATATGAACCATAACGATTCAGGGGGTAGTGAACCATAATTCATGGTTCACCACCCCCTGAAGAAGTCATCTCAACAGCACAAGGTCTTGTCCCGTTGATAGTTTGTGGTTTTTATTCCACTGTCACAGATTTTGCCAAGTTACGTGGCTGGTCAACGTCCAAGCCTTTAGCTCCAGCGAGTGCACATGCAAAAATTTGCAATGGTACGGTTGCTAGCAGAGGTTGAAGAAGAGCTGGGCACTGTGGGTAGGTGATGACGTGGTCAGAGTATGGGAGAACTGCGTCATCGCCTTCCTCTGCAATCACCAAGGTTACTGCGCCGCGTGCTCGTACTTCTTGGATGTTAGAGACAACTTTAGAGTGCAAGGAGTCTCGTCCACGAGGTGAAGGAACAACAACGAAGATGGGTTGTCCTTCTTCAACAAGAGCAATAGGTCCGTGCTTCAGCTCGCCTGCGGCGAAACCTTCTGCATGGATGTATGCAATCTCTTTGAGTTTCAATGCGCCTTCGAGTGCTACGGGGAATCCGACGTGGCGGCCAAGGAACAACACGGACTTAGCATCTTTCATGGAGATACCAAGATCTTTGATTTGTTGTTCTTTGGTGAGAAGCTCTTGAATCTTCTCCGGCATCGCTTGTAGCTCGCTCAAGACCTGCTGAATTTCGTCCTTGTACATGTTGCCACGAAGCTGAGCAAGGTAAAGACCGAGTAGATATGCTGCTGCAATTTGTGACAAGAAGGCTTTCGTTGAAGCTACAGCAATTTCTGGTCCGGCGTGAGTGTATAGTGCTGCGTCTGATTCACGTGGCAAGGTTGAACCGGTGGTGTTGCAAATAGAGACAACTTTTGCGCCTTGTTCTTGTGCGTGTCGTACTGCCATCAGAGTGTCCATGGTTTCACCTGATTGTGAGAGTGAAACCACGAGGGTTTTCTCGTTAACGATGGGGTCACGATAGCGGAACTCGTGTGCAAGCTCAACTTCGGTGGGGATACGGCACCAGTGTTCAATTGCGTAACGTGCAACCTGTCCAGCGTATGCTGCGGTACCGCATGCGACAACAATAATTTTATCGATGGAGCGGAGAATACTGTCATCAATTTTTAGCTCGTCAAGGGTGAGGTTTCCGTTCTCATCGAAACGTCCCATGAGAGTGTCACGTACGGCAGCTGGCTGTTCATGGATTTCTTTTTCCATGAAGGACTCATATCCGCCTTTTTCTGCTGCGGCAGCATCCCATTCGATATCGAAAGGTTTACCTTCTGCGGGGTTTCCTTCGAAGTCGATGATGGAGTAATCGGTTCCGGTAATGGTCACGATTTGGTCTTGTCCCATTTCGACAGCACTCTTGGTGTAGTCGATGAAGCCGGAGACGTCAGAGCCAAGGAAGTTTTCGTTTTCGCCAAGACCGATAACAAGTGGTGAGTTACGACGTGTTGCTACCACGCGGTCAGGGAAGTCTGCGTGAATAGCCAAGATGGTGAAAGCACCTTCAAGTCTATTAGACGCTTGACGGATAGCTTCGGTGAGGTCTTTTTCTTCGAGGTTGTTATAGATATCAGCGATGAGGTTTGCTGCGATTTCGGTGTCTGTTTCAGAAAGGAACTGAACACCTTTGGCGCTGAGCTCACTGCGGAGTTCTGCAAAGTTTTCGATAATGCCGTTGTGTACGATCGCTAGGCGGTTATTATCAACGACGTGGGGGTGGGCGTTGGCGTCGTTGGGTCCACCGTGGGTTGCCCAGCGGGTGTGTCCAATGCCAATGTGAGAATCCGCGATGGGGTTCTCTTCTACCTCTTGAACGAGGTTAACTAGTTTTCCTGCTTTTTTACGGAACTCGATGCCTGCATCGCCAACAACAGCAACACCGGCGGAGTCGTATCCGCGGTATTCTTGGCGACGGAGCCCTTCAAGGACAACATCATATGAGTTGTGATCAAATTTTTTACCGTCTGGGTTAGAACCCAGACCAACATATCCTACAATTCCACACATACAGCTAATACTACCTGAGAACCGTGAAAATTTTAGGTGTGTGCCACGCGCGGTGTGGGATACTCGTCGTTGTTTTATCTTCTGACACGTTCTGAGCAAACTGCTCATATTGAGGTTTTTCTAGGTGAAGAGAACTAAAATGTGTTCAATGAGCTCAGCCCCTTTATTATCGCGACACTCACCTTTTCTGGAACTAGATCGTGCCACGTGGTCACGTTTATCTTCGGAGATTGAGGTTCCTCTTAGCGAGTCTGAAATTGAACAATTGCGCGGGTTGGGAGAGACTCTCGACGTAGAAGAAGTGCGTAATGTGTATCTTCCGTTGTCTCGCTTATTGAATTTATATGCAAACTCTACTGCCTCTATTAATCGTATGACTAATGATTTTTTAGGGTTATCGCAGCGTCGTGTTCCTTTTATTATTGGAGTTGCGGGTTCTGTAGCAGCAGGTAAATCAACAACGGCACGCCTGCTTCAAGCGTTGCTCAGCCGTTGGCCTTCTACCCCAGATGTTCAGCTCATTACAACAGACGGTTTCTTATATCCCAATGCGGAGCTTGAACGCCGTGGGATCATGGCTCGTAAGGGTTTTCCCGAGTCTTATGATCGTCGTGCGCTATTGCGTTTTATTGCTGATGTAAAGTCTGGTGTGCCACGGGTGAGTGCACCAAAGTATTCGCATTTGTTCTACGACATCATTCCTGACGAAAAAATTGAAGTAACATCGCCTGATGTCTTAATTGTTGAAGGACTTAACGTATTAGCACCGCCTAAATTGCGGGGGCAGAGCCAAGCAGCCTTGTCTTTGAGCGATTTTTTTGATTTCTCTATCTACGTCGATGCCCGAACGAGTGATATCGAGCGTTGGTATATTGATCGTTTCTTGTCTTTACGCGATCATGCTTTTCAGAATCCGGATTCGTACTTTAATCGTTATGCGAATCTTTCAGATGAGGAAGCTGTAGAGATAGCAACTTCAATTTGGCGCACTATTAATGAGCCCAATCTTTTAGAGAATGTTCGCCCCACAAGGGCACGTGCACAACTAATTCTTTCTAAGGGGTCAGACCATAGTATTTCTCGTGTGCTTTTGAGGAAGAATTAGTAGTGATGGCTAAGTCTCGTTCTTTTGGTCGTCGTTGGTTTTTATCTGCTGCGGCGACTCTTTCTTTGTGTTCTTGTAACTCTCGTGCTGAGCAACCTCAAAGTCGCACAGAAGCATCATTGCCTGAGGCTCGAGGGGGAAAGTTAGCACAGGAGTCTCCCATCACGTCGGATTCAACCGAGTCACCGCAGGCGGAGCCTTCAGCGCATCATTTTCGTGCCGATTCTTTATCTGTTCTCGTTAATAAGCAGCACCCTCTTGACCCGATTCACTACCATCCACATGATTTGGTACCTTTTGGGTCGGTATTACTTCGTGAAGAGGCAGCTCAGAACGCTCATGCTTTGTTTGCGGCAGCTACGCGTGAAGGTTTATCTCCTACGACGTTGAGTGGTTATCGTTCGTATGATGATCAGATTAACACCTACGAACATTGGGTGAACACATATGGCAAGGAACAAGCTGACACTGCTTCTGCTCGTCCGGGGTATTCAGAACATCAAACGGGTTTAGCTCTTGATATTGGTTCAGCCGCAGGCAATTGTAATCTTGCAGTATGTTTCTCTCAAACCCCTGAAGCGCAATGGTTTGCTCGTTATGCTCACCGTTTTGGTTTTATTCTGCGTTTTCCATATTGGAAGCATGAGCTTACTGGTTATTTTTATGAGTCATGGCATTTTCGATATATCGGGGTGAGTGAAGCCGAACGATACTATCAATCTCACGCTGAATGTTTGGAAACATTTTGGGGTTTTGGTCCGGCACCAGCATACCTCTAAATGAAAAAATCTGATATTTTTTTCAAAAAGTAGGATAGGTCAATATCCCATGTCACACCATGTGACTAAATACACTATTTTCGAGAGAAAATATCTTTTCTAAACATTCAAATTAGTTCAGGACAAAGATACTCTTATATACATGCTTAATGGATTTAAAGATTTTATTACCCGTGGCAACGTCGTCGACCTCGCAGTAGGTCTTATCATCGGCACCGCCTTCACCGCAGTTATCACCGCATTGGTTGAAGCTGTTATCATGCCTGCAATCGCAATGCTTGTTGGCTCCCCCAGCTTCGACGATTTCCTCGTATTCGGAGAAATCAAGATTGGTGTATTCCTCACCGCAGTTGTGAACTTCCTTCTCATCGCAGCAGCTGTTTACTTCGCGATCGTTACCCCCATCAACAAGATGAACGAACGTCGTGCAGCTAAAATTGCAGCTGGCGAAGAAGATGAAGAAGAAGTTGATCCTCAGATCGTTCTTCTCAAAGAGATTCGCGACGCTCTTTCCAAGTAATCTTTATTGAACTAACACAATAAAATACTTAAAAAGTTACTCCCCATATCTTGTACAAGATATGGGGAGTAACTTTTTCCCTTTTTCCTTTTTCACAGCAGAAACATCAACACTGCTCCTGCTATATAGGGGATTCTTATCTATGATGTGTTAGATAAGAATCCCCGTACCACTTACAAACCTAGTTCTCGTTTGACGATATCAGCTAGATAGGCTGCATAGCGATCAGCAGTCTCCTGGTCCGAGGCTTCTACCATGACACGAACCAAAGGCTCAGTTCCTGATGCGCGAAGTAAGACACGGCCAGTTTCACCGAGTTCTTCTTCAACCTCTGCAATAGCTTGTTGAAGCTTCTCACAGGTTGCAACACCATCACGATCGACTCCCCGAACATTAATCAGGCACTGAGGAGTTGCCTTCATACGACTAGCCAGTTCTGAGAGCGGAAGACCCGTACGAACAATTTCTGCAGCAAGTTGCAGTCCAGTGAGTACGCCGTCACCAGTCGTCGCATAATCGCTCATAATGACGTGGCCAGATTGCTCACCACCCAAGTTATAACCTTGAGCGTTCATCGATTCAAGAACATATCGGTCGCCTACAGAAGTACGCTCCAATTTGATACCTTGTTCTCGAAGATATAGTTCAAGTCCCAAAGAACTCATCACTGTTGCAACGAGGGTGTTATCTTTGAGCCTTCCAGCTTCATTCATCGCTACCGCAATAATCGACATGATTTTATCGCCGTCAACAAGGTTGCCCTGTTCGTCTACAGCAATGCAACGATCGGCGTCTCCGTCATGGGCAATGCCAAGGTCAGCGCCATGGGCAACGACCATTTCTTGAAGCTTTTCTGGGTGGGTGGAGCCCACTCCATCGTTGATGTTGATTCCATCAGGAGCAGCAGCAACAACTTCGATATCGGCCCCTAGCATGCGGAATGCATCCGGAGAGACACCCGAGGCTGCACCATTTGCGCAGTCAAGGACGACTTTCAGACCGTTAAGGCGTCGATGGCCAGGAATGGTCGAAAGCAAGTGCGTCACGTACCGGTCTTCTCCATCGGTGAGAGGACGTATACGCCCCACTTCCCCACCGGTGGGATATCTGAACTCTTTGGAGCGATACAACGCTTCAATCTCATCTTCGATGGCGTCATCGAGCTTCTTACCGCCTCGAGCAAGGAACTTAATTCCGTTGTCCTCAGCAGGGTTATGTGAAGCTGAAATCATCACACCGAAGTCTGAACCTGTAGCCCCAACCAAATATGCTGCTGCTGGCGTGGGAACTAAACCAGCATCCCACACATCAACACCAGAAGCAGCAAAACCAGCCATCATCGCAGATCCGATGAACTCACCGCTAATACGGGAATCATGGGCGATAAGCGCCTTGGGTCGGGTACCTTTTTCTACCGTATTGAACCCTAATACGATGGAGGCAGCCTGCGCGAGCTCTAAAGCCATACTTGGCGTAATGAGCTCATTCGCTAGACCGCGTACACCGTCGGTTCCAAATAATCTTTTCGACATCACTGGCTATTCTACGCCTTTTAGTCTAATTATCCTCGTCTTTGAGAATTGGAAATCCTTCTGGATTTTCAGGGTCTTCATCATCAAAGACTGCAGAAGCTGGACCGATAATGAGCGAATCAACATTGCCAACAACATCTTTATCTTTATTGGGGTAATCGAATTGGCTCAAAACATGACGCATTGCCTCAAGTCGGGCACGCTTTTTATCGTTAGATTTAATAACGGTCCATGGAGCATCACCGGTGTCTGTATAGAAGAACATTGCTTCTTTTGCCTCAGTATAAGCATCCCACTTATCCAAAGAGGCTAGGTCTGTAGGAGAAAGTTTCCACTGACGTACGGGGTCTGTTCTACGAGAGTTGAAACGAGCTAGCTGTTCTGCTCGTGTCACGGAGAACCAGAACTTGATGAGTTTAATACCAGAGTTCACAAGCATACGCTCCAAATCTGGTACTTCACGCATGAATTCGTAGTATTGCTGTGAGCTGCAATAGCCCATGACTCGTTCGACTCCTGCACGGTTGTACCAAGAGCGGTCCATCATGACGATTTCTCCGCCGGCAGGAAGGTGCGCAATATAGCGTTGGAAATACCATTGGGTTTGTTCTATTTCGGTGGGTTTCTCAAGCGCAACCACACGTGACCCACGAGGGTTTAGGTGCTCAGTAAAACGTTTAATAGAACCACCTTTACCAGCGGCATCTCGGCCTTCAAAGATGATAAGGATTTTCTGTCCGGTTTCTTTAACCCACAATTGTAATTTCAAAAGCTCAATTTGCAGAGCTCTCTTCTCACGTTCGTATTCTTTACGTGAAAGTTTTTTATCGTAGGGATAACCCTTTTTCCAAGCGTCAGAGTCGCTGGTTTCACCTGAAAGTTTCTTCGTCAATGAAGCAATTTCATCTAACTCAGCTGAATAATCTTCAACGACGGAGACTCGACGTACCTCTTTTTTCAAAGCAGCTTTAATAGCTTCTTTCTGGTGAGTATCGGCTCCAGAAGCAGAGTTTTTTTCAACCTTAGCTTCGGTGTTCTCGTTATTTCCATTGGTAGCTACCATAGCTGCCCTCTCCGTTGAGTTTCTTTTGGTTGGTTCCATTCATATTCTAAAGAGCTTTAGAACTGAGACACAGTGTTACTGGCAGATAGACCCTAATAATCAGGTGTATCGAACGGACCAGCACACTCTTCTTATCCTACTCTTCTCAGGTTGAGGGTAGAGATTTTTTGTTCATAGAATGAGAGTGCTGCTACACCAGAGCCCTTTTCGAAAAATATATTCCTGAGATACGCCAAAGGCAGAGCCTCCTCTTTGGGAGACTCTGCCTTTGAACAGTGTAGAGCCAAATGCTCTCGTTGCGTGATTAACGCTTGGAGAACTGTGAAGCCTTACGTGCCTTCTTGAGACCTGCCTTCTTACGTTCGATAACGCGTGCGTCACGGGTAAGGAAGCCAGCCTTCTTCAAGGTAGGACGGTTGTTCTCAACGTCGATTTCGTTCAATGCGCGTGAGATACCTAGGCGCAAAGCACCTGCCTGACCGGAAGGTCCACCGCCGTGAATACGTGCGATGACGTCATATGCACCTTCAAGTTCAAGAATTTTGAAAGGTTCGTTAACCTCTTGCTGGTGCAATTTGTTAGGGAAGTAGTTCTCGAGTGCGCGACCGTTGATGGTCCACTGGCCGGTGCCAGGTACAACGCGAACACGAGCAACTGCTGCCTTACGACGACCAACTGCTGCACCTGCAACAGTAAGTGCGGGGCGGGGTGCTTTTGCGTCTTCTGCTACGGGAGCGGAAGATTCAGAAGTGTAGCTGGTTAGCTCTTCTTCTACTACGATCTGCTCTTCATTCTGAGCCACGATTTCTCCTAATGTTCTTTCGTTGGCCCGAATTACTGGGCGACCTGAGTGATTTCGAAGGTCTTAGGCTGCTGTGCAGCATGCGGGTGCTCTGCACCTGCATAAACCTTAAGATTTTTCAGCTGCTGTGCTGCAAGCTTGTTTTTAGGAAGCATGCCTTTAACAGCTTTCTCTACGGCACGAACTGGGTTTGATTCCAAAAGTTCTGCGTAAGAAACTGACTTCAGTCCACCCGGGTAACCGGAGTGACGGTAAGCACGCTTTTGTTCTAGTTTTGCACCGGTTAGTGCAACTTTGCTTGCGTTAACGATAATGACGGAATCGCCAGTATCAACGTGAGGAGCAAAAGTCGGCTTGTGCTTTCCGCGCAGCAGTGTTGCGGTCTGGCTGGCAAGACGACCCAGGATTACGTCAGTAGCGTCAATGACGTGCCACTGGCGTTCTACTTCACCGGGTTTCGGAGTGTAAGTGCGCAAAATTTCGCCTTTGTCTCGTTTGAACAGTTGGCGCTTAGTTGGGTATCGCGCCTAATTACTAATATGCGTCAAACAGGGTTTGGGTGAGGACCAAACGCATCTGTTGTTCTTATATCCTGTACACTTCATAAATATTTGCTCTGCAACTGAGCTATTTCTGAAGGTATTTCAACCAGGACAGAACACGCACAATATATAAGACTATACATGAGGATTACTAGTTAATCCACAGGATTCTCTTTTAATTTCGAGTTCCCCATCACATCAGAGCTCTCTACGAGACCGAGCTTGCCGAGCTTGCATTTCAAAAGCTGATTCTTCGGGGTATGTAATCTCAGATAACGCCAGGCCCCATGGCGGCGCAAGACGTATTTGAGAATCTCGTAACGGGTTTTTAATCCTATCCCCCAACCATTCACTATTATGAGTGCCAGATCCCACCGAAACTGCTGCAGCAATCAACGAACGCACCATGTGATGACAAAAAGCATCAGCACGAATATCAGCACGGATAAGCCCCTGCTCTGTACGATAAAAACTCAACTCACGTAATTGGCGAATAGTTGTCGCCCCTTCACGAGGCTTGCAGAACGACAAAAAATCGTGAAGCCCTAATAACACCTCACAGGCATCATTCATCAGCTCAAGATCTAGTGGCTGGTCTACCTGCCACGCTAGGCGTCTGTAAAGGGCAGATTCTCCAGAATAATTACTGCCATCATCAATTAAATAACGATAAGAACGGCCAGTAGCAGAGAAACGAGCGTCAAACGTGTGGCAGGTTGCAGAAACTGCAAGAATACGGATACTCCCATTTAAGAAACCATTAAATCTGGATGGCAGCCCCAGTTCTCGTTCAGCATGAGTGAGTACTCTTCCAAGCACTCCCCTCAACCGACGTTTGAGGGCATCAGCTGGCAAGCTATCGCTCCGCCCGGGAAGGGCATCCCAACGGCTGCGTTCAATATCGCAGTGCACGACCTGATGAGTCGCATGAACACCGGCATCCGTTCTACCACCGACTACTAAACGAACAGGAGCACGAAGAACCATCTCAAGGGCTTGTTCGAGGCAGCCTTCAACGGTTACAAGCCCAGGCTGTTTGGCCCACCCCGCAAAAGGAGTGCCGTCGTATGCTAAATCGATACGCACCCGTTGATTGTGATGTTCTACAGTATCCACATAAGTCATGGTTCTCCCGAATATATAAAAACTCTGCCGTCCATAGTCTAACTACGGACGGCAGAGTTTAGCTAAAAGCCATATGAGGTGAATTATTCAGAAACCTTCTGAGCGGCTTCGCCACCTGCAGGTGCGTATCCTGCAGCTTTAGCGGACTCAGGGGAATCGAACCAGATTTCAGCCTTGGTGCTGGTGTACCAGCGAGATCCAGGAACGTGATACTTCATAGAATCAGCGTTGCCTTTGATTTCGAAGCCTTCAGGAGCTTCGCCGTTTTCCAAAGGAGCGTGTGCACCAGCAGGAAGAGCACCGTTATCGGTTGCTGCAGGAGCAGCAGCTTCGGTTTCAACCTGTGCAGGAGCTTCTTCAGCTACAGCAGAGTTCTTTGCAACGGTGGTTGCTTCAGCAACAGCAGAAGCAGTTGCTACAGGCTCCATCACCAATTCGATAACAGCCATAGGAGCGTTATCGCCCTTACGGTTACCGATTTTGGTGATACGAGTGTATCCACCAGGACGCTCTGCCATTGCAGGAGCAATCACGGTGAAGAGCTCGTGAACTACGGATTTGTCGCTGAGGGAACGTAGAACGCGACGGCGTGCAGCCAAGTCGCCTTTCTTAGCGAAAGTAATCAAACGTTCTGCAACAGGACGCATACGCTTTGCTTTAGTAACAGTGGTGGTAATGCGCTTGTGCTCAAAAAGCTGTTGAGACAGGTTGTTGAGCATAAGGCGCTCGTGTGTAGGGCTTCCGCCGAGGCGAGGACCCTTAGTGGGAGTAGGCATAATTATTTCTCCATGGAATTACTGTTCCATCGCTCCTTTGCGAAGAGTGTGGAACCAAGTTTGTGACCTGAGGTTCGTCTCACCGTAGTGAGGGTATCCGAACCGGGATTAGAAATCGCCGTAAGCGTCGTCGTCGTGCAAACGTGAAGCAAGCTCGAAACCGGGAGGTGAGTCTTTCAACGCAAGACCAAGCTCGGTGAGCTTTGCCTTAACTTCGTCAATAGACTTTGCACCGAAGTTACGAATGTCCATAAGGTCAGCTTCACTGCGAGCAACAAGTTCACCCACAGTGTGGATGCCCTCACGCTTGAGGCAGTTATATGAACGAACAGACATTTCCAAATCTTCAATGGGAAGAGCCAAATCAGCTGCCATTGATTCGTCTGCGGGAGACGGACCAACCTCAATACCTTCTGCAGCAGTATTAAGTTCGCGGGCTAGGCCGAAGAGCTCTACCAAAGTGCTACCTGCCGATGCCACAGCATCACGAGGAACGATAGCTTCCTTGGTTTCGACGTCCAAAATCAAGGAGTCGAAGTCAGTACGCTGCTCAACACGAGTTGCGTTAACGCGGAAAGTAACCTTCAGCACAGGTGAGTAGATGGAGTCGACTGGAATACGACCAATCTCGCCATCACCGGTTTTGTTCTGAGCCGCAGAAACGTAGCCACGGCCACGTTCAATAATGAGCTCAGCATCAAAGTTTGCGCTGGAGTTCAAGGTTGCGATGTGCAACTGTGGGTTATGAATTTCCACGCCGGCTGGAACCTCAATATCACCTGCTGTGAGTTCGCCTTCACCTTGCTTACGCAAGTAAGCGACGACAGGCTCGTCATTCTCAGAAGAGATTGAAAGCTTTTTGATGTTGAGGATAATCTCGGTGACATCTTCGGTAACACCTGGAACGGTGCTGAATTCATGCAAAACACCATCGATGCGGATGCTGGTTACAGCTGCACCGGGGATTGATGAAAGCAACGTCCGGCGAAGGGAGTTACCAAGGGTGTATCCGAAACCCGGTTCAAGGGGTTCGATGGTGAAGCGTGAGCGATTTTCCGCTACGACCTCTTCACTCAGAGTGGGGCGCTGTGCAATGAGCACGATGTTTCCTTTCAGTGAGCATCCGCTATATGAGCTCACAGGTTGGGGAAAACAGGGAATAAGGAAGCAGACGAAGCAGTCTGTCCGGTGATCGGTTTATAGCTCCTTATAGAAGAGCTAAGAACCGACCGCCCGAGTCATAGGACTCGGGAGAACCGCATCTTCTAAAAATTAGACGCGACGACGCTTCGGCGGACGGCAGCCGTTGTGAGCAACAGGGGTAACGTCCTGAATCGAACCAACTTCGAGGCCAGTTGCCTGAAGTGAACGAATTGCAGTTTCGCGACCGGATCCTGGACCCTTAACGAAAACGTCTACCTTACGAACGCCATGCTCTTGAGCTCGCTTTGCAGCAGTCTCAGCAGCCATCTGAGCTGCGTATGGGGTGGACTTACGTGAGCCCTTGAATCCCATTTCACCAGCAGATGACCATGAAATGACTGCACCAGAGGGATCAGTAATAGAAACAATGGTGTTGTTAAAAGTGGATTTGATATGTGCCTGACCGGCAACAATATTCTTGCTTACCTTGCGGCGGCTAGTTTTGCGTGCCGCTGCACGAGTCTTGGGAGGCATTTTTGATTCTCCTACAAAGGTTTGGTGAATACGTTGGTCCAACAAGAAGTGATGGACTGAAACAACGCGTTATTACTTCTTCTTACCAGCAACGGTACGCTTTGGACCCTTACGGGTACGAGCGTTAGTTTTGGTGCGCTGACCGTGTACGGGCAGACCGCGGCGGTGACGCAGACCCTGGTAGCTACCAATCTCAACCTTGCGGCGAATATCTGCAGCAACCTCACGGCGGAGGTCACCTTCAACCTTGTAGTTACCTTCGATGAAGTCACGAAGCGAAACGAGCTGAGCATCGCTCAGGTCCTTAACGCGCACGTCAGGGCTAATTCCAGTAGCCTCGAGTGTTTCGTGTGCACGGGTTTTACCCACGCCGTAGATGTATGTAAGAGCTACTTCCACGCGCTTTTCGCGGGGAAGATCGACTCCAGCGAGACGTGCCATATTGGCTGTTCTCCTTATTGATATCAGAGGTCTATGGCATCACTGCCTGGAGGTTATCTCCAGTCCCCGGCCTCTGTGTCCGGAGGTATTCTAAAATACCTATACGTAGTTTTTAGAAGCGGTGCCTATTTCATGAACCCGTTCTTGAAACGGATGAGCATTGTTCAGAACTATTAAGTTATTAGCCCTGACGCTGCTTGTGGCGCGGATTTTCGCAGATCACCATGACTTTGCCATTACGGCGAATCACTTTGCACTTATCGCAGATCGGCTTAACGCTCGGCTTGACCTTCATCGCATTCCTTTGCGTTGATTGCAATTATTTGCAGTTACAGTTGGGCGGGATAAGAGGTTTCCCTACATACGTAGAGAACGTTATCCCCTATTTAACGCACGTTAAACGCCGCGTTAAGCGACGTTTATTATGCTGTTTATTTATAGCGGTAGACAATACGACCGCGTGAGAGGTCGTAAGGGGACAATTCCACAATAACTCGATCCTCAGGCAGGATTCGAATGTAGTGCTGACGCATCTTGCCTGAGATGTGAGCTAGTACTTTGTGTCCGTTGTCCAACTCAACACGAAACATCGCGTTGGGTAGAGCTTCGACCACAGAACCTTCAATCTCAATGACGCCGTCTTTCTTGGCCATATCCTCCGCTAACGTCGGTGCCTAATGAATCCACATCAGACATTGAACTTATCTTGTGAGCTATCCCTACACAGAACACGAGGAACGGTAGAGACAACCAACAATCTAGTGTACGGGATATCTGCTCAAAAGTTAACCCATTTGAGTAATCATCACGTGATATTGCACTCATTGAGCATGTTGCGTGGCACGAATTATTCCTGAGCAGCTAGCTGTCCACAGGCTCCGTCAATATCCGACCCACGAGTATCACGAATAGTGGTTGGAATACCATGAGCGCGTAAACGCTCCACAAAGTTCTGCTCCACACCTTTACGAGAAGCCGTCCACTTTGAACCGGGAGTCGGGTTTAACGGAATGGGATTCACATGAACCCACCCGCGTCCTCGCTGTGCCAACTTCTTCCCTAAAAGATCGGCACGCCATCCTTGATCATTAATATCTCGAATCAACGCATACTCAATGGAAATACGGCGCCCAGTAGTCCGATAATAGCTATACGCGGCGTCCAGCGCCTCATCAACTTTCCAATGAGTGTTAATAGGAATTAACTCATCGCGTAGTTCATCGTCAGGGGCGTGCAAAGATAGGGCAAGGGTAATCGGAAGTTTTTCCATCTCGAATTTACGCATACCTGGCACAAGCCCCACGGTAGACATCGTAATACCGCGAGCAGATATACCAAGGCCTTCCGGAGATGGGTCAATCAAACGGTGCACCGCACCCATCGTACGTTTATAGTTTGCAAGAGCTTCGCCCATACCCATAAACACGATATTCGACACTCGTAAGGGGCGAGTATCCTCAGCGCCATCGCCAGCTTGTTCAAGGCCTTTCATCTCTTTAAGATAACGAGCTCCCGCAACAACCTGTTCAACAATTTCGGCAGTTGACAGATTACGTGTTAGCCCCTGCTGCCCCGTAGCGCAAAACGGACAGTTCATACCGCAACCAGCTTGCGAAGAAATACACATCGTCACACGATTCTCATATCGCATGATGACGGATTCAACCATCGCGCCGTCGAAAAGACGGTGAACAACCTTCAACGTATTACCTTGATCTGCTTCAAGAGTACGTACCGGAGTCAGGAGTTGTGGCATAGCCTCGGATACCATTTTTTCGCGGTCAGCAGCAGGTAAATCCGTCATAAGGGCAGGATCGCTCACCAAACGTTCAAAATAATGTTTTGATAACTGTGCTGCACGGAATGGTTGATAACCAAGTTCCTCCAAAAAAGCACGGCGACCTTTCATATCAAAATCAGCAATATGACGAGGAGGCTGTTCACGACGTGGAGCACGTAGCGCAATAGTTCCAGGGGCAGGGCGGACATTAGAAATCTCCACCGAAGTTTTTGTGTGAGTTGTGCTCATAATATCTTTCTTCATGTCTCACCAAATGTGGGAGATGAGACTCAGTGTGTGCTGCGTTCTTCTTTCAACCAGACTAAGCAGGAATAGGTTTGACGGTAACACCAAGCTTAGAGAGTTCCTCCGCGCCGCCATCTTCTGCGGTCAATACCCAAATGCCCTCAGAGTGAAGAGCTACACTATGCTCCCATTGGCACGCGTCGCCACCATCAGCAGTAACGATGGTCCATTCATCAGCAAGAGTTCGGGTATCAATGCCGCCGGTAACCAACATCGGTTCAATAGCCAAGGCCATCCCCTTCTTCAAACGAGGGCCTAGATCTCGTGCCGCATAGTTCAGTACCTCTGGAGCCATATGCATTTGCGTACCGATACCGTGACCTACAAAATCTTCGATAATTCCATATTTATCGCCAGTCTCGGAACGGACGAAGTTCTCAATCGCTAAACCAATTTCTCCAACTTTGCGTGCTGTCGCCATAGCAGCAATACCATGCCACATTGCAGCACGAGTTATTTCAGAAAGTTCTCGACGTTCTTGGCTCACCTCTCCGATGAGCTTAGTTCGTGCAGAATCACCATTCCATTTTTTACCTTGCGGATCAACGACAATGGCTCCTCCATCAATAGAAATCATATCGCCAACGGCTAGAACTCTATCCCCGGGAATACCGTGAACGACCTCATCATTGACCGAAGTGCAAATAGTTGCAGGATAATCGTAATACCCCAAAAAGTTTGACGTAGCGTTATGTTCTTTCAGCACATTCCGGAAAACGACGTCGAGTTCGTTAGTGCTTATCCCAGCTTCTGCAGCGTGCACGGCAGCATCCAGCGCACGAGAAGTAATGACTCCTGCTTGAGCCATCCAACGTAATTGTTGATCTGTTTTATATTCGATGCGTCCCATCAGAACGTCCTTTCTCAGCACTATGTTGAAGACACAATGCAGGTGATTTTTATTCTTTTAAGCTGTTGTGCCCCCGCAACTTGTCGGGGGCACAACAACCTATCAGAATATTATTTCTTCAAGGCCTCAAGGATACGAGTCGTTACATCGTCAATTTCTCCAAGACCATCTACTTCTTGAATCAAGGCACGTTCACGGTATACAGAGAGCAAAGGTGCAGTCTGTTCTTCGTAGACCTTCAGACGGTGACGAATCACTTCTTCCGTATCGTCGGTGCGTCCTTGTTCAGCAGCGCGCCCAAGAAGACGTTCTACGAGTTCATCGTTATCAGCAATGAGCAAAAGTACCTGGTCAATTTCTTGCCCAAGTTCTTTGAGAATCTCATCAAGTTCAGCCACCTGAGCAGTATTGCGAGGGTATCCATCAAGAAGGAAACCATCTCGAGCATCTTCTTCAGCTAAACGAGCACGCACCATGTTGTTGGTGACCGAGTCTGGTACGAGGTTTCCAGCGTCGATATAGCTTTTTGCTTCTTTTCCAAGGGGAGTTTCTTCCTTAATATTTTTACGGAAGATGTCACCTGTTGAAATAGCAGGAATATTGAGCTTGTCTGCAATACGAGCAGCTTGGGTTCCTTTACCTGCACCGGGAGGTCCAATGATGAGCAAACGATTCATCGTAGCAATCCTTTGTAATTGTGTTGTTGTAGCTGAGCGTCAATCTGTTTCACAGTATCCAAACCAACGCCAATAACAATGAGCAATGAGGTACCGCCAAATGGGAAGTTCTGGTTTGCGTTAAACAGTACCAACGCAATAAGCGGAATCATCGCGATAATTGCCAAGTACAAGGAACCTGGCAAAGTAATACGGTTCAGAACATACGAGAGATATTCTTGGGTGTCTCGTCCTGCACGAACTCCGGGAATGAAGCCACCGTATTTCTTCATGTTTCCGGCAACCTCTTCGGTATTAAAGGTGATAGAAACATAGAAATATGCAAATCCTAGAATCATGAAGAAGTAAAGCAACATATACAGAGGGTGGTCTCCACGAACAAGATAGGTGTTAATCCAGTTGACCCATTCTGGAGGAGCAGTACCATCACGAGGAGTATTGAAGTTTGCAATCAAACCTGGAACAAGAAGCATGGATGAAGCGAAAATCAACGGAATAACACCGGCCATATTCACTTTCAAGGGGATATACGTTGAACGAGTCTGTACGGTACGACGCCCCACCATACGCTTTGCGTATTGAACGGGGATACGACGCTGTGATTGCTCAACGAAGACAACGGCGATAATGACGACAAATCCTATAGCACAGATGGCGGCAAAGACCCCCCACCCTTGAGATCTAGCGATACTACCCAAGGAAGTCGGAAATTGCGCTGCAATAGAGGTGAAAATCAGCAAGGACATGCCGTTACCGACGCCCTTT
This sequence comes from Rothia sp. CCM 9419, assembly GCF_048512815.1. Taxonomy (NCBI): domain Bacteria; kingdom Bacillati; phylum Actinomycetota; class Actinomycetes; order Micrococcales; family Micrococcaceae; genus Rothia; species Rothia sp. CCM 9419. The sequence goes on along the minus strand of NZ_JBLXXY010000004.1, from coordinate 81,389 downwards.
TCGGTGATTTGCTCACCCAACCACATGATGACGCCTGTTCCTGCAGTAAGAACAACAATAATCAGAAGGATATGGGCCAAGCTCTCATCGGGAATAATAGGAAGTGGGCACTCCCCTAGCAAAGTTCCGGTACGAGCTAGCGTAACAATTGTTGTTGCATTCAAGAGGGCAAGACCAATTGTCAGATAGCGGGTGTACTGCGTGAGTTTGGTTTGTCCCTGCGGGCCTTCTTGATGAAGCTGTTCAAAGCGTGGGATGACAACTCTCAACAACTGCACAATAATAGAAGCAGTAATATAAGGCATCACACCAAGAGCAAAAATTGACAGCTGTAGCAATGCGCCACCGCTAAAGAGGTTCACCACATCGTAGACGCCTCCGGTAGTGTTACCGAGCGCTAGACATTGCTGAACGTTGCCGTAAGAGATACCCGGTGCTGGAATAAAAACACCAAATCGGTACACTACGATAATGCCCAGGGTGAACAGCAGCTTACGCCGCAAATCGCGGGTTTTAAAAGCCCGACCGAACGCGCTAAGCACATGTCCTCCTGTAAATATAAGTTGGGTCAATGCATCGTCTTCAGATTGAGTTTTAACTCATCATGGCACGATGCTGTACACAGTCTCATTTAGTCTAGCTTGTTTAGAGGGTGAACGACATAATCTCAAGACTTAACTTCCCCTAATATCAGCGAAAACAAGCGAAAATGTGGCAAAGAATAACTTTAGAGAGCGAAAGGCCTCGTATGGATAGCACAAGCTATACCATACGAGGCCTTCGCGTTTTGAGCTAAGCGATATTACTTAACGGTAACGGTGCCGCCAGCTGCTTCAATCTTTTCGATAGCAGACTTGGAAGCTTTATCAACGGTGATGTTGATTTTAACGTTAAGTTCGCCGTCGCCGAGAACCTTAACCAATTCGTTTTTACGAACTGCGCCCTTTGCTACGAGTGCGTCAACGGTAACGTCGCCGCCCTCAGGGAAGAGCTCCGCAAGGCGATCCAAGTTAACAACCTGGTATTCGGTGCGGAAAGGGTTCTTGAAGCCACGAAGCTTTGGAAGGCGCATATGCAATGGAAGCTGTCCACCTTCAAAGCCAGGACGAACCTGGTAACGCGCCTTGGTACCTTTGGTACCTCGACCTGCAGTTTTACCCTTTGAGCCTTCACCGCGACCTACGCGGGTTTTAGCTTTGTGGGCACCCGGTGCGGGGCGCAGATCGTGAATTTTGATAGCGTCTTGTGCCATCTTTACTTGACCTCCTGAACCTTCACCAAGTGAGCAACGGTGTTAACCATGCCACAGGTGACGGGGTCTGCAGTGCGAACAACTTTGTTGCCTGGGCGCTTAAGACCTAGGGAACGAAGGGTGTCGCGCATGTTCTGCTTCTGTCCGACGTAAGACTTGATCTGAGTAATCTCAAGTTTAGCGTCGCTGGGCTGAATTCGCTTACCGGCCATTACGCACCTGCCTTATCAGACTTGGACTTGAGCAAGAAGTTAGGAATAACTTCATCCTGAGCAAGACCACGGCGTGCAGCAACAGCTACAGGCTCTTCAAGCTGCTTGAGCGCTGCAACAGTTGCGTGAACAATGTTGATCTGGTTTGAGGAGCCCAAAGACTTGGAAAGTACGTCGTGAACGCCAGCTGCTTCAAGAACGTGGCGTACAGGACCACCAGCGATAAGACCGGTACCTGCGGTTGCAGGGCGGAGCATAACAACGCCAGCTGCTGCCTCACCCTGAACGCGGTGAGGGATAGTGCGACCATCAACACGAGGAACGCGGAAGAAATTCTTCTTTGCTTCCTCAACTGCTTTAATAATCGCTGCAGGAACTTCTTTAGCCTTACCGTAGCCGATACCGACCATGCCGTTACCGTCACCGACGACCATCAAAGCGGTGAAGCTAAAGCGACGACCACCCTTGACGACCTTAGAAACACGGTTAAGGGTTACGAGGCGCTCGATGTATCTCTCGCGTTCCTCTTCACGACCACGGTTTCCGCGGCGCTCGCCACGGTTACCACGACGCTCGCCACGGTTTCCGCGGCGCTCTTCACGTGCAGAGGAGTTCTCGGTGGTTTCAACTGCTTCAGCGGTTGTTTCAGTCACCTGAGTTTCCTTTTCATTTACTGTCTGTTCGCTCATTAGAGTGCCAGACCTCCTTCGCGTGCGCCTTCAGCCACTGCTGCTACACGACCGTGGTATTTGTTACCACCGCGGTCGAAGACAACGGCTTCGATGCCAGCTGCTTTTGCACGTTCGGCAACGAGTTCACCGACGCGCTTAGCTTTTGCAGTTTTATCCATTTCAGCGTTACGCAATTCAGTTTCCATGGTGGAAGCTGATGCAAGAGTGTGACCCTTAACATCGTCAATGATCTGAACGAACATGTGACGGGTGGAACGGGTTACGCTCAGACGAGGACGTACAGCGGTGCCAGATACGTACTTGCGAACGCGTACGTGACGACGCTTGCGCGCAGCTGCCTTTGACTTGATAGCCATTATTACTTACCAGCCTTTCCGACCTTGCGGCGGATCTGCTCGCCTTCGTAGCGAACACCTTTGCCTTTGTAAGGATCAGGCTTACGGAGACCGCGGATGTTAGCGGCAACCTGACCAACCTGCTGCTTGTTAATACCAGAAACGGTCAGCTTGTTCGCGCCCTCAACGGTGAAAGTAATTCCTTCAGGAGCTTTCACAGAAATTGGGTGGGAGTATCCCAAAGCGAACTCTAAGTCGGAGCCCTTTGCCATTACGCGGTAACCGGTACCAACGATTTCGAGCTTCTTTGCATAGCCTTCAGTTACACCAATAATCATGTTGTTGATTAGGGTGCGGGAAAGACCATGGAGAGCGCGAGAAGTGCGCTCGTCATTCGGACGGGAAACAGTGATAACACCGTCTTCCAAAGCAACAGTGATAGGTGCAGAGATCTCGCGGGACAATTCGCCCTTAGAGCCCTTTACGGTAACCAAGTTGCCATCAATCTTTACCTCAACGCCGGCAGGAACCGAGATGGGGAGACGTCCAATACGTGACATTCTTCTTCCTTTCTCTTCTTACCGACTACCAGATGTAAGCGACGACTTCGCCGCCAACACCCTTCTTCGCTGCCTGCTTGTCAGTAAGCAGACCTGAAGAGGTGGACAGGATTGCGATACCGAGTCCACCGTGAACCTGAGGGAGGTTGGTGGATTTTGCGTATACACGCAAGCCCGGCTTGGAAATACGGCGAACGCCTACGATGGAACGTTCACGCGAGGGGCCGAATTTGAGGCTGAGTGTGAGGGTCTTACCGACCTTTGCGTCCTCTACCTGGAATTCAGCGATGTAGCCTTCAGCTTTAAGGATTTCCGCAATGCGGCCCTTGAGCTTGGAGTAAGGCATAGATACGGTGTCGTGGTATGCCGAGTTTGCGTTGCGCAAACGGGTCAGCATATCTGCGACAGGATCTGTCATAGTCATGGTGGGCTCTTGCCCTTCCTCGTTATGGTTTCCTCTCCCCTACATGTTTGTAGTTTTAGGAGGGACCTACAACGTAGTCGTTACTTGGTCTTAAAAGGGAAGCCAAGCGCTTTAAGCAATGCGCGGCCTTCGTCGTCAGTCTTTGCGGAGGTCACAATGGTGATATCCATACCGCGAACGCGATCGATGCTGTCCTGATCGATTTCGTGGAACATTGACTGTTCGGTCAAACCGAACGTGTAGTTACCGTTACCATCGAACTGCTGATCGGATAGACCGCGGAAGTCGCGGATACGAGGCAGTGCGAGGGTGATCAAACGATCGAGGAATTCCCACATGCGGTCGCCACGTAGAGTGACGTGAGCACCGATAGGCTGACCTTCACGCAGTTTGAACTGTGCGATGGACTTCTTCGCGCGGGTTACGAGAGGTTTCTGACCGGTAATTGCGGTGAGGTCGCGGATAGCGCCATCCATGAGTTTTGCGTCGCGAGCAGCTTCGCCAACACCCATGTTTACAACAACCTTAAGAACCTTGGGAGCCTGCATCACGTTGGAGTAGTTGAACTGCTCCTGCAAAGCTGGGGTAACCTCTTCGTTGAACTTAGTCTTGAAGCGAGGGGTAATCTTGGTTTCGGTCATTAGATGTCCTTACCTGAGCTCTTGGCGTAACGTACGCGAACGGTACGAGTTTTGCCATTACGCTCTTCAGTCTCGAGGCGGAAACCAACGCGAGTCGGCTTTTTGGTCTCGGGATCAACGATTGCTACGTTAGATACGTGAATCGGTGCCTCAACCTTTTCGATTCCACCGGCTGCACCGGTCATCGGGTTTGCCTTGTTGTGCTTGGTGACGATTTTTACGCCCTCAACGAGCACACGGTTGGTCTTCGGGAAGACGCGCAGAACTTTACCCTGCTTACCGCGATCTGCACCTGAGATGACCTGTACGAGGTCACCGGACTTGATCTTAGCCATGAGTTAGAGCACCTCCGGAGCAAGCGAGATAATTTTCATGAACTTCTTATCGCGCAACTCACGCCCAACTGGCCCGAAGATACGGGTACCGCGGGGGTCGCCATCAGTGTTTTTGATGATGACTGCGGAGTTCTCATCGAATTTAATGTAGGAGCCGTCTGGGCGACGGGTTTCCTTCTTGGTACGGACGACAACTGCTTTAACAACGTCGCCCTTCTTGACGGTACCGCCAGGAATTGCATCCTTGACGGTTGCGACGATGATGTCGCCAATGCCTGCGTAACGACGGGAAGAACCACCGAGAACACGGATGGTCAGGATTTCCTTCGCACCAGTGTTGTCAGCGACCTTCAGTCGTGACTCCTGCTGAATCATATTTCTCCTGTCGTCTCGCCGGTTCCAGCCGCACGGTATGTTGTGGACTAGCCTTGCGGAACATTTTTACGGGATGTTTGACGCACCGGTCCCTCATCATTTTGATGCGGGTTAGCGGATACGCCTGGGACTAATCCATGCCAGGAACATCTGGACCCGCTAGTAAAGCGGGCGAACCCCGCCAGTAGAGCGGCATTATGCTTTGGCACGAAAAAATCCGTGGTTAAACGTTTGGGCACAAAAACCCATACAAACGAATACTCTAGCATAGTTTTTCACTGCTAAGACAGCCCCCAACCAGAAGATATTCCTGTAATTAACGACACTTAGGATGAACGTTAAAAAGAAGTAGGGCACTCAAAATATTTTGAGTGCCCTACCCCTTCAGGATTAGAGTCTTAGCAACCGCCAGACTCCTCGTTTCTCAACGAAACACTATTTACTTCTTTGCGCTAGCTTCAAAAGTAACGTTCTGTGCAAAACGGTAAACGAATGCCGCCATAGCGTCACGCTTGTTGTTTTCATAAGGACGGTAAGTGTTATCTTCCCAGCCCTTGCTGATGCCGTTTTCCTTCATCCATGCGATTTCCTTGTGGAAGATGTCTGCGTTAGAAACATCTTTGAAGGAGTGAGCAGGCTCAGTGAACTCAGGAGAGCCAGCTGCACGGTAGAAGAAGGCCGCCATAGCGTCACGCTTGATAGGTTCAGATGGGCGGTAAGTGCCATCTGCCCAACCGGTAGTGATACCAGCCTGCTGCAACCATGCAATTTCCTTATAGAACACGTGATCGGTAGGAACGTCCTTGAAAGGAGATTCTTCAGGAGCGCGGTAGCGAGGTGAACCAGCTAGACGATACATGTACGCAGCCATTGCACCACGATCAATGTTTTCGAAAGGACGGTAAGTTCCGTCATCCCAGCCCTTAGCCACGCTATGTTCACCGAGCCACTGAATTTCATTGTGGAAGATAACGCTGTCATTGTTGTCCTTGAAGGAAACAACAGTGAAATCTTTATCGGTAGTCTTTGTGAGCTCAGGGTATCCCTGGAAATCGACCTTTGCAGGAGTAACAACCTTAACTTCGGGATCTGCAGCTACTGCAGGTGCGCCAACTTTGAAATCAAAAGTTACTGCACGGCCGTTATCATTCTGAGTCAGAGAACCACTCAAGAAGGTTACAGAGTGTTCAGTTCCAGCAGCCCAGTCCTCGGCAGTAGCAGTGGAGTTTTCGGGGGTGGGGAATGGCAAGGTTGCAGTCCAAGAACCATCAGCACCAGCCTGAACAACACCGTAGACGGTCTTATTTGGAATAGCTTTTCCGTTGACAGGGTTGGTTACGGGTTCAAGAACACTCACGCCGCCCATGTCAAACTTTGCAGCAAGCACAGAACCTTCACCATCTTTAGTGGTCCATCCGGTACCGCTGAAGACGAGATCTTTACCGTTCTCAGCAACCTTAACACCGGTAACGGTAGCACCGTCTGTATTAGTGACGGTGTCCTGTTCAGCTGAAGAATTATCAGCAGCCTGTGCAGGTGCTGTCTCTACGGCAAAGCGGATAAAGGAGTTAGCTTCAATGCTGGTTTCTTTACCCAAAATGTTGGTGCTAGTACCAGGTACGCGCTGACCGGTGACGTAGTCCAAGGCAAAGGGAACGTAAACGTCTTCTGCATAGGTTGCTTTATCGACAGCAAAGACAGAACCGTCGTTTGCCAACGCCAAGTCGTTAGCGCCACGTTCACCAGTGTCTACGTCTGCAACTAGTTTGCCAGCAGCAGCGTCGATAACACCAACAGAACCGCTACCGAAGTCAGCTACGTAGACGAGGTCACGCTCTTCATCGTTGACGATAGAAAGTGAACGAGTACCGAAGGGGATGCTCTTCTTATATGCATGAGTATCCAAGTCGTAAACGGTCACGCCAGAGTTAACACCCTCGGTACCCTGCGAAGAAATGTAGATTTCACGGAGGGAATGATCGATAGCTACCGCAGAAGGAAGAATGGGAGTACCTGCAGTATCTGCGTGTACAGGGAATTCCTTAGCAACAGTAAAGGTGTTCAAATCGATAATCTGAACAGTATCGCTAGAACGTTCTGGTACATACAGTAGACCAGCGTTCTCATCAATAGTGGGGTTCATGGTAAGAACACGTGCATCGCTCTCAGGCTTGATAGCAAGGTTCTTAATCTCATGGCTGGTAAGATCTACCGACCAAACGTTGTAGCGTCCGGTGACGTAAGCCTTGTTATGGGTATTGTCGATGATGACAGAGCGAGGGTGCTCAATGACGGGGATGCTCTCCATAACATTGTAGTTTGTCCAGATGAGCTCCATCGTGTCTTGGTCAAAGACAGAAACAGCGTTGCTACGGGTATTGGTAACCCAGACGGTGTTGTTCACATCGTCAACAGCAATACCGTATGCGCCCATATAGGTGAGGCCAGCTTGAACACCAGTGCCGAAACGACCAACAGGTAGTTCAGCAGCTGCTTCAATCTTCATTGTCTCAGGATTAACGCGAGCAATGGTTGAAACAGTGTTTGCACGCAAGAATGCGCCAGCAACCCACATTTTGTTGTTGGTCTTGGAGTATGCGGTCTGGAACTGACCTGGCAGCCCCTGAGTCTGCTGTGCATCAACGCTGATGGAGCGTGCCGGCTCATCCGCCTGAGCTGGAACTACAAAAGAAGATCCGAGCAAAGAGAGCGCGCTCATGCCCACCAGGGCAGAAGTAGTGAAACGATTGCGCTTATTGAGAGTCATAATATTCCCATCGGAGGAACAGGTCTGAAATACAACCTGAAAGTGTATGTTTAGCATGTTCTTTCCCCATACAACTTCCCCTCGAGGAAGGTCAGAAAGAACCGTAATTAAGGATGTCCTATTTAACCGTTGAGTGCAAGCTAATTTAATAAATAGGTGATATTTTTTATTCCTAATTGACCATCACTTCAAAAGTCCGTAAACTCAACAATCTTCATGGACTTCACCTCTTATTCTCAACACCACAACTGATAACTTTTCAAAAAAGCGCTCTCACTACATAATCTGAGAATATCCTCAATATTCAGCAATAAATACATGACGTTTTATGAACAAGAACCTATTAAATAGTTAAGAAACATCACTCTTGCATAATGTCAGAATCTCTTGAACCCGAGACGGCTGAACCAATGACGGATGAACACCCTTAATATGATGAACTCGCACATGAGGAGCCTGCTTCGCCCATGCAGAAGCATCCAAGAAAGGCTGATCATCATGAGCAACAGCAATCACAACGGTATCGCCGTTAAAAACACGTTGAGTAGAAGAACGCATCAACCGAGTGTGATACCCCATCGTACGAATACACGTCTGAAGGTCTCGCTCCCCCAAATGCCCTAGTGCAGATCCTGAACCTTTTAAAAGCTCAACAGCCCGTCCCAAAGACAACGGAGACTCTTCCGTGTCAATACCTCCCATACGCAGTAACGCACGGTACGTGTCTTCTTCACTCGGCTCAGCTACAGAAGCCCACTGCTGAGCAGGATAACCATCAAGAATGACACATTGTTTAACCTTCATCCCGCGAGCGCTCGCCAAAGATGCCACATCAACAGAGACTGTTCCGCCAACAGACCAGCCCACCAGATAAAAGGTCGCTAGCTCCAAGCTCTCAAGCAACCCAACATAGTATAGGGCTAATTCTTCGATGCTCTGAGGTTCAGGATATTCGGGGTCCTCATAATGTGGAGTCTGTAAAAGAATAACTGAGGCGTCTTCTGGTAAATGCGCCATGTACGAAGAATAGCTCCACCCTAACCCGCCAGCAGGCGCTAAAAAGACCCACGGTATTTGCTCGCGAGAACCTTCCCTGAGTATCAACACGTGAGAGAATTCTCGACGTTCATCATGGCCCATAGCAGCTGAAAGCTCTCGTGGCGTAGGTGCAGCAAATATCGTTCCTAAGGTACAGCGAATACCTAGACGACGTTCTAATAAAGCAACTAGTTCTAAAGCCTTAAGAGAGTTTCCACCAGATAGAAGGAAGTTTTCTTGAGCACCATAATGTTCCACGCCAAGAACTTCTGCATATAAAGCGCAGAGTTGCTCTTCTTGAAGAGTCTCGGGAGTATCTACAGTTGTCTGAGATGCTCCGTAATCGATATTCGTCAAAGACTTTCGATCAATCTTTCCGCTTGTACCAACGGGTAGTTCAGGAAGTACCGCCCACAGGGTCGGGACCATGTAGGGGGCAAGATGTTCAGCACAATACTGACGTACCTGGGAGATAGAGTCCTCGACTAGGTGCTCAGAGTAGGGTTCTGCCATCTCGTAGATTGCAGCTAAAACGGGTTCAGAACCACGATATTCGATGCGAGCAATAGCAGAACGAATCAGAGGAGAAGCGTTTAATACGCTTTCTACTTCGCCTAGTTCAAGACGTTGCCCAGCAATTTTGACTTGAGCATCGTTACGTCCACGATAGGTGATGGTTCCGTCATCATTCCATTGGGCGATATCTCCCGTGCGGTAACAGCGTTCACCGGTATCTGCCATAGTAAAGAAGCTACGTTCGTTAGCGTCAGGGTTCCCACAATATCCTTGAGAAAGTTGAACGCCTGCAAGCACCAATTCTCCGGTCACACCAGCAGGTACCACAGCTCCGGTGGGGTCAACAATATAGCAGTGAGTGTTCCATACAGGTTTGCCAATAGGAATAGGGTGACGTTGAGGTTCTTCTGCCGTATCAAAATAGGTCACGTCAACAGCAGCTTCAGTTGGACCATAAAGGTTAAGCGGATAAACCCCTAATAATTGGTGGGTTCTTGTCACGTGTTCTGTTAATAAGGCTTCACCGCTGCATACAACATACCGTAAGTTTTTGGGAGGACGCTCTTGAAGAATACGCGAAGCGGTAGGTGAGTTGAGGAAAAGAGTCAGCATTGCTGGCACAAAATGCACACAGGTTACGTTCTGTTCACAGATAACTCGTGCAAGGTATGTGGGATCTTTATGCCCTTCTGGTGCAGCAATTAGCACTGTTGCGCCTTCTTGTAACGGCCAGTACAGCTCCCACACATGAACGTCAAAAGAAATAGGGGTCTTATGTAAAACGACATCGCCGTCTGATATCGGAATCTGATGTTGTTGCCAACGAAGTCGATTATCAATAGCACGGTGGGAAATAGCAGCACCCTTAGGTCGTCCGGTAGACCCAGAGGTAAAGAGAATATAGGCGGCGTCATCTAAAGATATCTTTTCGCCTAGATACTTCTCTGATGCTATGTTGTGCTCTGATTTTAGCTCCAACTGGTCCCAATGAATTTCGGGGATGGTCGGTGCAGAAGAACCATCTTGTGGAGGTGTTTCAGGACCATGAATAATGAGCCTGATATTAGCATCTTGCACCATAGAACTGACTCGTTCTGCAGGTAGCTCAGGTAGAAGAGGAACATATACGGCACCAGCATAGAGCAAACCATACACCGCAATATATTGTTCAATACCGCGATGGAAGCGAAGGCCCACCGCATCATGAGCTGATACTCCATGATGTTTGAGTGCACCAGCAAAAACTCGCGCTTGAGCATCTAATTCCGCGTAGGTGAGTTCTCTATCGCATATCAAAGCATTTGGTGCATCACAATGTATTGCCGCGCTTGCTCTCACAGCAATAGCATCGGGGGTTTTCTTCACTTGATGTTGAAAACGCTCTAAAAGGCTGCGATAGGTTACGGGATGAGCCGTACTATTAAACTTTTCTAGCTCCTGTAGCTCTTCTGAGGTGCAAATGCTCAGCGTTTCTGCACCATCTTCAGTAAGAAGATCCTGAGCCCAACCGTTAAGCCACGACACCAGACGGGTAAGATGTCGTTGTGTCTCATCAAAAGTATAAAGAGCTGAGTTTGCGTCAATTTCACAGCTGATGCCTTGCCCCCGCCCAGGCATACCACGAAGACAGAACGTCATATCATCAACAGGACCAGCATTAAGGTTATGTACGATAACACGTCCTTCTGGAACCCGATAAGAAGAGTCAAAAGGAACAACATTAATCTGTGCACCAAAAAGGCGCCCCTGATGACGGTGAGCCAGACGCTCAAGCTCTTCTTGACGAACCAGCGCATATCGTTGATTACGCTGTTGTTGCTGATGGACCTGATGTATCTGTTCTTCCCCAGAGAGCCTAGCTGACACAAGTACCGGTAAGACGTTGACTGCAGTACAACCAATTTGTGCACAGGCAGTAGCAAAAGGTTGCTGTTGTGCAGGAAGCATCCGGTTCATTTGCGGGATGCCTACTGACACATGCTGGTTATAACTAGCCCGTGTCAAATACGCACCAATGCCAGCGATAACAACAGTTGGCCACGCAACTTTATATTTTTGGCTGAGCTCTAATAAAAGCTTTTCAGTGTTTTGGTCAAGCTCAGTACATGCCCTCCACGGGTACGATGAAGCCGGTTCACGGTAACCTGCAATCGTTGTGTCAGGCTGGCTAAGAACACCCAATAGCGGTTCGGCGCTGTCGACCTGCAACTCTTGGGAGTTCCACATCGGGTTTGATTCCCAGAAATTTTGTTGCTCCTGCTCGATAGCGTGAGACTGTGCGTCAGCCTCGAGGAGAGAACGCAATGAGCCTCGCTTCACCTCGGGTATCGGTTGCCCCTGTTTCAACGCCCGATAGATACTCAAGACACGACCTAAAGCATTAAAAACAGCAAAACCATCGGCAACGCTATGGTGAAAAATATGTACTAGCCATAAACGTCCCTGCCATAGAATTCCTTGGCTACGAACCGTCTGCCCAGAGCCAAGGTCTAAGGGGCGACGCATCAGCTCAAGCGCCCACCGAGCAACAGGAGATGGTAAAGACGAATGTCCTTGAATATACTCTTCGCTGAGGTTTTGGTCGTGTTCTTGAGAAAGCTCAACGATGGGGAACAATGGGTTGATATCAACGAAGTCTTCAAGAGAGATTAAACGTTGTTGAGGTTTTCCGTCAAAGGCTCTTAACTGCACACGAAAACTTTCATTTTCTTGGTACACCTGTTGCAGTCCTTGACGTAGCAACTGTATATCCATCTCTTCTGGGCACTCCAAAACCTCGGCAGTGTTATAGCAGGGGTTTTCGGGATCTAATTCTTGGGCGAAGAAAATACCACGAGCAGAAGAAAGCAGAGGTAACCACTGTTCTTGTGGGGAGGAAGATACACAATCCATCGTTGAAGTGTCTTTTCTCTAAATCCTAATTTTTATGGTGAGCGTTCAGCTGGCTGCTGAGAAAGCTATAGAAAAATATGGAAATTAACGGGAACTTAAAAAGGCTGTTGTGGGGTCTGCAACCAATTCGGTAAATTCCACATGAATACCAGCTTGAGCAAGGTCATCTAAGAGAGCAAAAGCACCCATCGAGTCCAACCCTAAAGTAAATAAATCTGTTTGGGGTTCATCAAAAGCACGTGCTAGAGAGTCAGCATCGTGAAGGTATTTCTGAAGAATAGAACGTAATGTGTTCTCAGAAGTCATGAGACATTCCTTTCAAAGTTTTTTTATGAGTATGACAATGTTTCGAGTAGCTGAACTCGCACATCTTTTCGAGAAATTTTTCCAACTTTTGTTGTCGGTAAAGAGCGCATCACCTCTACACGTTCAGGAATCTTATATGAGGCAAGTCCCTGCTCTGTGAAAAAGTGTTGAAGCTCTTCACATGCATTCGCCTCAAAATGTTCTCCGGGATAAGGAACAACTACCAAACAGACGCGTTCGCCAACAGTCTTATCCGGGATTCCTAACGCAATAGCGTCATAGATTTTAGGGTGAGATAACGCCAAATCTTCGATCTCATCAACCGCAATTTTTTCGCCATTACGGTTAATTTGATCTTTGGCACGTCCTGTCACTTCTAGGCTTCCATCGGGATGTAATTTCACAATATCCCCAGAACGGTAAAACCCATCTTCAGTGAAACTTTTCTCGTTAATGGCAGGCTCATCATAATAACCACGAATCGTATAAGGTCCTCGAGTCAGTAAATGTCCAGAGACACCCACCGGAACAGGGTTGTCGTGGTCGTCCACGATTAGTATTTCATCAAAGGCGCTGATGGGCTTACCTTGAGTGTTATATCGTAGTTCATCGCTATCCTCTGCACGTGTGTAGTTAACAAGGCCTTCAGCCATACCGAAAACTTGTTGTAAGGTTGCCCCCAGCACAGGTTTAATATTTTGAGCAACAGACCGTGATAGCTTGGCTCCACCCACTTGAAGAAGCTCTAAAGAACTCAAATCGGGGGTACGTCGTTGTGCAGAAGCAATCCACGCTTGTACTAGCGGAGGGACTAAAGCCGCAACTTTAACATTCTCTCGAGCAATAAGAGTAAACGCAGTCTGCGGGCTCGGATCTGCAGCAAAGACGATGGTTGCGCCAACATACATTGCCCCAAGGATTCCCGCAGAACTCATCGTAAAATTATGTGAAGCAGGAAGCACCACCAAAAAAGTACTATCACTTCGTAGCTGACAAATCTTTGCAGATTCTCGTACCGAATATAAATAATCAGCATGAGTGCGCGGAATCAGTTTAGAAACACCAGTGGTTCCTCCAGACAGTTGTAAGAACGCTACTTGTTCGCTCTTCTTCTGCGCAGGAGTGTTCACCACAGTTGTTAACTCTTGCAGATGTTCTTGCTCTTTAAGCTCCCACGGATGACAAACATCATATCCAAGTGGGGGAATTTTCCCCTCATCACGAAGCATCTGAGAGTAAGAAGAATAGACTGCTGATAGGTCCATTCCAGGTACACGAGAAGAAAAGATATGCGCTGCGGCATCAGTCTTACGAGCAAAATGAGATAGCTCTCGCTCCCGATGTGAAGGCATACAAAAGACAGGTAAAGCCCCCGCGTAAAAGATACCGAGCAACGCACTCATATATTCAGCGATATTCGGTAATTGCAAAAGCACCCTATCTCCGGGACGAACACCTCCAGCACGCAAACGAGAGGCAATATCCCACCCGTGCTGAGAAAGTTCGGCATACGTCCATCGAATAGTCGGAGGAGTTTTCTCTTCCCATAAAGTATGTGAGTGCCCAACTACAGCAAGAGATTCAGCATGACGTTGGCATTGCTCCACGAAAAATTCGGGGAGTGTCTGATCAATCCACAGGCCTTCTTCTCGATAACGCTGAGCGTACTGCTCTGGTATAGCTGGAGGAGGAATTAAAGCAGAACGAAAAATATTATGAGTCATGATGGTCTTTCCTTCGTGCCATATATTTTTGAGCTCGATTTATTGCCGGAATGAGGTCTCCACGCCAACACGCGTAGTCATGTCCACCATTGAAAACAGTGAAATTTACGGTGGCAGGAGTTTGCCGAAGTTGACGAACAAAAATTTGATGAGGAGGCTCTAACACCCATTCTTGAGCACCCACCTGAATATCAAAATATAGGTGAGATAGACGTTCCTGCTCATTCTCAGAGACAATACGTTGTAATGATTCAGCAACAACTGGTTGCCATAAAGAGGCAGACTGGGAAATCACAGCACCAACTTCTTGAGGATAATCTAGGGCAAGTAACAAGGAAGAAAGCCCTCCTAAAGACTGTCCCATCACCATCAAAGAACCACGAGATATGCCGATACCATATTGTTCTTCAAGCCACGGAATTAAAGACGATATTAGATACTGCCCCATAGGTGCTGTACCGTCTAACTCAGCCCAACGTCGTTCTCTACCTCCCGAATGCACAAACACTACGTGCATAGGGTCTAATGCGCCTTCAGCAAAAGCACTTTCAAGCATCAGTTGAAGACCCATCGACAGCCATACCTCACCGTCAAAGACAAGAGCTATCGGTGAATCTTTTGTCGCGTGAGGTAAAGAGTGTACGAGTATCTGGCGGTCTTCGGGAGCCTGCACCCACTTGGGTTTATCTAAAGAACGGAGCTGTTCCATCTCCGGTAAATACCGTTGTTCGGGGGCTTCAGATAAAGATACGACGCTTAGTTCTTTACCTGCGCGGTTGAGACACCGATGCTGATTGTATACATCAGCATAACCAGAGTCTAAGGCTGCACGTAAACGAACCTGCTGGCCTTGTGTAACCCAAACCGGAGTCTGACCTGCATAAGCGGGAATATAACAATAGGAAGCCCGCCAGTTGGTCTTCATCAAGAAGCTTTTACTAAACCAACCGGTCTTTCCAATAGGTTTCATTAAAGAATCGTCAATATTTTTCTCATCCGTTAGACGATTCACAAAAATCAGCACCTGTTCAGCTTGCCGATCATGGTAGAGGAAGGTCACGATACGCTCATCGTCAGACGAAGCTGATTCTATGAGAGGACTCCCCTGCTGAGCAATAGCTAAAAGTCTCTCTGCTGCTTCATCAGTTGTTATTTTTGCGTGGTGAAGATTCTTATGTATCGTATCGATAACAGCAGAAGAAACTTGCACTAGAGGTGTTGGGCGCGCAATTTTAGGGGGCATTCGGCGAGCGCTTGCTAAGGCTTGCTCTGATGTATCTACAGCACTGTTTTGGGTAGTCTTCGAGATATTCTTCACGAGTATTTTTGCTTCTATACGTGGTCTTCTTGTTCTGCGGCAGGAACAACCATGGGTGTACCGGTGTAGGGGTCTTGCATAATCATGCAATCTAGGTCAAAGACTTTGCGGATGAGCTCTGAAGTAACAATCTTTTGTGGTTGCCCTTGAGCAATAATTGCTCCGTCTTTCATGAGCACAACATGCGTTGCATAGCGGAAGGCGAGGTTCAAATCATGGAGGACAACAGCGATAGTTCGTCCGCTCCGGTGTAGGCGTTGGGTAAGGTTAAGAACCTCGATTTGATGAGTAATATCTAAGTATGTGGTTGGTTCGTCGAGTAGGATGAGCGGTGTTTGCTGAGCTAAAGTCATCGCAATCCAGACGCGTTGTCGTTGTCCTCCTGAAAGTGCTTCGATAGGGCGATCAGCAAGTTCAAGAACATTTGCAGCTTTCATCGCATCAATGACGATTTGTTCGTCTTCTTCGCTCCATGAGCTGAGCAGACTCTGGTGGGGGTATCGTCCTCGAGAAACGACGTCAAAAACATTCACCCCAGAAGGTGCTTGAGGTGTTTGAGGAAGCATGGCAAGAATCTGTGCAATGTTCTTTGATTTCAGACCCGACATCTTTTGTCCGTCAAGATATACTTCACCTTTCTGGTGAGGAATAACCCGCGCAAGAGTTTTGAGGAGCGTGGACTTTCCACAGGCGTTAGGGCCAAGAATAACGGTGAGTTCACCTTCTAAAACTTTGAAATCTACTCCCTCAATGACGCGATGTTCACCGTAACCGACGGATACATCATGGGCTTCAAGACGTGATGCTACGTGCTGTTCCATAGATTCTTATTTCTTCCGTTCCGTTGCAATGAGGTAGATAAGGTAGAGTCCGCCAAGAGCTCCTGTCACAATGCCCACTTGTAGCGTCATATTGAAGGCGTATTGTCCGATAAGGTCAGAGCCAAGAACTAGAGTAGAACCGGTCAGCCCTGCCGCGAAAAGTGTTCGCTTCTTAGCAATTTTTTGTGCAATATGCGGTGCGCTTAGAGCCACAAAAGCTAGTGGACCGGTCACAGACGTAGCTAAGGATACGAGAATCACTCCGACAAAAAGGGCAAGAACTCGAATGGTAGAAACATTCACCCCTAATCCGGATGCCACGTTATCGCCGTAGTTCAAAATGTCTAAAGGGCGAGCAAGTAGGAGCAAGAATGGTACGAGTACGGTAAAGAACACTGCAAGAAAAATGATTTTATTCCAGTTCATAGTGTTCAATGATCCGGCAAGCCATGATGCTGCAGTTTGAGCTTGAGTGAGAGAGGCTCGTACTACCAGCAAAGAATTCACCGCCGAAAGAGTTGCCCCAAGACCCAAGCCGATAAGTACAAGGCGGAACCCTCTTAAACCCGTATGGCGTGTTAAGAACCAGACAGCCAGTGATGTTCCGAAACCTCCTAAAACAGCGCCCACCGCAATTTCTAGTGGTGTGGCGTTACCTAGGATAATGGTGATAAGGGCACCCGTAGCTGCCCCGTTGGTGAAACCGATGATGTCTGGAGAGCCGAGAGAATTTCCTGATATGCCTTGAAAAATTGCTCCAGAAATTCCTAGTGCAGCGCCGACGATGAGGGCAGCGATAATACGTGGAGCACGTACTTCAGTCACAAAATATATGCCGAGTCTGTTACCTTCACCGTAAAAAGCTTGAAGAACTTGTAACGGGCTCAGATGATAATCTCCTTGAAGCATGGCCCAAAAGCTCATGGCAATGATCAGTAATGACAGTGTTAGACAGTAGACCAATACGCGACAGGTTATTTGCCAAGAAACTAAGCCAGCAGAAAGACTGAGAACTTTTTGACCAGCAAGGTTGTCGTGAATTCGCAAGGGTTTTGACACATTTTTCATAGTGCATCGACCTTCCTGCGTGACATCAACACAATAAATAGTGGTGCGCCCACAAGTGTGGCGATAATTCCTACTTGGGTTTCTTGAGGAGCAATGATAATGCGTGCAATAACATCTGCTAGTAAGATCCAGAGTGGGCCAACAAGAGCTGAACCGCTAGTCACCCATCGGACGTCATTACCTAACACATAACGAACAATAAAAGGTACTGCTAGTCCGACAAAAGAAATCGGCCCGATAGCGGCTGTTGCAGATCCAGCCAGTAAGGTTACCGCCAGAAGCGATAAAAACTGTGTTCTTCTCACATGAACGCCCAATGCTATAGCAGCTTCTTCTCCAAGTGATAGAGCATGTATGGCAGGAGTAACGACGAAGGCAAGTATGAGGCCTACCCCAATAACGGGAGCAACAGCATACACAATAGACATATCTCTAGCTTCTAAAGATCCGGCTACCCAGAAACGAAACTCGTTAAATGCGTCTTGATTGCTAAGAATAAGTGCTTGGTTTAAGGCGCTTAATGCAGCAGAGATAGCAACACCGGCTAAAGCTAAACGCACAATAGAATGGCTTGTCCCTTGGCCTAGAAAATACACTGCTACAGCTGCGATGCTAGCACCGATGAAAGAGGCGATGAGGTAGTGACCGATGCTGAGCACTCCCCAAAAAATCACCGATAATACAACGGTTACCGACGCACCAGCGTTGATTCCCAATAGGCCAGGCTCGGCAAGGGGGTTACGGGTGAGAGATTGCATGAGTGACCCAGAGACCGCTAAAGCTGCGCCACAAAGAATTGCTAGAAGAGTGCGAGGGATACGCTGTTCCCAAATAATTTTTTCTTCAATGCCAGAAGAGTGGCCGGTCAAGGCTGACCAGATATCGTGCAAGGTGAGTGAATGCGAGCCGAAGAGAATAGAGAGCACTATTCCAATACAGCTTAATACTACGAATAGTATAATCCAACGGATACGTTGCGTATACCGTACGGTCTGGGCAGGAGAACTCACCGGCCACCCTTTCAGCAAGAGATATTTTATGCTTCGTTACGACGTTTGAAGACAATAACTCCAGCAGCAATCAAAGCTGCAAGGAATGCTCCAATACCAATCCAAGGGACACTATTTCCAGATTCTTCAGTTACTTTAGAAGAGTTCTCTTGTGCTACTGCATCAGTAGTTGCAGAAGGTGTTGCCGAAGATGCTGAGGGCTTTGCTGAAGAAGAAGCAGATGAACTAGCAGAAGGACTAGATGAGGCAGGTTTTTTGTCCTTGTTTTCAGAAGCAGCCATGAGTTTGTCATATTCTTCGCGAGAAATAACGTTTCCGTCTGCATCAGTGTAGACAATTTCTTCTTCAACATTTTCGTTGCTATCAGAGGAAGCATTATTGTGCTGATGGCCAGAATGTTCTCCAGAAGAATTCTTCTCGTCAGAATGGTGCTCGGAACTTCCGTTATTGGATGAGCCAGAAGTATTGTTACCAGAGTTTTTCTGTTGAGTATTCTGGTCAGTCTGGTTCTGTGTGGAGTGATCTGCAGAGCTGTTGTTCTGGTGATCACGCTGGTTTACTTGGTCAGGAGTCAAGCTGATGACGGTGCCTCCTGCAGAGTTTTCATTCACTCCAACAACGGTGAAGATGGGAGACTGATTAGAGTATCCTTTGGTTCCTTGCTGTTCTCCTGAGGCATTACGAATTACTTCGGTTGCCAAGAAACGTAAGGTGTGTTCTCCTTCTTCGAGGTCACGAGGAAGTAAGAAGGAACCACGAACATTTCCGTTTCCGTCGCTCTTTTGCTGATGAACAACACACGCACCTTGAGCGGCGTCACGAGGGCACGCAGCACCGTCATCAACTTTTACACGTACTTGTTCATTGGCGGGGAATCCGCTCACGGTAAAAGATACGGTATCGCCGGCTCGTACCGTTGTCGGAGATACGGTGGAGCTTGTTCCCGGTGTGTTTGGTGACGCTCCCCCTGGAGGGAGCGCATAGGCGGTGCTCATCCCTGTGATGAGGGCGAGAACGCTTAGCAGTGCTAGGAAGAATGTTTTTAGTGGGGAGAAAAGTTTCATAATTAGATGCCATCTACTTTCACAGTATTATGCGGAGTTAGCGTAAGGGCTTTTTACGAGGAATAGCGACTGCGCCAAGAAGCACAATGCCAGCACCAATTAGGAGCAAGTTATTGACAGAAGCAGTGTTATCCCAGAAGGATTTTTCTACCACAGTGGCTTCAGTTGAGGCGATAGCAGGTGACGAGTGAGGAGCTGGCGAGGCCGGAGCAGATGCTTTTTTCGTGGGTGAGGGAGCTGCCACGGTCTTCTTGCGAGCATCTTCCCGCTGATTTTTTTGCGCTTGTGCAGTTTTTTCCGTTTGTGCAGCTTGTGCCAGTGAAGCGGCGCGAACAATACGCGTCACTTTCTTCGGTGGTGCCACAGCAATTGTTTCGTAGGAATTTGGTACGGGAGAATAAACAGGCGCTGATGCGTTATTGTACGTAGCTCGAGATAAAGAGGACGTTGCGGCACCAGTATGATGCTGGGTGGAAGAACCTTCGGTAGCTGGTACAGTACCGTTTTTAGTGTTCTCGCCACCAGTAGCAGAATCATGATGTTCTGGGTTCATCGGCATGTGTGGGTGTTCTGTGGCAGGTGTTTGAGCAGAATTCTTTTGCTCGTTTGTGGTGTACTCCAGTCCTGCCCAGCCAAGAAGCTGGCCGAAGGTAGCTTGTTCACCGTCTTGAACCACCATTTTGTAGTGTCCGGCAGGTAGGCCTTCTTCTAAGGTGTATTCCATGGTTCGGTTGTCGTCTAATTGAACCCATCCACTAGACCATGTTGCGCGAGAAGAACCGTCAATATAGGGAGTAACATGAACCCACTGTCGTGGTTGTGCATGAGGAACATGAACGGTCACTTTTCTTTGAGATTCTTTGACGGTAACCTCGTTCTGCGTTTGAGCGGTTAGCTCACTATCAGAGAGGACATCTGGCATGGTCGTTGGTGAATATGCACCGACAATGAAGTCAAGGACACCAGGACCACCGTAGGAAACATTGATGTCTCCTGCTTTAAGAGAACCTGACAGTAGACGCAATGAGTGTGCACCTTCAGTAAGTGCCGGTGAGCTATCTGAACCGTCTGCTTTTGGAAGTTGAATATGTGCGTCAATTTCTCCGGTTGTGGGGTTTGCGTCCACGATCGTCCAAATAGTTTTGTTGGAATGTACGGAGGTATCTAGACGTGAGATAGCGGCATCATCAATTTTGATAGCTAGTCGTGCTGCTCCTGCACCGTTTTCGTTACACCATCCTTTTCCTAGGAGGTGTAATGTTCCTCCTGGTGCGACAGTGTCCTTTTCAAAATGTGCGCTTGGTTTAGTTTCGGAAGAAACACATTTTTCGGTGGGTTCTTCTTTTTGGGGTGGTTGTGCAGCTACACCGTTGACAGGAATTGGTTGAGATTTTGCTGAACGACGAGTATCGCCAGGGGCAAAACGACCTGAGAGCGCTTGAACGGCGAGGTATTGACCGGTAGAACCATTTTTTAAGGCTTCAGGTACGTCAAAGGTAATGTCGAAAGAGCCGTCTGGTTTGACAAGAGAGATACCTTTTTCTTCGTTGACCTGTTGTGCATCTGGCATTACTAGCATCCATGCGGTGTGGTCATTACCGAGGTCAAATAGTCCTAAGGATCCTAAGTATTGTGCTTGTGCAGAGTTATCGGGGCGTTCGTAGAAGGTTCCATCGCTGCTGGACTCCAATTTTAGAACTACGACAGATCCTTCAGCTCCATTTTCTTTAAGCCAGCCTGTTCCTGTAATGCGCATTTTTTCGCCAGTTGTATAGGGACGAATATTAAGTTGAGCGTCCCCGACCTGAAGGTGTGTCCATGAGGACTGGTCTTCGGTGTCTTGAGGCGCATAAGCAACAGTGAAATCTACCATCGCGTTGCCGGGGACGTCTTGTGCTCCGAGAGAGCCTACGAGTGCGGTGAGGTTATGTGTCGTTCCTTCTGCCCAATCGGCTTCATCTACCGTGCTATTTGCCGGTGAAGGTAGGGGAACTTTTGCTTCAAAGCTGCCGTCTTCTTCAGCTACTACGACAAAGTTAACTGTTTTGTTAGGGATTTTTTGGCCGGTGAGAGGGTGTACAACAGGTTCTAAATTATTGACACCTCCAGCATCGAATTTTAGGGCAACAACAGCACCGCGGCCTTCTGCTGCTGAGATGAACCCACTACCAATAACGGTAATTTTGCCCTCAGAGTCTGCCGTAGAGCTCACAGAGAGTGTCTTTGTTGCTGGTGTTTCTTGGGCGATAGCGGTATTTCCGGAGAGGGAGTAGGTTGGGGCAATCGCCGGAGCGCCAACTAACGCAGCGGCCAAGGCGGCTACTGCTGTATAACGAGTGACCTTAGTCAATGAAGAGTTAGTTTGCATGAGGTACGTCCATCAAAGGTAGTGGGTTTGAAAATTGTTGATAGAGGATAGTGTTATGGGGTTTTATAAGAGAGATTTTTTGACGTCTTCGACGATGCCTCGCATCAGTAGCGGGCCTCCAGTAGATGTCCATTGGGAGCCGTCCACGAGGATAATGTTGTTCTCGCGGTACGCGCGAAGGTCGGTAAACCCTGAGGTCTGTTCTGCCCGTTTGAGAGCTTCCTTCGCTCCTTCAAGATCTGCGGTGGAGTCTGAGTGTGGGTTCTCTTGACTAGCCCCACCGAGAGTTCCAAGGAACATATAGTCAGCATCGATGCGTGCCATGTTCTCTAGGGAGACTGGTTCTGAGTGCCCGCGTCCTAGCATGTCTTGGTCGTGAGGGCGTTTGAGTCCTAAAGATTCTAGGGCTTGTCCTGCCGGAAGTTCTTTGAGGATGAGGGAGGGTCCACTCCCCTGCCATCGGACGATAGAGAAAGTTTTATCAGCGTAACGGTCTTTAAGTTCTGCGGCAGTCTGCGCTACGTAAGTATCGTAGTCTTCGATATATTTCTTTCCTTCGGGAACTTTGTTGACAGCGTTGCAGACATTTTCAAAGTTAGTTTTCCAGGGGCCTCCGGCATAGCCGCAGAAGACTACCGGCGCGATTTGTCGCAAAATCTCGAGAATGTCTGGCCTGTTGTTAATGCTGGTTCCGTCGGCAAGGATGAGGTCGGGTGATGCGTTGCCGATAGCCTCGTAGTTGAGCTCGGAGACTGAACCTAGTAGCTCAATGTCGGAGGCTTTTTCGTAGAGGTAATGGGGGACGGTGGATTGTCCGCGGCCTGCGACGGTTCCGATAGGTTTTAGTCCAAGCGCTAAGATGGCATCTAGTGTAGGTTCAGAGAGGGTGATAATGCCTTGTGGATTGAGAGGGACCTCAACTTCGAGCCCTTCAACGTCGGTGACAGTGCGTGTTTCTGAGGAGTTTTGGGTTGTGCTGGGGTCTTCTTTAGAAGAAGATCCACAGGCACTCAACAATAGTGCTGAGACTCCTGCTGTTCCTAAGAAAAAACGCCGGTTGATTGAAGTCATTGTTCCGCCCCATAGTTGGCCATAACCAATATATAAACAAAGCCTAACCTTATCTTTAAATAAGGCTAAGACACAAAGGTTTTTAGCCTATTTCGTAATATTTTTCTGACCTTATTGGGTAACTCTGCGGGTACGGGCTATTATTCTCAGCGTTCCTTATATATACGTTCAGATATATCTCAGCTCAACGTGGTTTAGAGCTTTTTACAGGTGGTTAAACGAAAGAGTCCTCTCTTCCAGTTTCCTGGAAGAGAGGA
Organism: Rothia sp. CCM 9419; assembly: GCF_048512815.1. NCBI lineage: Bacteria > Bacillati > Actinomycetota > Actinomycetes > Micrococcales > Micrococcaceae > Rothia > Rothia sp. CCM 9419. The sequence continues at coordinate 58,343 of NZ_JBLXXY010000004.1, read as the reverse complement.
CTCTTCGTATGTTCACAGAGAACTATCTGAAAAAACTATTTAGCCTTTTCGATAATCTCGACAACGCGCCAACGCTTGGTAGCGGAGAGCGGACGAGTCTCTGCCAAAAGAACGAGGTCACCAATACCAGCAGAGTTCTGCTCGTCGTGTGCCTTGATCTTTGAGTTACGGCTCATAACTTTGCCATATAGCGCGTGCTTTACGCGATCTTGGACCTCTACAACTACGGTCTTGTCCATTTTGTCGGACACTACGTAGCCGCGGCGGGTCTTGCGGTAGCCGCGCTCTTCGTTCATTATTTCACTCACTTGGCTTCACCTTCGGTTGCGGGACGAATACCGAGTTCACGCTCACGCAACACGGTGTAAATACGTGCAATATCGCGCTTTACGGAACGGATACGACCGGGATTTTCAAGCTGACCGGTGGCTGCCTGGAAACGGAGGTTGAACAGTTCCTCCTTCGACTTGCGCAGCTCTTCTACGAGAGCCTCATCTGAGAGCTCAACGAGCTTGTCGATGCTGAGATCTTTTGATCCAACTGCCATTTCGCTTACTCACCACCTTCACGACGCACGACACGTGCCTTCATCGGGAGCTTGTGGATTGCGAGGCGCATAGCTTCGCGAGCCACTTCTTCGGACACACCGGAGAGTTCAAACATGACTCGACCGGGTTTTACGTTTGCGACCCACCACTCGGGTGAACCTTTACCGGAACCCATACGGGTTTCAGCAGGTTTCTTGGTCAAGGGACGGTCAGGATAGATGTTAATCCATACTTTACCGCCACGCTTGATGTGACGAGTCATTGCGATACGTGCAGCTTCAATCTGACGGTTGGTTACGTATGCAGGAGTTAGTGCCTGAATACCCCACTCACCAAAAGTAACTTCGGTACCGCCTTTGGCCATACCAGTACGCTTGGGATGGTGCTGCTTACGATATTTTACTCGACGGGGAATAAGCATTTATGCCTCACCGTTTTCTGCAGTCTTGGCTTCGGTGTTCACCGAAGCGTTGTCGTTGCGACGTTCGCGACGAGGTCCGCGGTTGCCACCACGACGACGGTCGTTACCACGACGGTCGCCACGGCCACGCTGTGCGGAAGCCTGCTGAGCAGCAAGTTCCTTGTCGGTAAGATCGCCCTTGTAGATCCAAACCTTCACGCCGATACGGCCGAAAGTGGTCTTTGCTTCGAAGAAACCGTAGTCGATGTTCGCACGAAGGGTGTGCAATGGCACACGACCTTCACGGTAGAACTCGGAACGGGACATTTCAGCACCGCCAAGACGGCCGGAGCACTGGATACGGATACCCTTTGCGCCTGCACGCTGTGCGGACTGAATTGCTTTCTTCATTGCACGGCGGAATGCCACGCGAGAGGTGAGCTGTTCTGCGATGCTCTGAGAAACAAGCTGAGCAGAAAGTTCAGGCTGAGCAACCTCAAGGATGTTGAGCTGAATCTGCTTGTTCGTTAGTTTCTCAAGCTCACCGCGAATGCGATCAGCTTCTGCACCACGGCGACCAATCAAGATACCTGGACGTGCAGTGTGGATGTCCACACGAACACGATCACGGGTGCGCTCGATTTCTACCTTTGCGATACCTGCGCGCTCCAAATCTTTAGCGAGGAGCTCGCGAATTTTGACGTCTTCACGGACGAAGTCCTTGTAGCGTTCGCCTTCCTTGTTGGAGTCTGCGAACCACTTGGAGACGTGTCCGGTGGTGATGCCAAGTCGGAAACCGTTGGGGTTAATTTTCTGACCCATTTATCGGTCCTCCTCCTTCTCCGGGGTTGCTACAACCACGGTGATGTGGCTGGTGCGCTTGTTGATGCGGAATGCACGGCCCTGTGCTCGCGGCTGGAACCGCTTCATCGTAGGACCTTCGTCAACAAATGCTTCGCTGATGAAAAGCTCTTCTTCCTTGAAAGGAAGTCCCGCAGCAGTTGCTTTGGAACGAGCATTTGCCATAGCAGATGCAACAATCTTGTAAACCGGTTCTGAAGCGCCCTGAGGAGCGAACTTCAGAATTGCCAGAGCCTCTTCCGCTTGCTTACCACGGATCAGGTTGACGACTCGGCGTGCCTTCATAGGCGTGACGCGTACATAGCGCGCTGATGCCTTAGATTCCATTGCCTATCTTTCTTTCGTCTATTGCCGAAAGGAAAACGTATCTAATATCGGATATCCGATATTAGCGACGCTTACCCTTACGGTCGTCCTTCACGTGGCCACGGAAAGTGCGGGTCGGTGCAAACTCGCCGAGTTTGTGTCCGACCATTGACTCAGTGATGAACACGGGTACGTGCTTGCGTCCGTCGTGCACTGCGATGGTATGTCCGAGCATGTCGGGAATAATCATCGAGCGGCGGGACCAAGTCTTAATAATATTCTTGGTGCCCTTCTCGTTCTGAGCTGCAACCTTTACATAAAGGTGCTGATCAACGAAAGGGCCCTTCTTCAAACTACGAGGCATGTGTCAGGCTCCTTAGCGCTTCTTGCCAGTACGACGGCGACGAACAATGAGCTTGTCGCTTTCCTTGTTAGGTCGACGGGTACGACCTTCGGGTTTACCGTTCGGGTTAACCGGGTGACGACCACCTGAGGTTTTACCTTCACCACCACCATGTGGGTGATCAACAGGGTTCATAACAACACCACGAACGGTTGGGCGGATGCCCTTCCAACGGTTGCGGCCTGCTTTACCCCAGTTGATGTTGGACTGTTCAGCGTTGCCGACAGAACCAACAGTTGCACGGCAGCGAACGTCTACGTTGCGAATTTCGCCAGAAGGAAGACGCAACTGAGCGTAGCGACCTTCTTTAGCAACGAGCTGGATGGAAGCGCCAGCAGAGCGACCCATCTTTGCTCCGCCGCCGGGGCGAAGTTCAACAGCGTGAATAACGGTACCCACAGGAATGTTGCGTAGTGGCAAGTTGTTACCGGGCTTGATGTCCGCAGACGGACCGGATTCAACGATGTCGCCCTGCTGCAAACGGTTAGGAGCAACGATGTAACGCTTTGTACCATCAACATAGTGAAGCAATGCGATGCGTGCGGTACGGTTTGGATCGTACTCGATGTGTGCAACGCGTGCGTTAACACCATCTTTGTCGTGACGACGGAAGTCGATCAAACGGTACTGACGCTTGTGTCCACCGCCCTTGTGGCGAGTGGTGATACGACCGGTGTTGTTACGGCCGCCTTTTTTAGGAAGCGGACGAACCAGGGATTTTTCCGGGGTTGAGCGGGTGATTTCGGAGAAATCGGAAACGCTCGAGCCACGGCGACCAGGTGTCGTCGGCTTGTGTTTACGAATACCCATTTAGTATTTCTTTCCTTCGCTAAAGTGGTCTCCGCAGGACTATGCCTGCGGACCGCCGAAGAGGTCGATTGAGCCTTCTTTGAGGGTTACAACCGCACGCTTGGTGTTCTTACGAGTACCCCAGCCAAAGCGAGTGCGCTTGCGCTTGCCTTGACGGTTAGCGGTGTTTACGGAAGCAACCTTGACACCGAAGATTTCTTCGATAGCCTGCTTGATTTCCAGTTTGTTGGAGCTAGGAGCAACAACGAAGGTGTATTTACCTTCATCGAGCTGGCCGTAGCTTTTTTCCGACACGACGGGAGCGATAATCACGTCGCGAGGATCTTTGAAAGTAGAGACGCTCATTATTTAGCGGCCTCCTTCTTAGCCTTAGAAGCAACTGCGACGAAAATGTCGAACGCATCCTTGGTGAAAACTACGTCATCAGAGATGAGAACATCGTAGGTGTTCAGCTGGTCTGCATAGAGGACGTGAGTGTTCTGAAGGTTACGTGCTGACAGTGCTACAAGATCTTCTTTGCGGTCAATCACCAAAAGAACGTTCTTACGGCTGGTGATGCTTGCAAGAGATGCCTTGATTGCCTGAGTTGAAGGCTTGGTGCCTTCAACGAGGTTCTCTACAACGTGTACGCGGTCGTGACGAGCGCGATCGGAGAGAGCACCGCGCAAAGCAGCTGCAATCATTTTCTTGGGGGTACGCTGCGCATAGTTGCGAGGGGTTGGGCCGTGTACGACGCCACCACCGGTCATATGCGGTGCACGGATGGAGCCCTGACGTGCTCGGCCGGTACCTTTTTGTTTGAAAGGTTTACGACCTGCGCCGGAAACTTCGCCGCGGTTCTTAGTTTTGTGAGTACCTTGGCGTGCTGCAGCAAGCTGAGCTACAACGACCTGGTGAAGCAGAGGAACAGATGCCTGTGCGTCGAAGAGGTCTGCCGGTAGGTCTACCTTGACAGTTTTGACAGCCATTGTAATTAGGCTCCCTTCACAGCGGTGCGAACCAAAACAACGCCACCCTTAGGACCAGGGATTGCACCCTTAATCAAAAGTACGTTGTTTTCGACGTCTACACCCTGGATAGTCAGGTTCAAAGTGGTGTGGCGTGCTGCGCCCATACGGCCAGCCATGCGCATACCTTTGAACACGCGTGCGGGGTATGATGCACCACCGATAGAACCGGGCTTACGGTGGTTCTTGTGCTGACCGTGAGACGCGCCAACACCCTTGAAGCCGTGACGCTTCATAACACCTGCGAAGCCCTTGCCCTTGGTCTTGCCAACGACATCGACTTTCTGACCTTCTGCGAAGAGGTCCACGGTCAATTCCTGACCTAGGGAGTACTCTGCAGCATCAGAAGTGCGGATTTCAACTAGGTGGCGGCGAGGGGTTACGCCTGCTTTCTCAAAGTGACCAGCTAGAGGCTTGGTAACTTTACGAGAATCAATTGCACCGAAACCAATCTGAATAGCCTGGTAGCCATCAGTTTCTTGATTACGTAACTGGGTGACAACGTTGGAGTCAGCCTTAACTACGGTAACAGGCACAAATTTGCCGTTTTCGTCCCAGATCTGAGTCATGCCGAGTTTGGTACCCAGCAAGCCTTTCACCTGGCGCTCGAATGTGTTAGTCATGATTAGATGCGATCCTCTACAGCTTGATTTCGATGTTCACGTCTGCCGGAAGGTCAAGACGCATGAGGGCATCAACAGCCTTAGGGGTCGGATCAACAACGTCGATCAGACGCTTGTGCGTGCGCATTTCGAAATGCTCGCGGCTGTCCTTATACTTGTGAGGCGAACGAATAACGCAGTAAACGTTCTTTTCGGTCGGAAGTGGTACTGGACCTACTACCGTCGCGCCTGCACGCGTAACTGTCTCAACGATTTTCCGTGCTGAAGAATCAATGACCTCGTGGTCGTAAGACTTCAGACGGATGCGGATTTTCTGTCCCGCCATCTGTCGGACTCTCTTTCTTGAAGTACTTCCCTGTAACGGGGCGGTCGCCCCTTTTTCTGGCACTTGAGGTAAAGAAAAATATTTTTCTTTCGTGCCGCCTGAATCGAGCTGAATCCTAAAGGGTGTTAGGGTTCCTCAACTCGACCAAGCACCGACCCCCGAACTCGGGCGTGTCGCCTAAATGAGGACAGACAACGACCTAAGCCTTCGGAACCGGGTCATATTTGGTCTTATCTTCGTTTACTCCTCCGCAAAATAACCACCCTATTAAGGCATATTTTGCAAAGAAACGACAGATAAGCACTTGAACAACGTTTACTATTCTCGCAGAGAATAAAAGCATAAGCAACCCCAATGCCTAAAAGTGCCGAGTTTCACATGCAAGTTCTCTGGGTAGAATAAAGAGGCATAAAACAGGGCCCCTCAGTAAAACCACTGAGGGGCCCTGCCGAGCCATCATCGACAGCTCAAAGTTGAAGTTCTAAAACTTCTGATTGACGCTCAAAGATTATTACTTGAGAATCTTGGTAACACGACCGGAACCAACGGTACGTCCACCTTCACGGATAGCGAAGCCGAGGCCTTCTTCCATCGCGATTTCCTGGATGAGCTCAACGGTCATCTCGGTGTTGTCGCCAGGCATAACCATTTCGGTGCCCTCAGGAAGAGTGATAACGCCGGTTACGTCAGTGGTACGGAAGTAGAACTGAGGACGGTAGTTGGAGTAGAACGGGTTGTGACGTCCACCCTCATCCTTGGAAAGGATGTAGACGTTTGCCTCGAACTGAGTGTGAGGGGTGATGGAGCCGGGAGCTACAACAACCTGACCACGCTCTACGTCGTCGCGCTTGAGACCGCGAAGAAGTAGACCACAGTTCTCGCCTGCCCATGCTTCGTCGAGCTGCTTGTGGAACATCTCGATACCGGTAACGGTGGTCTTCTGGATGGGGCGGATACCAACGATCTCAACCTCAGAGTTGATGTTGAGGGTACCACGCTCTGCACGACCGGTTACAACGGTACCGCGACCGGTAATGGTGAAGACGTCCTCAATAGGCATGAGGAAGGGCTTGTCGGTTTCACGAACGGGGTCCGGAATGTAGTTGTCAACTGCATCCATGAGTTCTTCGATCTTCGCAACCCATTCAGCGTCGCCTTCAAGAGCCTTGAGAGCAGAAACGCGGATAACAGGAGCGTCGTCGCCGTCGAATTCCTGGGAAGAAAGCAAATCGCGAACTTCCATTTCGACGAGGTCAAGAAGCTCTTCGTCTTCAACCATGTCGGACTTGTTCAAAGCAACAAGAAGGGTAGGTACGCCAACCTGGCGAGCAAGAAGAACGTGCTCGCGGGTCTGAGCCATAGGACCATCGGTAGCAGCAACCACGAGGATTGCGCCGTCCATCTGAGCAGCACCGGTGATCATGTTCTTGACATAGTCAGCGTGGCCGGGAGCGTCAACGTGTGCGTAGTGACGCTTCTCGGTCTGGTACTCGATGTGAGCAATGTTAATGGTAATACCGCGCTGACGCTCTTCAGGAGCGGAGTCGATCATACCGAAGTCGCGCTGCTCGTTAATGTCCGGGTACTTGTCTGCAAGAACCTTGGAGATAGCAGCGGTAAGAGTGGTCTTACCGTGGTCAACGTGACCAATGGTACCAACGTTTACGTGAGGCTTGGAGCGCTCGAACTTAGCCTTAGCCAAGGGTGTTCCTCCTAGAACGATTTTGAAAACATGCACTCGGATATCTCACCGGCGCAATCCGTTAAGAAACGGTCTAGCGTCTACATTAGCGGATTACACCGGTCAGATGAAACCCAGAAGCTGTTTTCAGGGGTATTTTTAGTGAATTTTTCGACTCAATAGTTTAAAGAGCCGGAACTGAGGCAAAAATTATTCGCCGCGGCTCTTCTGAATGATTTCGTCGGCAACAGCCTTCGGAACCTCAGAATAGCTATCGAATGCCATCGAGAACACAGCGCGTCCCTGAGTCTTGGAACGTAGGTCGCCGATGTAACCAAACATTTCGGATAGCGGAACCAATGCATTGACGAGTTTAACGCCAGCTGCATCTTCCATGGACTGAATCTGTCCACGGCGAGAGTTCAAGTCGCCGATAACATCGCCCATGTATTCCTCTGGGGTACGAACTTCAACTGCCATAAGCGGTTCAAGAAGAACAGGGTTAGCGCGCTTAGCGCCTTCCTTGAACACCATAGAACCGGCAATCTTGAAGGCCATTTCAGAGGAGTCAACATCGTGGTATGCACCGTCGATGAGGGTTGCTTTAACACCAACAACAGGGTAACCAGCAAGGATACCAAGCTGCATAGCGTCCTGGATACCAGCGTCAACAGATGGAATGTATTCGCGAGGAACACGACCACCGGTGACGACGTTATCAAACTCGTAAAGCTCTTCAGCGTCAAGAGGAATAGGTTCGAAGGAAACCTGAACCTTAGCGAACTGACCAGAACCACCAGTCTGCTTCTTGTGGGTGTAGTCGACCTTCTCCACAGCTTTCTTGATGGTTTCGCGGTAAGCAACCTGAGGCTTACCGATGTTTGCCTCAACCTTGAATTCACGCTTCATGCGGTCAACCAAGATGTCGAGGTGCAATTCGCCCATACCGCCGATTTCAGTCTGACCGGTTTCATCGTTGAGATTAACGCTGAAGGTGGGGTCTTCTGCTGAAAGCTTCTGAATAGCGGTGGAGAGTTTCTCCTGGTCGCCCTTAGTCTTTGGCTCAATAGCAACAAAGATCACAGGATCAGGGAAGCTCATTGATTCAAGAACGATGGGGTTAGCAGCATCGCAAAGGGTGTCACCGGTGGTGGTGTCCTTCAAACCGATAGCAGCGTAAATGTGTCCTGCCTGAATCTGCTCAACAGGGTTTTCCTTGTTGGAGTGCATCTGGAAGAGCTTACCGATACGCTCTTTACGGCCCTTAGTGGAGTTAAGAACCTGTTCACCCTGAGATGCAGTACCGGAGTACACACGAATGTAGGTGAGCTGACCGTAGAACGGGTGTGCTGCAACCTTGAACGCCAATGCAGAGAAAGGCTCAGAAGAAGATGCTTCACGAGTCATCTCAACTTCTTCATCGTTGAGTTTGTGACCGCGAACAGCAGGCACGTCAAGCGGTGAAGGCAAGTAGTCGATTACAGCGTCAAGCATAGGCTGAACGCCACGGTTCTTGAATGCAGAACCACAAAGAACAGGGTATGCTTCGTTATTCACGGTGAGCTGACGGATACCAGCTTTGAGTTCTTCAAGGGAAAGTTCGCCTTCTTCAAGGTACTTTTCCATTAGTTCTTCGCTGGACTCGGCAACAGCTTCGATGAGCTCTGCACGGTACTGCTCAGCCTTTTCTTGCAAGTCTGCAGGAATTTCCTGAGTTTCGTAAGAAGCGCCCATAGTCACATCGCCCTTAGCGTCACCAGGCCAGACATATGCCTTCATGGTGAGCAGGTCGATAACACCGAGGAAGTCGTTCTCAGCACCGATAGGTAGCTGAAGAACCAAAGGACGAGCACCCAAACGCTTGATAATGGTATCTACGGTGAAGTAGAAGTCAGCGCCGAGCTTATCCATCTTGTTCACGAAGCAAATACGGGGAACTTCGTATTTGTCAGCCTGACGCCAAACGGTTTCAGACTGAGGCTCAACACCCTCTTTACCGTCGAACACTGCAACTGCGCCGTCAAGGACGCGCAATGAACGCTCAACCTCAACGGTGAAGTCAACGTGGCCGGGGGTATCGATGATGTTTACCTGGTTGTTCTTCCAGAAGCAGGTAGTAGCTGCGGAAGTAATGGTAATACCACGTTCTTGTTCCTGAGCCATCCAGTCCATGGTGGATGCGCCATCGTGGGTTTCACCAATCTTGTGGTTAATACCGGTGTAGAACAAGATACGTTCGGTTGTGGTGGTCTTACCGGCGTCAATATGCGCCATAATACCAATATTGCGGACCTTCTTGAGGTCTGTAAGCACGTCTAGTGCCACTTGAGTCTCCTCTTATGAGATACTCCGAAAGCCTGCCGGAATACACGAAGTATTCTCGACAGGCATTTCAAAGAATTACCAGCGGTAGTGTGCGAAGGCCTTGTTGGATTCGGCCATCTTGTGAGTGTCTTCGCGACGCTTCACAGCGGCACCGAGACCGTTGGATGCGTCCAAGATCTCATTCATTAGACGCTCAGTCATAGTCTTTTCGCGGCGTAGCTTGGAGAAGCCAACCAACCAGCGAAGAGCAAGAGCAGTTGCGCGTCCGGAGCGAACCTCAACAGGAACCTGGTAGGTTGCGCCACCAACACGGCGGGAGCGAACTTCCAAGGAGGGCTTGACGTTATCCATAGCCTTTTTCAAGGTTGCTACGGGGTCTGCGCCGGTCTTCTGACCTACGCCTTCGAGTGCACCGTAAACAATGCGCTCTGCAACAGACTTTTTGCCGTCCTGAAGAACTTTGTTAATAAGCTGAGTAACCAGCGGGGAACCGTAAACAGGATCGTTTACGAGGGGACGCTTTGGAGCGGGACCCTTACGAGGCATTACTTCTTCTCCTTCTTAGCGCCGTAGCGGGAGCGAGCCTGGCCGCGACCCTTAACACCCTGAGTATCCAGAGCACCACGAACGATCTTGTAACGAACACCGGGGAGGTCCTTCACACGACCACCGCGCACGAGTACGATGGAGTGTTCCTGAAGGTTGTGACCTTCACCGGGAATGTAAGCGGTAACTTCAATACCACCGTTGAGCTTCACACGAGCTACCTTACGGAGTGCAGAGTTAGGCTTCTTCGGGGTGGTGGTGTACACACGGGTGCACACGCCACGCTTCATAGGGTTGCCCTTCAGTGCGGGCGCCTTGGTCTTTACGACCTTGGGAGTCCGGCCCTTACGGACCAGCTGCTGAATTGTAGGCACAATATCTCCTGATTATCGGGTTGGTCTTTCACAACCCTTTCGTCTTTTCACCTCAGTGCAGAGTTCTGCATGATGCATGAGTTATTGAAGCAAATGTACTGAGTATCCTGCGATACACAATAACGGTAACTTAGTTCAGCGCGTGCAACAAAATTTTATCTGGGCATGCGTAAAAATGGCATTTAGGTATCAGATTAAAAAAACTTAAATCAATACCAAAGGACTGTATCCATACTGCCATTAATTCGAAGCCCACATTAGCTCTGCCGTTCAACGCTGGAATGCGCCGATATAAATGCTCCAAACAAGCATTAGAGGCACTGAGGCTAAGTACTTCGTATCAAACTATATCGGCTCTAGAGCCCTTAATCTACCTAGATTCTCGGTAATTCCCTATTGTTTACCCCAAACCTCAGAGATTTACCTCACTTAACCCCGTTAATCCTTAAAACTCAAGGGCCTTGCCAGAAATAAACCAGCAAGGCCCCCACCATATAATGCGATACCCCTCGGATACCTTAGGTCTTAATAGACCCTAAACTCAGAGCTTGTTCCCGTAAACGCAGAAACCTGCCCCCAACCGTTCTTGGAATGTCCATAGTACAAAATACGGTATGTACCAGAAACAGCAGTCGAAGGAACATCCCAGCTAATCGTCACACGAGACTGAGATGCCCAATGACGTTTCCACTGGAAACGAGTATTCGGATCGTTATCGCTTGCAACATATTCCCAAGCACGTCCATTCCAGCGCTGAATCTCAAGATAACTGCCCTGTTTACGTACGCTGTTATTCGGGTGAGCACCAACGAACTCAGCAGAGACACTACCACCACGCCACGTGCTCTGAGGAGCACGCAGTTGCTGCCCGTAGCGCTTACCAGCACCAGGCGTATCGTACAGTACCTTGCCCTTAGAGCTCTTTGCCGCATAAGGAGTCTGAGGCTTATCCCCCAAATCTAAAGACTCCCCACGATGCAAGGCAGAACCTACCTCATGCAGACTCTGACGGAAAGCTGGCGCTTCATAACGACCAAAAATCGTAGAACCGCCCTCATACTGCTGTAAATCATATTCTTCAGGGGTTGTCACATAATGGTTATAAGCATTGGTGTAACCTTGCAAAATAATATGAGACTCATCAACACCAAAAAGCTTTGCCATATCCTGACGATACTGCACGCCAACAGCACCCGTGTATTCTCCTGGCAACCCCAGAACATAGTAGTCACCAAAACGCATCACCTGAACAGGAAGTTTCTCCTGAACGGCGTTAGCTAGACCCACTGCAAGCAAATGGTCCTTAGGGTACTGGCATGCTTTCAAATCAGCAGAGACGTTATAAGCAGCACGGCTCATTGCATAAAAGAATTTATTAGTACCAACGCCCTCACCAAAAATAGGGAGGCCACCGCCGCCGTCTTCCTCAGAACCAGACCCAAAGGACTCCCCTAAAGAAGCACGGCAGGTACGCTCGGCTTTACCGGTTCCAGTATATTGAGCGTCCACCGTCATATTACTAAAGTCAAAGTACTTCACCGCAGAGCCAAGTCCCTGCCCAACAGGTTCTCCTTGGCTCCGAAGCTGATCACGAACAGCATCAGCCTGTTTAGTACCCTGAATCTTCATGTTCTGGAAAGGATTATCAGTTGGTCCCTTACCAGGGCGAAGCCACGTATTGGGCGAGACATCTCCAGCATTGCTATTGGCAAAAGCTGCAATAAAGCCATCACCTGCACCAGAATAATGGTCAACACCATGATCTTGATTCTCTAAAAGCCACTGGGCATACCCTTTATTGTCAGAAGAGATAAGAGTATTAGTGGTCGGCAACGACGTAGGGTGAATAGCAAACCAGTTAATCAGTGCGCGAGTTTTTCCATCACGTTCTAAACGCAACGTAACCGTCGTAGGATCTACCCCATCAATAAGTTTGTCCTGTAATTGCTGGGGGTTGTTACGTAAGGCAACCATAGAACGGTTAACACCAACACCGGTCAGCTGAGAATGAGAAACGGTAAGATTCCCTGGCGCTAAGTCACGGTGTGCCGCGTCAATGGCGTCCATAATGCCTTCAACAGTCGCGTTGAAGGTATCCTCGTGCCACCCGCTCGTCGTGACGTTGTACAAACCATATTTGGTAATACCACCAGGAGTCGCGTGAGTATGATTTGCCGTAATCATAATATTTGACTCACCATAAGCGTCACCATATTGGCGTTGCACACGACGAATCACCTCATCACGCACGCTCTGGAACGCTGAGAGCTGATCTAACACCACCATCAGGTTGCGCTCACCAGTATTACGATCTTGAATCTCAAACGCACGAGCATACGAACGGCTCATCACACCAGAACCAAGCTGATGACCATCACCATAGCCCATGAAACCAACCTCAGCTGGTTCACCCGTAACGTCGCCAACACCAGCACCAATAAGATACGGGCTAGCCGAAAAATTTTGAGACTGATAGTACGGAGAATACCAGTAGCCAGGATGCGCCTGAGCTGGTTCTACTACAGATAAGGACGCACAAGCCAAAGCCGTACCTACAGCCAATGAACACGTGCGACGAAGCCGAGAAACGGCGCGCGAAGATAACATGATAACCCCTAAAAGAAAATTAACGTTAGCGATGTGAGTGAATACTGGCCTACACCTAAGGTCAGCAAGCAATAGTTTAGAGCATCCCCTATGAAAACACTCTGCACAATCTTCAAAAAATTAATACGCCCTCAGCCTTCACAACATATCAACGCATATCAACCCCATAAACACCCTACTTATGATTTATCTCTCGAAGATCTATTTTAAAACACCGGAGGGGTTTCTCCTCGTCAATACGAGAAGAAACCCCTCTGGCTTCATTAGGCTAATAAGCCTCCTTGAGAAGATTATTTACCGAAGTCGTAATCATCCAAAGGAATAGCCTGGAACTCTGCAGAAATAGAACCTTCGTTCTCAGCTGCATAGCTGAAATCGTTGAAACCGCTTGCAGAGACTTGGAAAAGCTGTTCACGTGCTTCGTCAGTAGGCTCAACTTCAATATCGTTGTAGCGAGCCAAACCTGTACCAGCAGGGATGAGCTTACCAATGATGACGTTCTCTTTAAGACCGACCAATGGATCTTCTTTACGTTCCATAGCAGCCTGAGTAAGAACTCGAGTCGTCTCCTGGAAGGACGCAGCAGAAAGCCACGACTCAGTCGCCAAGGACGCCTTCGTAATACCCATCATTTCAGGACGAGCAGAAGCAGGACGCTTACCCTCAGCTACGGCCTTACGGTTCGCCGCCTGGAAGGCAAGGTTCTCTACGAGCTCACCGGGGAGAAGATCAGTTTCACCAGAGTCAATAACGGTCACACGACGAAGCATCTGGCGAACAATCACCTCAACGTGCTTATCGTGAATACCTACACCCTGAGAACGGTATACGTCCTGAACCTCGTCAACAAGATGCTTACGAGCATGACGAGGACCACGAATACGTAGTACTTCCTTAGGATCGATGGCACCTACAACCAGCTGATCACCAATCTCAACGTGTTCACCCTCAGCCACGAGCAGACGAGAACGACGAAGAACGGGATAAGCTACAGGTTCGTCACCGTTATCAGGAGTAATCACAACCTTCAAAGCCTTATCGGTATCTTCCATAGAGACACGACCGCTAACCTCAGAAATAGGTGCAACGCCCTTAGGAGTACGTGCTTCGAAGAGCTCCTGAATACGAGGTAGACCCTGAGTAATATCGCCTGCGGTTGCGACACCACCGGTGTGGAAGGTACGCATGGTCAGCTGAGTACCAGGTTCACCAATAGACTGTGCCGCAATAATACCAACAGCTTCGCCGATGTCTACCAAGTTACCAGAAGCCATAGAACGGCCGTAGCACAAGGCACAGACACCAACAGCAGATTGGCAGGTCAATACGGAACGAACCTTGACCTGTTCAATTCCAGCTTTGAAAAGCTTGTTGATGACGATATCAGATACGTCAGCACCAGCAGCGGCAAGAACCTCTCCAGATTCGTCCTTGACATCTACTGCCAAAGAACGTCCATGGATAGCAGTCTCGACCTGTTGGTGCAAGGAACCGTCTTTAGTATCGATCAGGGGAAGGTCTAGACCTTGGCGTGTACCACAGTCATCTTCACGAACAATAACGTCCTGAGAGACGTCCACCAAACGACGAGTCAGGTAACCGGAGTTTGCCGTACGCAACGCAGTATCAGCAAGACCCTTACGAGCACCGTGAGTCGCGATGAAGTATTCGAGAACGGACAGGCCCTCACGATATGAAGACTTAATGGGGCGAGGCATAATCTCACCCTTCGGGTTCGACACGAGACCACGGATACCCGCAATCTGGCGAACCTGCATCCAGTTACCACGAGCACCAGAGGTCACCATACGGTTAATGGTGGTGTTCAGGTTTGCAAGGTTCTGTTTCATGGCTTCAGAAACTTCATCTGTTGCCTGAGTCCAGATCTTAATCAGCTCGGTACGACGCTCGTTATCGCCGGTAAGACCCAGGTCGAAGTCCTGCTGAATCTTTTCAGCTTTCTTCTCATAGCCTTCCATAATGGCAGGCTTATCTTTAGGCGCCGCAATATCTGAGATAGCAACGGTCACGCCAGAGCGAGAAGCGTAGTAGAAACCAGTGTTCTTGAGCTGATCAAGAGTCTGGGCTACGACATTCATTGGGTATTTCTCAGCGAGGTCATTAATCAAAGAACCAAGGTGCTTCTTATCTGCAATTTCCCCATACCAAGGGTAGTCAGCAGGAAGAGTCTGGTTGAAGATTACTTGACCGACGGTGCATTCAAGAAGAATGCTTCCACCTTGTTCAAAGCCTTCAGGAGTTTCAAAACCTTCTGGAGCGATGAAGGAGTCAAAGTGGATTTTGACCTTAGCGTTAATAGCAATCTGACCTAAGTCCATCGCCATAATAGCTTCTGCCAAGGAAGAGAAGATACGACCTTCGCCGGTTGCGTCTTCTTGAGGTGTGGTCAAGTGGAATAGACCAATCACCATATCCTGGTCAGGAACAGCTACCGGACGACCGTCTGAAGGCTTCAAAATGTTGTTGGATGAAAGCATCAAAATACGTGCTTCAGCCTGAGCTTCAGGAGATAGAGGCAAGTGAACTGCCATCTGGTCGCCGTCGAAGTCAGCGTTAAACGCGGAGCATACAAGAGGGTGAAGCTGAATAGCTTTACCTTCAACAAGCTGAGGTTCGAACGCCTGAATACCCAGACGGTGCAGAGTAGGTGCACGGTTCAAGAGCACAGGATGCTCAGCAATCACTTCTTCAAGAACATCCCAGACCTGAGAACGAGAACGCTCTACCATGCGCTTAGCAGACTTGATGTTCTGCGCATGGTTGAGGTCTACCAGACGCTTCATCACGAAGGGCTTGAACAGCTCCAATGCCATCTGCTTTGGAAGACCACACTGATGCATTGAAAGCTGAGGGCCACCGACGATAACAGAACGACCAGAGTAATCAACACGCTTACCCAAGAGGTTCTGACGGAAACGACCCTGCTTACCCTTGAGCATGTCAGAAAGGGACTTCAACGGACGGTTACCAGGACCAGTAACAGGGCGACCACGACGACCGTTATCGAAGAGCGAATCAACTGCTTCTTGAAGCATACGCTTTTCGTTATTAACGATGATTTCGGGTGCACCCAACTCAAGTAGACGCTTGAGACGGTTGTTACGGTTAATCACACGACGGTAGAGGTCGTTGAGGTCGGAGGTTGCAAAGCGTCCACCGTCGAGCTGCACCATAGGACGCAATTCTGGAGGAATCACAGGAACAACTTCAAGAACCATACCCAAAGGTGAGTTAGTGGTGCTCAAGAAGGAGTTAACAACTTTTAGACGCTTCAATGCACGAGTCTTACGCTGACCCTTACCAGTCTGAATAATCTCTTTGAGAGCTTCAGCTTCTGCTTCGAGGTCGAAAGATTCTAGGCGGGAACGAATAGCCTCAGCGCCCATGGAACCTTCAAAGTACATACCGTACTTATCAACCATGGCACGGTAGAGCGCTTCATCACCTTCAAGGTCAGCAACCTTCAAAGACTTGAAACGATCCCAAACTTTTTGCTCAAACTCGATTTCACGATCAGCATTTTTACGAACAGATGCCATCTGACGTTCTGCTTGGTCGCGAAGTTTACGCTTCTCTGCTGCTTTTCCACCTTCAGCTTCAATGCGCGCAAGTTCTTCTTCAGTCTCACGAGCGATGAGATTAATATCTGCATCACGTTGAGCTTCCAAAGCTTTCTTATCACGTTCGAACGCTGCCTCAAGGTTTGGAAGATCGTCGTGACGTCCTTCCTCATCCACAGAGGTAATCATGTACGCGGCAAAGTAGATAATCTTTTCAAGATCTTTAGGAGCAAGATCAAGCAGGTAACCAAGGCGTGAAGGAACACCCTTGAAGTACCAGATGTGAGTCACCGGAGCAGCAAGCTGAATGTGACCCATACGTTCACGGCGAACCTTTGCGCGGGTTACCTCAACGCCACAGCGTTCACAGATAATGCCCTTAAAGCGTACGCGCTTGTATTTGCCACAGTAGCATTCCCAGTCCCTGGTAGGACCGAAAATACGCTCGTCGAAAAGACCCTCTTTTTCGGGCTTTAGGGTTCGGTAGTTAATGGTTTCGGGCTTCTTGACCTCACCATAAGACCAGCTGCGGATATCATCAGCGGTGGCCAGGCCAATACGCATCAAACCGAGTGAAGATTCGTTGGACATTTGGTCCTTATCTCTTTTCAGTAGTTGTGAAGACTAATTTTCGTAGAAATGATGAACAGGTATATCTACCTCGTGAAGGGGCTAGACCTCTTCCACAGAGTTAGGCTCTGCGTGAGATAGGTCGATACCTAAATCATCTGCTGCACGGAAGCCTTCGTCTTCAGCATCGCGCATTTCAATGGTCTTACCGTCAGTTGAAAGGACTTCAACGTTCAGGCAGAGGGACTGCATTTCTTTAATGAGCACCTTGAAGGATTCAGGAACACCAGGTTCTGGAATGTTCTCGCCCTTGACGATTGCCTCATAGACCTTCACACGACCGTGAACGTCGTCAGACTTAATGGTCAAGATTTCCTGAAGGGTGTATGCGGCGCCGTATGCTTCAAGCGCCCACACTTCCATCTCACCAAAACGCTGACCACCGAACTGTGCTTTACCACCGAGCGGCTGCTGAGTAATCATGGAGTACGGACCAGTTGAACGTGCGTGAATCTTATCGTCCACCAAGTGGTGAAGTTTCAAGATGTACTGGTAGCCCACCGAAACGGGTTCGGGGAAGCGTTCACCAGAACGACCGTCATAGAGGTTTGCTTTACCACTACGGTTGATCAGACGTTCACCGTCACGGTTCGGGTTGGAGTGATCCAACAAGTCAAAGAGCTCAACTTCGTCTGCACCGTCGAACACGGGGGTGGAGACCTTAGTGGGGCCACTTTCCTTCGGGAAGTTTGGAAGGTTCTTCAACCATGATGGGTTGCCTTCAATCTTCCAACCTTGTTTCGCCAACCAACCGGTGTGAACCTCAAGAACCTGACCGATGTTCATACGACCAGGAACACCCAAGGGGTTCAAGATAACGTCGATAGGGGTACCGTCTTCCATGAAGGGCATATCTTCAACGGGAAGAATCTTTGTAATAACACCCTTGTTACCGTGACGACCTGCGAGCTTATCACCCACAGTAATCTTGCGCTTTTGAGCGACGTAAACACGTACCAGCTGATTAACACCTGAAGGTAGTGCGTCGTCGTCATCAGTGCTGCTGTCTCGGTCAAAGGTACGAACAGCGATAACGGTACCTGATTCACCGTGAGGAACCTTCAAAGAGGTGTCACGAACTTCACGAGATTTCTCACCGAAGATTGCACGGAGAAGTCGCTCTTCGGGGGTTAGTTCAGTTTCGCCCTTAGGGGTCACTTTACCAACGAGAATATCGCCAGATTCAACCTCAGCACCGATGTGAATAATACCGCGCTCGTCAAGTGCGGAAAGAACTTCCTCAGAGACGTTGGGGATGTCGCGAGTAATTTCTTCTGCACCGAGCTTGGTGTCACGTGCGTCAATTTCGTGTTCTTCAATGTGAATTGAGGTCAGCACGTCATCAGAGATCATACGCTGGGACAGGATGATACCGTCCTCAAAGTTGAAGCCTTCCCAAGACATGTATGCCACGAGGAGGTTCTTACCCAACGCCAATTCGCCGTTATCGGTAGAAGGACCGTCAGCGATAAGTCCCTGAGCTTCAACACGGTCTCCGGCACGAACAATAACACGGTGGTTATAGCAGTTACCGGGGTTTGAACGCTTGAACTTAGAGATGGGGTATGAGGATGTTGTACCGTCGTCGTTGCGAACAATGACAAGGTCTGCAGAAACCTCAGATACGACACCGGCTTTACGTGCTAGGACAGAATCTCCAGAGTCGATTGCTGCGTAGCGTTCCATGCCGGTACCAACGACAGGCGCTTCGGAGACGAGCAACGGAACAGCCTGACGCTGCATGTTTGCACCCATCAACGCACGGTTTGCGTCGTCGTGTTCGAGATAAGGAATCAAAGCGGTTGCAACAGAAACCATCTGACGTGGTGAAACGTCCATGTATTCAACGTCTGTTGCATCTACGAGCACAGCTTCACCAGAACCATCGCCAGCACGGCATAGAACGGTAGGTTCAGCGAAGCGCAAGTCTTCGGTCAAAGGCGCATTTGCCTGAGCGATGGTGGTGCCTTTTTCATCATCTGCAGTGAGGTATTCAACCTCATTGGTAACCTGACCCTTGATAACGCGGCGGTAAGGAGTTTCGATGAAACCGAAGGGGTTAATACGTCCGTATGTTGCCAAAGAACCGATTAGACCAATGTTGGGGCCTTCAGGGGTTTCGATGGGGCACATACGTCCGTAGTGTGAGGGGTGGACGTCTCGAACTTCCATACCTGCACGGTCACGTGAAAGACCGCCAGGGCCTAGCGCAGAAAGACGACGCTTGTGTGTCAAACCTGCTAGAGGGTTGTTCTGGTCCATGAACTGTGACAGCTGAGAGGTTCCGAAGAACTCTTTAATGGAAGCTACCACGGGACGGATGTTAATCAGGGTCTGAGGAGTAATCGCCTCAACGTCCTGAGTTGTCATGCGTTCGCGAACAACTCGTTCCATACGGGAAAGACCGGTACGAATCTGGTTTTCAATCAATTCGCCAACAGCGCGGATACGACGGTTACCAAAGTGGTCGATGTCGTCAGTATCAACACGGATTTCTACGGGCTTTCCGTCACGTACACCAGAAATGGTCTTACCGCCAGCGTGCAAGGTGACGAGATAGCGAATCATCGCTGCAATGTCATCTTGGCTGAGCACCATAGCTGATGGGTCAGTAAGAGGAGTTTCAACACCGAGTTTGCGGTTTACCTTGTAACGGCCAACCTTTGCAAGGTCGTAGCGTTTTGGTGTGAAGTACATGTTGTCCAGAAGGTTCTGGGCAGCATCAACCGTTGGAGGTTCACCTGGGCGAAGTTTACGGTAAATATCGAGTAGAGCTTCGTCACGAGTCTGTACGGTGTCTTTTTCTAGGGTTGCGCGAATAGCGTCAAATTCACCAAATTCTTCAAGAATTTTTGCTTCGCTCCAGCCAAGAGCTTTGAGGAGCACAGTAACAGACTGCTTGCGCTTACGGTCAAGACGTACGCCGACCTGGTCACGCTTATCGATTTCAAGCTCAAACCATGCACCACGGGAAGGGATGATTTTTGCTGTGTAGATATCTTTATCGGAAGTACGGTCTACGGACTTCTCAAAGTATGCGCCAGGAGAGCGAACCAGCTGAGATACAACGACACGCTCAGTACCGTTGATGACGAACGTACCAGAATCGGTCATGAGCGGGAAATCACCCATGAACACGGTCTGCTGTTTAATCTCGCCGGTGTTGTTGTTCATGAATTCTGCTTTAACGTACAACGGAGCAGAGTAGGTCGCGTCGCGATCCTTGCACTGTTCCATGCTGTACTTTGGTTCAGCAAATTCAGGTTCGGAGAACGATAGAGACATCGTTCCTTGGAAATCTTCAATCGGAGAAATTTCGTCAAAGATTTCAGCAAGCCCAGAGACGGGTTGTACTGAGGTATCGCCCGTTTCTGCTGCTTCTGCTACGCGTTGCGCCCAGCGTTCGTTACCGATGAGGGCATCAAAGCTGTTAGTTTGCAGAGCAAGCAAGTCAGGAACCTGCAGGGGCTCAGAAATCTTTGCGAATGAAATTCGGCTTGGTGTACCTAAACGGTTCACTGTGCCGTTAGCGGCTTCGTTATTAGAGGTGCTCGAGGCGACCAAGTTGGATCCTTCCACAGACCTGTCTGTTTCATATTCGCTGTCCCAGAAAACATAGTAAAACCGTGGAAAAGAACCGCAACGCACGACGTGCATAAGGCTTCGGGTGTTGGGAACTTTTGGGAACGAAATACTTGTTTTTGCTCTGTTTCACCCATGCCCACCGCTATATGAAGGCAGAAAGGTTATGGATAGCGTAAGTATTCACAATACAGCAAGAAAAAACTAAAGTCCATACAACCATCACGGAAAATATGCAACTTTTCTTTTTTATGGTGTACCTAACACTCTACAACGTTAACAGCTAAACCACCCATCGACGTCTCTTTATACCGGTGACTCATATCTTCACCAGTCTGACGCATTGTTTCAATAACTTGATCCAAAGACACCCGATGTTCGCCGTCTCCACGAAGCGCCATACGTGCAGCATTAATAGCCTTCGCCGCCGCCATCGCATTACGCTCAATACACGGTATCTGCACCAACCCACCTACAGGGTCACATGTCAGACCAAGATTATGTTCCATGGCAATCTCTGCAGCGTTCTCAATCTGTTCATTACTACCGCCCATCACCTGAGCTAACCCCGCAGCAGCCATAGAAGAAGCCGTACCAACCTCTCCCTGGCACCCCACCTCAGCCCCAGAGATAGAAGCCCGTTTTTTATACAAAGCACCAATAGCAGAAGCACA
The DNA here is from genome assembly GCF_048512815.1 of Rothia sp. CCM 9419. Lineage (NCBI taxonomy): Bacteria > Bacillati > Actinomycetota > Actinomycetes > Micrococcales > Micrococcaceae > Rothia > Rothia sp. CCM 9419. Next base: position 37,060 of record NZ_JBLXXY010000004.1, on the reverse strand, counting down.
TAAGAAGAAGTCAACAATAAGCTGTTCACGTTTAGCGACACCGCATGTACGAACCCCCGGAAGATAGTTCAACGCATAGTGCAAAACAGCCGGAATAATACCCGAAGCGCCATTCGTCGGAGCAGTCACTACCCTGCCACCAAATGCGTTCTCTTCGTTCACCGCCAAGGCCATCAAATTCACCCAATCAATAGCAAACTCAGGGCTCTTTTGAGGGTCTTCTGCTAACAAATCACGGTGCCACGCTGCTGCACGACAACGTACTTTAAGCTCCCCCGGCAAATACCCCATACGAGATAATGAAGAACCAATACACTCTTTCATCACCCGATGGATAGCGAGAATCCCCTGACGAATCTCCTGTTCAGAACGAGCTGAAAGCTCATTACGCATCTTCAACTGAGCAATAGATAGCCCTGCCTTATTTGCCAAAGACACAAGTTCTTCACCTGAACCAAAAGGATAGGGTGCTTCGTTAAGTCCTGAAGAATCATCTAAAGTTTCGTTCTCCTCGACAATGAATCCTCCACCAATAGAAAAATAGGTGCGTTCAAGGAGAAGACCGGAAGTATCATAAGCTGCAATTTTGACGCCGTTTGTATGCCTCGCTAAAACAGTCAACGGACGCAGCGTCATATCAGATTCACGATAGTTCACAACCGGACCAACACATAATGCCTCACCGGCATCAGGTGCACCATCTTGATAAGAACTAGAGGGAAAACCTGCTAACGGCAAAATACCATCACGTTGGTTATCTGCCATCACTCGTTCAGCTTGGGCAATGTTAATGGTCTCCGGAACAAAACCTGCACAACCTTTAATGATGGCGCTCATCGTACCGTGTCCGGCTCCAGTTGCTGCTAACGAACCATAAAGATCCACGTGTATGCGTGACACGTTCTGAAGTTTTCTCGTATCAATGAGCTCTGCAATAAAACGGTTTGCTGCTCTCATCGGACCTACCGTGTGGGAAGAGGAAGGCCCGATACCAATCGAAAATAATTCAAAGACAGAGATATCGTAGTTTAATGATTCAGCTTGTATCTGTTCATCACTAATGTTCATCCTGTGTGCTTTCCTTTTTCTATGCATTTTTAGCGTTTAACTGCGCTAAAACATCAACCTCTTACGGGGGATAATAAGAGGAAACTGTAAAAGCTTGATGAACGTTCCATCACACAGGATGGAGTGGGAATACGCAAATCAAGCCTCTACAGTTCTACAAGATAAGAGTCTCTACCAAGAAACTTTTATCCGCTTATGAAGGTGAACCCACATATTATCGGCGATAAAACGGAACAGCAACCACATCAAATGGTGCTCGTTTACCACGAATATCAACATCAATAGTGTTTCCTTCCGCGGCATACGAGCTCTCCACTAGAGCCATCGCAATCGGGTATCCCAACGTAGGTGAAGGAATACCTGAGGTAACATATCCGATGTTCTTCTCGCCATCCATCAGTTGAGAATCGGCACGGGCAGGGCGCTTTTGCTGTGCTTTAAGCCCAACGAGAGAACGCTGAGGCACGGTTTGAGATAGCACACTCAACGACTGACGCCCTACAAAGTCACTGCTCTTTTTCTCTAGCGCAATATCAACTAGACGCCCTAGACCAGACTCGTACGGAGTGATATCTAGACCCAGCTCATGACCATACAAAGGCATACCAGCTTCTAAGCGCAAAGAGTCGCGTGCTGCCAAACCAGCAGGAATCATGTCAAAGTCCTTGCCAGCGTTCATAGCAGCCGACCATAGATCACCGGCTTGATGTGCCGGTATGTAGATTTCAAAGCCGTCTTCTCCGGTGTATCCGGTACGAGCTAAGAGTACTGAGAGGCCAGAAAGATTCAGCGGTGTTGCAGCATAATATTTCAGATCACGTACCGTTTGAGGGGCACTCGGCTCCATGGCCAAAATAATATCTTCAGCTCGTGGGCCTTGAACAGCAATTAAAGCAGTATCTTCAGATTCGTTGACTAGTTTTACGTCAAACTCTGCCGTACGCTCTTGCAACGTCTGATAATCAATCTCTACGTTAGAAGCGTTAGGTACTACAAGAAATTCGTCCTCAGCTAGACGATAGGTAATCAGGTCGTCAATTACCCCGCCATCTTCGTTGACCAGAATCGAATATTTGGCTTTACCAACTTTGAGAATACTCATATTCGAGACGAGGGCATAGTCTAAAAATGCGGCAGCATCCGGACCGCTCACACGAAACTCACCCATATGAGAGAGGTCAAAGAGACCAGCACGTTGACGTACAGCATGGTGCTCCTGAACGTCATTGGTGTATTTTACGGGCATATCCCAACCACCAAAATCGGTGAAGGTGGCGCCTAATGCGAGGTGTTCTTCGTGCAGTGGGGTTTTCTTACTCATGTCTTACACATACTTTCTTAACAGATGGGGTTCGGAGGTGGGGCAAACATCATTATTTACCCCACCTCAGACATATTTTGAGCCGATTAACTCAGTTAGTGTGTTTCAGAAGCAGATGATTCCATCTCAAAAGCTTCCATAGGTGGGCACTGGCAGATAAGATTACGGTCGCCACCGGCACCATCAATACGCCCAACCGAGGGGAAGTATTTTTGATGGCGCAAAGAAGACACCGGATAAGCAGCTTCAGAACGAGAGTACGCCCGATCCCAGGTATCTGCAGTAACGACATCAACCGTATGTGGAGCATTGCGCAAAAGTGATTCTTCGACACTCACTTTTCCGCTGATGACATGCTGAATCTCATCGTAGATACAGCTCATGGCGTCGATAAAACGATCAAGTTCTTGAAGGTCTTCAGATTCCGTTGGTTCAACCATCAATGTACCAGGTACGGGGAACGCCAAAGTTGGTGCATGGAATCCGTAATCCATCAGGCGTTTACAGATATCTTCGGCAGTGACGCCACTAGCCGCGGTTAGCTCACGCACGTCAAGAATGCATTCATGTGCGACCAAACCATGGTCTCCGGTGTACAGTACCGGATACTTATCCCCCAGTTTTTTAGCAATATAGTTTGCGTTAACGATGGCAGTTTCAGAGCTGGAACGAAGCCCTTGAGCACCACTCATGGCAATATACATCCACGAGATGGGAAGTACCCCCGCAGAACCGTACATCGCTTGAGAAATCGGTAGGGGCGAAGACTCTTTATCGTTGTGGTAGGCGTTTGTGGGCAAGTAGGGTGCGAGGTGTTCTCTCACACCGATAGGGCCGACACCGGGACCTCCTCCTCCGTGAGGAATAGCGAAAGTTTTGTGAAGGTTCAGATGTGATACGTCTCCCCCGAATCGTCCGGGTTGGGATAGGCCCATCTGCGCGTTAAGGTTTGCACCGTCCACGTACACTTGTCCGCCGGCTTCGTGAACAAGCTGGCAGACTTCAACAACTTGTTCTTCAAATACACCATGAGTTGACGGGTAGGTAATCATCATTGCGGCGATAGTGTCACCGTATTTTTCAATTTTGGCGCGGAGGTCCGCCACATCGATAGAGCCATCTTCTGCCGTAGCTACACCAGCAACAGAAAGTCCAGCCAGAGCAGCAGAAGCAGCGTTAGTGCCATGGGCAGATAACGGGATCAGGACGACGTTGCGTTGTTCTTCTCCACGCGCTTGGTGGTAAGAACGAATGGCGCGTAGCCCTGCGTATTCTCCAGATGCACCAGAGTTTGGTTGCATGGACAGAGCATCGTATCCGGTAATTTCGACGAGCCATGCAGAGAGCTCCTCGATGAGCTCTAACCAGCCTTGAGCTTGTTCAGCTGGTACAAGTGGGTGAATACCAGCAAATTCTGGCCAAGAGATAGGCTCCATCTCAGCAGCAGAGTTAAGTTTCATGGTGCAAGAGCCCAGAGGAATCATGGTGCGGTCCAGAGCAAGATCTTTGTCAGAAAGCTTACGAAGATAACGCATCATGGCAGTTTCTGAACGGTAACTATGGAACACCGGATGCTGCATGTAATCGTCATCGCGTAGCAATTCAGCAGGCATGGGGTATTGTTCTTCTGCGCTCTCTTCTACGAGAGTTCCGCCGAGTGCTTCCACAAGGCTCCGTAGAGTGTCTTCATCATGAGATTCACCGATGGAGATGCTGATACGGTCACTGTTGATTTTACGAATGTTGATGCCGGCTTCAAGTGCAGCAGCAACAAGTTCGTCAGCACGTGATGGTGCGTCGAAGGCGACAGTATCGAAGAAGTCTTGATGCACGAGTTTGAGTCCAGTTGCGCTCAGGCTCTGGGCAACACGTGAAGCGTTGCGGTGCAGACGACGAGCAATCTCGCGGAGTCCCTCTGGCCCGTGATAGAGAGCGTAAGCTCCAGCGACAATGGCGAGTAGAGCCTGTGCAGTACAAATGTTACTGGTGGCTTTTTCACGGCGGATGTGCTGTTCACGAGTTTGTAGCGCAAGACGATAGGCGGGTTTTCCGGCGGTATCTTGTGATACTCCGACCAGACGCCCCGGTAAAGTTCGTTCCATGCCTTTACGGGTTGCCATGAAAGCTGCATGGGGTCCACCAAAGAAGAATGGTAAGCCAAAGCGTTGGCTGTTACCGACGCAGATATCTGCACCAAGTTCACCGGGTGAACGTAAGAGTGTTAGAGCTAGTAGATCTGCTGTTACGGTGACGAGCGCTTGTCGTTGGTGGGCTTGGTCGATGAGTTCTTTAATGTCTCGGGTGTGTCCATCATGGCTGGGGTATGCGAGAACGATACCGTAAAGGTCGCCTTCTGGAAGCCCGTCGGAGAAGTCAGTTACGACCATGGGAATATCGAGAGCTTCGACACGTCCACGAACGACGGAAAGAGTTTGAGGTAGGCATCGGGAGTCGATGGCGAAGAAACCGTTTTTAACTTTGCGGTTTGCGCGGTGCATCATCACGACGGCTTCTGCTGTAGCAGTTGCTTCGTCCAAGAGTGAGGCGTTGGCAATGTCTAGTCCCGTCAGTTCCATGACCGTATTTTGGAAGTTAAGTAGTGCTTCTAAACGGCCTTGAGAGATTTCAGGTTGGTAGGGGGTGTAGCTGGTGTACCAGCCGGGGTTTTCGAGGATATTTCGACGTAGTACGGCAGGGGTGACGCTATCGTAATAACCGGCACCAATCATCTGAGTTTTGAGAATGTTGTGAGATGCGTATTCTCGAAGTTTTTTGTGGGCTTGTTCTTCGCTGAGGGGTTCGGGGAGGTTGAGTTCTTGCTCCATCCGAATATTTGCTGGTACGACGTCTGCAATAAGTGCTGAGAGTGAGTCGTAGCCGATGGTGCTCAGCATGGCGCGGAGGTCTTCAGCTCGTGGCCCTAGGTGACGGTCAATAAATAGCATGGGATATTCTCCTGGTCTGATAGCACCTCAAAGGTGAGAGTGCGCTAAGACCTCCCCGCTCTGTTTCTGACCTGAGAGTTTTAGTCTGCACTGATGACGGTTGGGTTCATCAGCATAGATTTGCCCCTTCGGTGGAGAATCGTGTTTTCTCCTCTTCAGAGTTGCCTGGCTCAGCGGTACTTTGTGCCTGAGAGTTTCCTGGGGAGGATTTGCTCCTTCGGCGCCACCGTATTGGGTATTTTGGTGGTCTCTCCCGCTGCGCATAACAGCATATATATTTGTTAAAAGTCTGCCACATCACATCCAAAAAATATATGTTTTTCTGGCCGTGTTCTTGTATTAGGCACCTTATGTCATGGCGAGGGGAACGCTTCTTCTCATCTGTCAAGAATGACTATTTAGTTGATGAAGTGGGAAGATGTTCGTCGATGAGGCTCACCGGCGCTGGGTGCCACATGCCAACAGCCGGTTTACCACCTTTAAAAGCGCCGAGTTCGGTGAAGCCATGACGACGGTAGAGAGAAGCGCTACGGTAGGTTGAAGCTTCAAGATAAGACCCGCACCTGCCAGTGCGCGCTAGCCGATAGTCAAGCAGTGCACTACCTGCCCCGCAAGAACGAGCAGATTCGTGAACACCGATAGTGTAAAGATACCAGTGGTCAAAAGCTGGTCGAGCACGTAAAAGTTTGATTTCGGTGATGACGGCACTAAAGAGTGAACGCCCTAAGAGTTTCGCATATTGAGGTAGGGCACGCAGGTCTGCCAGCAGGTTACCTTTTTGCCCTTCAGGGCTGAGCCAGAGTGCTGCCCCAAGGATTGTGTCATTTTCATCGACGGCGATGTCTATTTTGCCTTTAGAAGCGTAGGTGTTACGAATCTGGAATTCAAAGAGCTCACGTATTTTGGCTCCTTGATGAGTTCCACCCATGGCGTGACTCATGACGGGGTCATGTTCAAAAGCGTTTGTCAGTGCTTCGATAGCGCCTGCATAGTCAGCTTCTGTTGCTTCGCGGACAGTAAAATGGCGGTTTTTTTCTGACATATCCGGTTTTCCCCTCATGTATCTTTACCGACATTCTATATACCAAAAGGGATGAGTTGCTCGTAGAATAGCCGTCTTTAGTTCGTGTTGTGACAGGTATCTTAAAACGCCACTGGGCAGTACCGCCAAAGCGATACTGCCCAGTATTACAAAGACTCTTGTCAAGAACCGATTACTTAAGGGTAACGGTTGCGCCTGCGCCTTCGAGCTGTTCCTTAGCCTTTTCAGCGTCTTCCTTGGAAGCGCCTTCGAGAACAGCCTTAGGAGCGGAATCAACGAGGTCCTTAGCTTCCTTCAAACCGAGGGAGGTAAGGGCACGAACTTCCTTAATAACTGCGATCTTCTTGTCGCCAGCGGATTCGAGAACTACGTCGAATTCGTCTTTTTCGTCAGCTGCAGCTTCGCCGCCAGCTACACCAGCTACTGCAACAGGAGCTGCTGCGGTAACGTCGAATTCTTCCTCGAATGCCTTAACGAATTCGGAAACCTCTACGAGGGAGAGTTCCTTGAAAGCTTCAATGAGTTCTTCAATGGAAAGCTTAGCCATGATTTTGGCTCCTTCTTATGATCAGGTGTAGAGCTTTTGTCTACATATGAAATCTGTGGGGTTGCTCATCGCTAGATGAGCGAACTAGTTGAACGGATGCTAAAACATAATCGTTGAAGATTATGCTTCTGCTCCTTCTTGCTCTTCTAGCTTGATGCGTAGTGCGTCTACAGTGCGTGCAATCTTTGCGAGAGCACCCTTTGCGCCACCTGCAACCTTTGCAAGGAGAACCTCGCGAGATTCAAGGCTTGCGAATTTGTCAACACCAGCAGCGTCGAGAGCTTCACCTTCGTAGTAGCCGCTCTTGACCACAAGCTGGGGGTTTTCTTTGGCGAAGTCACGCAGTGCCTTTGCAGCGTCAATGATTTCACCGTCGATGAAAGCAATTGCGCTAGGACCTGCAAGCTGGCCTTCGAATGCGTCGATTCCAGCTTCCTTAGCTGCAATAGCAGCAAGGGTATTCTTCACCACAGCATATTCAGTCTCAGCACCGAGTGCACGACGAAGCTGCTTGAGCTGTGCAACGGTGAGACCGCGGTACTCAGTGAGGATGACTGCGTTTGAGCGTTCGAAGCGTGCCTTCAGCTCGGAAACAGCAGAAACCTTTTCCTGTGTCGCCATGGTATTCCTTCCGATTCTTGGTCACCGGTAAAGCGTCTAAGATGCCTTGAGGCAAAAAAATAACCTCGACGCGTAAGCGACGAGGTATACCTAAAGTTTTGACATACTCATATTCTATGAGCATATGAGAACTATAGATAATATTCGTTCACCTACGCTGGCGGTTCTTAGAGAACTCTTATCATTTTGACGAGCCTTAAGCGTGTCAAAAATCAGACCGGCGGTCTTTGGTTCTTCTATCAAACCACATCTGCCACACTCTGCGCAACCTCTACTACTCACATGGGATAGGAGTCACTTAAATGAGTGGATTTCTCTTAAACGACGTTGGCTCGCACCGATATTGGTACGAGCCAACGAAGAATACTTTCTTGTTATAGAAAATATTTATGAAGTCCTTAGATAGCAACCACGGAAGGGTCAATCTGTACACCAGGGCCCCATGTAGGAGCAACAGTTACCTTGGAGATGTAACGGCCCTTTGCAGAGGAAGGCTTCAAACGGTGAATTTCTTCAAGAGCTGCCTCAAAGTTCTGGGTGAGCTGTTCAGCAGTGAAAGAAGCTTTACCGATAATGAAGTGCAAGTTTGCGTTACGGTCAACGCGGAAGTCAATCTTTCCGCCCTTGATGTCGTTAACAGCCTTTGCAACATCCATGGTTACGGTGCCGGTCTTGGGGTTAGGCATGAGGTTGCGAGGGCCAAGAATCTTACCCAAGCGACCAACTTTGCCCATCATGTCAGGGGTAGCAACTGCTGCGTCGAAGTCAGTCCATCCGCCAGCAATTTTTGCGATGAGTTCGTCAGAACCAACGAAGTCTGCTCCTGCTGCTTCTGCAGCTGCTGCTTTATCGCCAGCGGCGATAACAACAACGCGAGCGGTCTTACCGGTGCCGTTTGGCAAGTTGACGGTACCGCGTACCATCTGGTCTGCCTTACGGGGATCTACGGAAAGACGCATTGCAACCTCAACGGTTGAATGTGCTTTTTCAGAAGAGATGTCTTTAACAAGCTCAATTGCCTCAGCGGCGGTGTAAAGCTTGCCCTCTTCAATTTTGGCTACAGCTGCCTGATACGCTTTGCTGCGCTTTGCCATCTGCTTTTCTCCTTATGCAGTTGTGGTCTTTTTGAGTCGCGCTCGACTCTGCCACATACCCTTACGGGTGATAAATACTTTCAAAAACCAAAAATTATTTTGGGTTATTTAGGCGGTGAAGTTACTTAACTTCAATACCCATGGAGCGTGCAGTGCCCGCGATAATCTTTGCTGCTGCATCGATATCATTTGCGTTGAGGTCAACCATCTTGGTTTCCGCAATTTCGCGAACCTGAGCTTCGGTAATGGAACCAACTTTGTTGGTGTGAGGAACACCGGAGCCTTTAGCAACGCCAGCAGCTTTCTTAATCAAACCAGAAGCTGGAGGGGTTTTGGTCACGAAGGTGAATGAACGGTCTTCGTATACGGTGATTTCTACAGGAACGATGTTTCCACGCATGGATTCGGTTGCAGCATTGTATGCCTTGCAGAATTCCATGATGTTAACACCGTGCTGACCCAATGCAGGGCCAACGGGAGGAGCCGGGTTAGCGGCACCAGCCTGAATTTGCAGCTTAATGAGGCCTGCGACCTTCTTCTTGGGAGCCAATGTTAGGTCCTTTTCTTAGCTGTTGAACCAACGCACAGGAGCGTGACGCTGGCGGGTGACAGTCGTGGCGCGACCGTCGATATGCGTAGGCGCAAGCGTAAACGCGCGCATACAAACCACAATTCTAACGGGTTATGAGATATTTACCAAGAAAAAGGCTCAAAATATAGTGTCTCATTCAACACAAAGAATAAAGCCTATTTCTTACACCCAAAGCTTTTATTAAAAAGATGGGGTGTTCCATACACACGTACAGAACACCCCATCGTGAGAGCTTTATCAAAAACTCAAAATGGTTTTAGACTTTCTCAACCTGCGAGAAAGATACCGTTACAGGAGTCTCACGTTCGAAGACAGAGATGAGAAGAACCAATGAAGAAGATTCTGGCTTAATCTCAGAAATGGTTGCTGGGTACCCCACGAATGGGCCGTCTTTAACATTGACGGTTTCTCCGACTTCGTAATCAACCTCAATTTGAGGCTGAGGAGGTTCAATGTTGCCAGCCTTCGCCTGTTCTTCAACAAATACCGGAGCCAACATATCGATGACTTCGTTCAAACGTAGTGGAACAGGGTTGTAGGCGTCAGAGCCGACAAATCCGGTAACACCGGGAGTATGGCGAACAAGACCCCATGACTCGTCGGTTAGTTCCATGCGCACAAGAACGTAACCGGGAATACGAACACGGCGAACAATTTTTTCGACAGTGTTTTTATATTCTTTGACTTCTTCCATAGGAACTTGTACTTCAAAGATGTAATCTTCCATGTTCAAAGTCTGCGCACGAGATTCGAGGTTGCCTTTAACCTTGTTCTCAAAACCAGCATAAGTATGAACGACAAACCAGTCGCCTTCTTGACGACGCAATTGAGATTTAAAAGCCTCTAGAGGGTCAACCGCTGGCTCAGAGTCAACAGCAGATTCTTCCTCAGAAGTTTCTTCTGAGCTTTCGAGGGTTTCTTCTTCTGAGGCGTTAACGTCTAGAGCGTCTTCTGCCTCGACCTGCGCGTCATCAGCGGTAGCCTGCTCAGAAACCTCAACAGCTTCCTGCGCTTCGTGTGCAAGTTCCTGCTCGGACACGGTTCTCCTACTTTCTCTTGAACTTATCTGGCTCTATTAGTTGCAGATTCTTAAAAGTTTACTTAATTGTTCCGTTTCCGAAAATCCAGAACGCAGCCTGACCAAATAGATAATCAAGACCGAAGATGAGAAGAATCATGAAAGTAACGAAGCCCAAAACAATAATGACGTAGTTGACGAGCTCTTTACGAGTGGGAGTCGTAACTTTTTTAAGTTCGCTAATTACTTCACGAATAAATTGGAAGATACGCGCGAAGATTCCGCGACGTTTTGTTACGCCGTCCTCTTGAGTGGCGGCGGTTCCGTTAGTGGCAGTTTCAGCCATGGCAGGCCCGCCCCTTTCTGCTTAGGTCCATCTCAAAAAACGTCTAGATTAACGCCTTTTTATTGAATTCTTTACGGAGCTATTGCAGGGCGGACAGGACTCGAACCTGCAACCTGCGGTTTTGGAGACCGCTGCTCTACCAATTGAGCCACCACCCTTTGAACTTTCGTTCATGCACTGCGTTGAAAGTCATAGACATTTCAGACAGCACGGTATTGTTCGGTTGCGAACAACAAAGACTACTGTAAGGGATTATTTTGTCTTTGGCAATTCCAGCAACACTTTTTATTGCATATTTCACGTTCAAATAAGTGCTTTTAGCGTCCAGAAAACCATTATTGCACTGTAAAACATCTGTTTTTCTTAGAGTTTATCTCGATAGGCTCTCGTCACGGCACCCGAAGATTGTTTAGCATGGTGATACGAGCATATTTTTCAAGCAAAGTGCCGTTAAGAATTGCGGTACAGAAAGCGGGTCTCGACCATGACTACCCAACGTATTTCCCCCCGTATTGGAGCTATTGCCCCTTCTGCAACTTTGGCTGTTGATTCCAAAGCAAAAGCTCTTATCGCACAGGGTAGACCAGTCATTGGATTTGCTGCAGGAGAACCAGACTTTCCCACCCCCGATTACATCGTTGAGGCAGCAGCGCAAGCACTCAAAAATCCACAGAATTTTCGGTATAGCCCAACGCCCGGCCTGCCAGCACTCAAAGAAGCAATCGTCAAAAAAACACGACGTGATTCAGGCGTTGATATTGAGGCTTCTCAAGTTGTTGTCACCAACGGCGGAAAACAAGCAGTCTACGAGGCTTTTGCAACCGTTATCGGAGACGGGGATGACATCCTCTTACCAGCCCCCTATTGGACAACGTATCCAGAAGCTATTCGTCTTGCTGGAGGAAATCCCATCGAAGTTTTTGCTGACTCGCATCAAGACTACAAAGTCAATGTAGAGATGCTCGAAGCAGCTTATACTCCTGCCACGAAAGCCCTTATCTTTGTTTCTCCGTCAAACCCTACCGGCTCGGTATACACCCCTGAAGAGACAAAAGCCATTGGAGAATGGGCACTGTCAAAAAAGATTTTTGTTATCTCTGACGAAATTTATGAGCACCTCACCTATGACGGCGTTCAAGCAACTTCTATCCTCAAAGCTGTTCCAGAGCTGGCCGACTACGCCATTATTCTCAATGGTGTTGCAAAAACCTATGCGATGACGGGTTGGCGTGTTGGTTGGCTTTACGGCCCTGCCGACGTTGTTAAAGCGGCAACGAACCTACAATCTCACTTGAGCTCTAACGTCAATAACATTGCACAACAGGCTGCACTTTGCGCTGTTTCGGGCCCTCTTGATGCAGTGCATTCTATGCACGAAGCCTTTGACCGTAGACGAAAGGTCATGGTTGCAGGTCTTAATGCTATTGATGGTGTTTTCTGCCCAACTCCTCAAGGTGCCTTTTACGCTTATGCAGATGTTCGCGGGCTCTTCGGCAAGAGTATCGGAGGGGTCAGTATTGACAGCTCAGCAACTCTTGCAGAAGTAATTTTAGATCAGGCAGAAGTAGCTGTTGTACCGGGTGAAGCCTTTGGTCCTTCCGGTTATCTACGCTTATCGTACGCGCTAGGAGATGATGATTTAGCCGAAGGTTTGGGCCGTATTCAAAAGCTTTTAGCTACTGCGGTGTAGGTATTTGTGGTTGATGGGGTATATCACCTGATTCAGACACACCAACAACTCCCACAACTACCCACATAACACCAAATTCATTACAATAGATTGAAGGATAGGTTTCCGTAGAAACTCTTGATTTTTCAGGTTTTACTTTAGGTAAAACACACACAAATTCAAGGTGACGCAGAAGCAAAAAACATAAAAACCCAACTTTACGTTGTGGGACTTTAGGAGACGCACGTTATGAAAATTGGTCTACTCACCTCCGGTGGCGACTGCCCAGGACTCAACGCCGTCATTCGCGGCGCTGTACTTAACGGAATCAAAACATACGGACACGAGTTCGTTGGATTCCGCGACGGCTGGCGTGGCGTTGTCGAAGGAGATTATATGGATCTCCCCCGTACCAAGGTACGCGGTCTAGCACGCCAAGGCGGAACAATTCTCGGAACCTCCCGCACCAACCCGTTTGACGGACCACACGGCGGACCCGAAAACATCGAAATCATGATGGAACGCAACCACATCGACGCTATCGTCGCCATCGGCGGTGAAGGAACCCTCGCCGGCGCTAAACGCCTAGCAGATGCAGGACTACCTGTTGTTGGTGTTCCCAAAACAATTGATAATGACCTCCAAGCAACGGACTACACCTTCGGATTCGACACCGCAGTATCTATCGCAACCGATGCAATGGACCGTCTACGCACCACCGGCGAATCTCACCACCGTTGCATGGTTGCAGAGGTGATGGGGCGTCACGTTGGATGGATTGCGCTACATTCTGGTATGTCTGCAGGCGCTCACGCCGTCCTGATCCCAGAACAAAAAGTTTCGATGGAACAAGTTGCAAAGTGGGTCAGCGAAGTTCACGAACGCGGACGCTCCCCCTTGGTTGTTGTCGCAGAGGGCTTCATCCCTGAAGGGTTCGATGAAGTACTGCACAATAAAGGCCTTGAAAAAGACGGTCGCCCACGTCTTGGCGGTATCGGAGAATACGTCACCCAAGAACTCGAACGTATCACCGGAATTGAAACGCGCAACACCATTCTTGGTCACATCCAGCGAGGTGGAGCACCTACCGGTTTTGACCGCGTTCTGGCAACTCGTCTTGGTATGGCAGTTATTGATATGGTTCATGACAAAGACTGGGGCAAAATGGTAGCTCTCCAAGGCACCGACATTAATCGCGTAGACCTCTCAGTAGCACTTGACGGACTAAAAACTGTTCCGCAAGAACGCTGGGATGAAGCTAAAGTTCTCTTTGGACGCTAAAGAATAAAGCCACCTCATAAAAGCTGAGGGCTTTGGGTGTATTACCACAAGTAATACACCCAAAGCCCTCAGTCGTATCACCAAAGTTTATTCTTCACGACGTAAGAATTGGCGACGTTCTTGGCGCCCAACAGCTTGCCCTGCATCAGCAGAGACGATGACAGTCTGAGCCGCTGCATAATGAACTTCGCCAGCACCCTCCAGCTCATCAACAATACGCAACGGAGCTTGAGGATCCACAGAGCGTTTAATAACGGCTAGCGCAATAGGCCCCGCTTCCCAATGCTGAGCGACAGAAGTGATAACCCCTACTTTCCGAGTGTTGAAATACACGCCAGCGCCAACAGTTGGCAGAGTATGTTCAGAACCATCTAAGTCAAGAAAAACCAAACGTCGAGGAGGGTGCCCGAGGTTATGTACACGAGCAACCGTTTCTTGACCTTTGTAACAGCCTTTAGAAAGATGCACTGCACTTCGCAGATAATCTAGCTCATGAGGAAGGCTCTTATAATCGACTTCTGTTGCGTATCGAGGTCTCCACGCTTCAATACGTAACGCTTCAGCAGCCCACATGCCTACAAGCTCGCAAGCACTAGCAATATCTAGGAGTTCTTCACGAGGGATAATAGACATGAAACGTTGGTAGTCGCAGGCAGGATGTTCTTGTGCGTCTATTTCGGTGTAACTGACTCCCCCAGCACAAACACTATGCCAAGGGTCTTCCCAACACGGAGCTTTCGAGAGAGCCTCCGGCACCTGAGTATTCGTACGAGGGTCATCCCAAGAACACAGCACCGCATAGTCTTCGCTGACATCAGAAACCGTCACATCAAGCATAAATTTCATAGAGTTGAGGTACTCGCTCAATGGCTGATTCTGTTGTGGTTCGCATATTAGCCAGAGTTTCTCCCCATCTTCAAGAACATACGGGGCATACTCAATACGCCCTTGTGGGCTAAGTAATAGCAACTCGGTACTATGGTGAGCAGATAGCCCCGAAAGTTCTTGTGAAGAGAGAGAACTAAGCCAACGATGCCGGTCAGACCCACCAACGGTAACTACCCCAAGATGAGAATAATCAGCAATGACATGGTGTTCAGCGCCTAAGCTGATACGTCGTTGCTCTCTAATGGGGTCACCATAATGTGCCGCTACGGGTGCGTCTACGCCAGAACCAGCAAATACGCCGTATGCCTGATGAAGAGGGCTAAGGTACTCTGACATCTTCTAGTTCTCGGTATCTTTCGAAGAGTCTTCGGAAGTTTCAGCTTCGGTGTTAAAGACATGTCCGCCAAGGTCCAGACCGCTCATGGAACCTGTTTTGCGTAGTTCTGCTGAAGCATGTTTATGGAGTTTTCCCTCTTGATCAGCAATTTCCCAATCCCACATGAGGTTTCCATTGACCAGACCCCAAAGACGCACTGACCCAGCGTATTCTTTAGAGATTTCATCGCGCATGAGGTTTCCGGTTTGCATACGAATAACAGGGCCTTTAATGAGCCCTACATAGTTTTCGCTAATACCGCCGGGGTGAGTGATAGCAGCAAGAATGTTAAACCCGTCATCACCGTTACGTAGTTTTTCAACTGATTCGGCGTCAGGGTACGCAGGTACGATGTCAGCAGGTTTGAGTCCTGGGCCAACATCTGCATCGCATTGGGTTCTGTCAATCTGCCAGAAACCAGTCTCTACTGTGAGCGGGCGCAGTTTATTTCCGTCATCGTCAAGGAGGAAGGACTCTGCACGGTATTCAACGAAGGGTAAACCATCTTGTGTAAATGTCATGATTTGTCCAAATGGTGTTCCGTTTTCTTCGTCGTACCATAAGGTTCCGGTACCTTCCCACGTGCCAAGAAGCCATGAGAGTGGAACAAGTTCGGGGGTTAAATTACTGGGAATTTCAATAGGCATGGTTCTAGTCTATAAGCCATCATAATTTTGCGCGATACTACAGCTACATCAACAAAAAACTTATATTTTCTGGTGTTCAGAAGAACGCAATAAAAAAGAGGTGTCAACGCTCTACAGTGAGCGTCAACACCTCTCATAGAGTCGACGATTGGAAAATATTATTTTTGCCCTTTAAAAAGCCCTCGAACAACAGCAAACATGCTTCCGAAGATGCATGCCCCCGATAAAGCTAATAGGCAAAGAAAGAAAATTTCTAGTGCAACGTTCATGGGCTTCACCCTATCATAGATGTGAGCATAATCGCGATAACATAGCTGATGACTCCCACAAAGGCTACCGGTGTAACACCCAATGTTACGGCCCCTCGTCGAGGCCCTTCTTGAGGCCCAGCAGAGACAAGACGCGCACCAACTAACGCTGTTAATACGCAGACGATAGTCCCCGCCACCATCATCGGCAACGGAGAATGAGTGCTCTGATACACATTAGCCAGCCCTACCCATCCGGCAACGGAAACAGAAGCGAGAACGCCGGTAGAGCACGCTATCACCGACTCTAATCTGCCGCGAGCGCCTTCGCCTCGAGAAAGCTCAATTAGGAAGCTTGCAACGACGCCTAACGCTGCAATGGCAGGTAGGAGGTAGAGTCGCTGTTGTTGCGTGTGGATGGTGAGAGTCATAGTGACCGCGCATAACCCGCTGAGCAGAATAATTACGGAATGAGAGTAGATTCTTCTGACTCGACGTAGTTCAGCCACGCCGGTTGCCGCAGGCCATCCTCCCGCAATAAGAGCCACTACCAAAAAACCGAATCCAGCAGTCAAGGTGGGGCTAAAAAAAGAAGTGACAATAAAGCATAGAAGAGAGAAAAATGCGCAGAGAGCTACAAGCCGATACCGTGAAGATGTTGTTCTTCCGATAGCGCCGATGCGCCCTGAATACATCACCTGATCACGGTGTTTTCTAAGTTGTGGGATGAAGTTTCGGTAGATGTAACCGTTTGTACGGTGGGGTGTTTTAGCCATATATGCCTATTTTCTCGCTGACCGTCGATATCTTCTCAAGTGCTTTCTGCAATGTCTTCTTAGGAACTACTCTACCTAGTGTTTTTCTTAAGAGGTGTATCCATATTCGGTTCACGTCGTGTTCAGTTCAATATAAGTTTTATATGATGGTCTACATATTGTTTTTGTAGAGTACGAACTCAACACCGTCCGATGTATCAAGGAGAGATAACGAAAGATGCTTCATATTCTTTTACTTTCGGATCTCTCTCCTTCTCCTGTTCAGGTGTTACCAGCTTTAGATTTGTTGAGTCACCGATGTGAACAGGCACCGTTAAATCTTTCTGTAGCGCAGATTGATACCGAAAATACTGATGTGGTGTTTATTGATGCCAGAGAGGCGCTTGTAACAGCTCGCAATACGGCTCAGCTTCTCAAGGCTGCCGGTTTAAGTGTTCCTGTTGTCATGGTGCTAACCGAAGGCGGTATGGCGGCAGTGTCTAACACGTGGATGGTCGATGATATTATTCTTGATTCTGCAGGGCCTGCAGAGTTAGAAGCACGTTTGCGTCTTGTCACCGCTCATATAGAGCAAGAAGTTGAAGACTCAACCGTGATACGAAGCGGTTCTGTCACTATCGATGAGGCATCGTATACTGCCCGTTTGCACGGGACTCCTTTGAACCTTACCTATAAAGAGTTTGAGCTGCTCAAGTTCTTGGCACAACATACGGGAAGAGTTTTTACTCGTAGTCAGTTGCTATCAGAAGTGTGGGGATACGATTATTTTGGTGGCACTCGTACAGTAGATGTGCATATCCGTCGTTTACGCTCAAAATTAGGGATTGAGCATGAGCACCTTATTTCGACGGTGCGCAATGTTGGATATAGTTTTAACGCTCCACGTTCCTAAACCGTTGAGAATCGTAGGTTATGCCCTGTTCACTGGTTGTTTAACGAGATTTTAGGGGATCTTCTCATCTCATTATGGCGTCTTGTTCGCTTCATAAACCATCACTCGCGGTAGAGTTAAGAGGATAGTTATTTGTCCTCTATATCTATACGTAAAGAATCCGGTGACGTTGTCATGTCTTATCGCGAAGTGCAAGAGTTTAACACCTGCACTGTTGCTCTCTCACGGTCAATACACGATTTTGCCCAATCTTTACTCAGCGTAGAAGGGACGTGCCCGTTCTCAGAGCAGTCTCTTCTTCTGGTCGATAGAATCTGCCATAGCTCAGGGCAAGAACCATCACCCATGGTGGGGGTCAGCATGTATGAGGGCACGACCCTCATAGGGGTGTTTCTTGCATTAAACATTGAAGGGACACAACTTCTTATAGAGGGGGGTGTGCACCCACAATATCGAGGGCAAGGTCTTGGTTCGGCGCTCACACAAAAGCTCTTTGAGCGTATCGACACAGATTACCCGCACTATACTCGCGTAGCGTGGGCGCATCAGGTTCGTGCAGAACAGGGCCAACAGCTCATTGAACGTTCTACGCATTTAGCGCAACGTCATGGCCTCGAGCCGGTACGACGTCTACACCAGCTTGAATTTGAGCTCACACCAAGCTCTCGTCAGCAACTATCAGAATTAGTTCAACACAACCCTATTTCAGCAGAATACACGGTGCGTCCGTTTATTCCAGGTACTGATAACCAGCAGTGGCTAGAGCTTAACGCTCAGGCCTTCGCACAACACCCAGAGCAAGGATCACTTACCGCAGAAGACTTAGCTCAAAGGCTCCACGCTGATTGGTTTAACGCTGAGGGTTTCTTACTTCTTGAAACCATACAGCCCCTAGAAGATGGCCAAAAACAGACACCACAGCTTGCAGGTTTTCATTGGACCAAAATACCGGCAGGACAAGAACATCAAAAGCTTCGAGAAGGCGAAGTCTATGTTCTTGCGATATCCCCTGAACATCAAGGAAAAAATCTTGGTAAGGCACTCTTATTTGAGGGGATGAACTATCTGGCACAAGTACGACTCAAAGACGGCTCGTCTTTGAACCGAATTATTTTATATGTCGATGAAGAAAACCATGCCGCGTGGAATCTTTACCGTCAGATAGGTTTTGAGTCTCTTTCTACCGACATTATGTATGCCATAACAGCACACTAAACACCTGAGCTCATTTTTATAAAACTTACATATACCCGTTGTTCTACCGTTGAAAGGAACATCATGGCCGAAAAAGTTCAGCGTCAGCGCCCGATAGATGTTGAGGAGAATTCTCAGCATATCGTCACAGATATTAGCAAAATCGAACGTGCAAAAACTCAAGGAGACCGCATTGAGGCGGTAGAGAAACTTGTGCTTCCAGATATTCAAGGAAACTTCGGCCCAGAACGTTTCTTAGATCGAGAAACAAGCTGGCTAGATTTTAATACTCGTGTTTTAGAGCTGGCAGAAGACCCCGATTTATATTTGCTTGAGCGTCTCAACTTCTTATCCATCGTTGGGTCAAACCTCGATGAATTCTTTATGGTGCGCGTAGCAGGCTTACGTCGACGTATTGCAACAGGTATTGCTGTTCCCACCCCTGCTGGCCTATCGGCAGACGCGCAAATGGAACAGATTGCAGACTCTGCCCATCAGCTGATGGAACGTCAGCACCGTTGTTTCCATCAAGAAATTCTCCCTGCGCTGGCACAAGAGAATATTTATCTTGTTCGCTGGTCAGACATCACCAAAGAAGAGCAAAAACGCCTCACCCAATACTTCTTATCTGAGGTATTTCCTATTCTTACTCCGTTGGCTGTAGACCCAGCACACCCCTTCCCCTATATTTCGGGGCTATCGTTGAATCTTGCGGTGGTTATACGTAGTCCGCAAAGCGGTAAATCCCTCTTTGCGCGCCTGAAAGTTCCCGATCAAATTGATCGTATGATCTCTTTAGATGGGTCTCGTGCGCTGAACTCTCCTTCACGTGAAGCACGTTTTATCTCCCTTGAAGAAGTTATCTCTCATAACTTGGATTATCTCTTCCCTGGTATGGAAATTGTTGAACAGCATGCGTTCCGTGTAACCCGTAACGAAGATTTAGAGGTTGAAGAAGATGATGCAGAAAACCTGCTCAAAGCTCTCGAAAAAGAGTTGCTCCGTCGTCGTTTCGGCCCTCCGGTACGTTTAGAGGTTGAAGACACTATCACCCCCTATACGCTATCTTTGCTCATCTCTGAGCTACGCATCGAAGAATCTGAAGTGTATAAGCTACCAGCGCCTTTAGATTTGCGTGGTATGAGCCCCATTGTTAAAGCTAATCGTCCAGCCTTGCATTACCCTAAGCATGTTGCTCACACTTCACGATGGCTCAATGAGAACGAAACCTCAAAAGCTGCAAAAGTTTTTGCGGCAACACGTTCACATGATGTGCTGCTCCACCATCCTTATGATTCTTTTGCAACGAGTGTTCAAGCATTTTTGGAACAGGCAGCTGCAGACCCGAATGTTATGGCCATTAAGCAGACGTTGTACCGCACTTCTGGAGATTCTCCGATTGTGGATGCGCTGATTGAAGCTGCTGAAGCCGGTAAACAGGTACTTGCTCTTGTCGAAATTAAGGCACGTTTTGATGAAGAAGCCAATATTAAATGGGCTCGTAAGCTAGAACGTGCTGGTGTCCATGTGGTGTATGGCATTGTGGGTCTTAAGACGCACTGTAAACTTTCGCTGGTTGTTCGTAAAGAAGGCGACAAGCTCCGTCGTTACTGCCATATCGGTACGGGTAATTATCATCCCTCTACTGCACGGTTCTATGAGGATTTGGGTCTGCTTACCTGTGATGAACAAATTACAGAAGATGTCTCACGTCTATTCAATCAGCTCTCAGGATATGCTCCCAAAACGAGTTATACGTCGTTGCTTGTGGCGCCACATTCTATTCGTTCTGGGCTGATTGAGCATATTAACCGTGAGATTGAACATCAGCTTGCTGGTCGAGAAGCAAAGATTCAGATTAAATGTAATTCCATGGTGGATGAAGCAATTATTGACTCTCTCTATCGCGCCTCTCAAGCCGGTGTTAAGGTCAATGTTGTTGTCCGTGGCATTTGTTCTTTACGTCCTGGAGTTCTGGGCTTATCAGAGAACATTCAGGTGCGTTCCATTTTGGGACGTTTCTTAGAACATTCTCGTGTGTTTACCTTTGCTAATGGTTCAGAACCGAAAATTTTTATCGGTTCTGCAGATATGATGCACCGCAACCTTGACCGTCGTGTAGAAGCGTTAGTCCCTATCAAGAATGAGGCCCACCAACAATATCTATTGGATATGTTTGACCTCTATGTTTCAGATAGCACCTCAAGCTGGCACCTTGATAGCCAAGGTACGTGGAAACGTCATTATCTGGATCAGGATGGCAATCCGCTAACAGATGTTCAATCCTATTATTTGGAATCTCGAGAGCGTCGACAGAGAAAATAATAACTTTTTAGAGTTTGAGTCGTAAGCGGATTATCATTTGTGCGCTTCGATTCTTTAGAATGTCTTGTGGAAGGTTTTCTTCCACAAGACATTCTTTGTTCACACACAGGTAAGGCCCCTCCGCTATGGCAAAAGAGTCGGTGTATTCTGCTCATCGTTGTGATGACGATTATTCGGTGACACGTGTTAGCGATAACGAAGTACCTGTTACGGCAGCAGGATGTATCGTCTGGCGTTATAAGCATGAGCGTTTAGAGACTCTCATCATCCACCGCCCTCGCTATGATGATTGGTCGTGGCCTAAAGGCAAACAAGATAGTGGCGAAACAATTGCTGAAACTGCTATCCGTGAAGTCCGTGAAGAGGTGGGGTTAGACGTTACGCTTGGGGTGCCTCTGGCCCGCACCGAATATCCTGTTAAACGTAAAACAAAACATGTTTACTATTGGGCGGCGGAAGTATCTGCTGCCACAAAACCTCACGCCGATATGGGTGAGGTAGATGAATTGCGCTGGGTCACGCCAGAACAGGCGTTTACTATGCTAACCAACGAAACAGATCAAGAACCTCTTGAAGCGTTAGTTCGTCTTTGGGAGCAAAAAGATCTTGCAACTCGTTCTCTTGTGGTGATTCGTCATGCAAAAGCTAAGCCACGTTCAACGTGGACTGCTGCCGAGGGGGAACGCCCGTTAGCGGCAACTGGTAAACGTCAAGCATTATCGGTATGCCGACTTTTACAAGCTTGGGCTCCTCAAAAAATTTATTCTTCACCGTGGAAACGCTGTATGCAAACAGTGGCTGCATACACTAAAAATACGGGTATCACTATTAAAGAGAAGTCTTCTTTGACGGAGGATTCTCATCATCGTCACCCTAAACGTGTTGTGCGTTTTGTGGAATCTCTTTTTGATAAAGAATATCCGGTGGCTTTGTGTACTCATCGTCCTGTTTTGCCGACGGTTGTTGAGGTTTTTGCGAAGAGTGTTCCTCAGTCTATAGCCAAAAATTTTCCTTCTCGTGACCCACGTTTAGAGTTAGGTGAGTTGTTGGTGCTTCATATCAGTAAGTTACGTCCTACGCGTATTGTATCGTGGGAGCGTATTCGTTCTTTTGACGACTAATCAGCTCACCATATTAGGTGTGTTGTTAACCTCTCTCTTTTTCTAGGAGAGAGGTTATTCTTATTTTGCGTAGGCTAAGATAACTGGTATCTAGTTTTATTGTTGTCTACCAGATTTTCCTATGTTCTCTTCTGCTCCAGCGTCTAACTCATCCATTCCTACATCCTGTGAAGATATGTCATCTGCACAGCCTGTTCCTACCCCTTATGAAGATTTATTAGCCGAGATTATGGAGCAGGGACAAGATAAAGCAGACCGTACCGGTACGGGTACACGCTCAGTTTTTGGTCGGCAGATGCGTTTTGATTTGAGGGAGTCTTTTCCCCTCATCACCACAAAACGTGTTCATTTTAAGTCGATTGTTTTAGAGCTTCTATGGTTTTTGCGCGGAGATTCTAACGTACGTTGGTTACAAGAGCGCGGTGTCACCATCTGGGATGAATGGGCAGATGAGAACGGTGATTTAGGCCCCGTGTATGGTGTGCAATGGCGTAGCTGGCCAACTCCTGACGGGCATAGTGTCGATCAGATTGCGCAAGTTATTGAGTCGTTAAAGAATTTTCCGGATTCTCGCCGTCATATTGTTTCGGCGTGGAACCCTGCAGAAGTAGACCAGATGGCGTTGCCTCCTTGTCACGCTCTCTTTCAGTTTTATGTTACTCACCGTCCAGATGGTGTTGATGAGTTAAGCTGCCAGTTGTATCAGCGTTCTGCTGATATGTTCCTTGGTGTGCCGTTCAATATTGCCTCCTATGCACTTTTGACGCATATTATTGCTAAAGAAGTGGGAATGGTTCCTGGTGAGTTTATTTGGAGTGGTGGAGATTGCCATATTTATTCCAACCACTTTGAACAGGTGAGAGAGCAACTTTCGCGAGAGGCTCGCCCCTACCCCACTTTAGAGATTCGTGATGCTACGTTAGAAACCTACGAGTACGAAGATTTTGAGCTTGTAGGTTATGACCCGCATCCAACCATTAAAGCGCCTATCGCCGTTTAGGCGTCAGGTTATTCTGGCTAAGGAATACCCGTTATGAGTAGTTTTGTTCTTCACGCTATTTGGGCTCAGGCAGCAAACCGGGCGATGGGACGTGAGGGCACTATGCCGTGGCATGTGTCCGAAGATTTGCGTTTCTTCCGGCAATGTACAACAGGGTCAGCTGTGGTGATGGGTCGTAAGACGTGGGAGTCTTTCCCCGAGGCGTTCCGTCCGCTGCCGAACCGTTTTAATATTGTTGTTTCTCGTTCTATTAGTGCTCCGGTTGAGCGTGATGGTGCGTTGTGGGTGGGTTCTTTAGAGCAGGCTCTTGAAGGTGCTGCTACTCCAGAAAAGTTTGACGTCGGTGTCCCCTGTCAGGCTATTTCAGAAGACGATGATACAGCGCAGAATATTTGGCTTATCGGCGGTGCACAATTATTTGAGCAGGCGCTTCACCGTACCGATTTACCGGTAGTACGTTCTGGTGCTGTTGAGCAGATTCTTCGCACCACCTTTGATGTTGCGGTAGAAGACGCTGATGTGTTCGCTCCCATCATTGATGAACAATCTTTTGCTTCGGTTGAGAGGGTCACTTCTTTCGTCAGTGAGCAGGGGTGGATTAGCCCGCGCGCCGGTGAGAAGAACAGCCCTGTTCGTTGTGTCATTGAGCGTCTTATTCGTTCATAATGCGGGGTGTTCTGACCAATATATGAACCGTAGGTTCGGTTCTGTTCCTTCAGGCGCGGTAGACTGTCCCTATGAATTTTACGACCGGTGACTCAGTAGCTTTTGTTGGATATCGTGGCATGGTTGGGTCTGTGCTGATGAAACGTATGGAAGAAGAAGACGATTTTTCAGGTATTACTCCCGTCTTCTATTCCACCTCTCAGGCAGGTCAACCAGCTCCTTCGTTTAAAGGGGCAGAATCCAACGATGTTCTTCATGATGCGTATGATATTGAGGATTTAGCGCGTCATCGTGTCATTCTCACCACTCAAGGTGGCGACTATACGTCACGAGTACATCCCCAGTTGCGCGAACGCGGGTGGGACGGTATCTGGATTGATGCAGCGTCCACTTTACGTATGAACGATGATTCAGTGATTGTTCTTGATCCGGTGAACCGTCATGTGATTGACCGTGCCCTTGAATCGGGTGTTAAAGATTTTGTGGGCGGTAACTGTACTGTTTCCTGTTTGTTGATGGGTCTTGGCGGTTTGTTCAAGAACGGTCTTGTTCAGTGGGCTAGTTCGATGACTTATCAGGCAGCTTCTGGTGGCGGTGCCCGCCATATGCGTGAGGTTCTCAAACAGTTCCGTGATGTGTCTGCTGAGGTCAGTGCGGATCTTGACGACCCTGCCGCAGCCATTTTGGATATTGACCGTCAGGTTCTTGCAAAGCAGCGTTCTGGTCAGCTAGATACTGAACAATTTGGTGTGCCGTTGGCAGGTTCGTTGATTCCGTGGATTGATAGCGATTTGGGTCAGGGGCAGTCTCGTGAAGAGTGGAAAGCTGAAGTTGAGACGCAGAAGATTCTGGGGCTTTCCGATGATGAGCGTGTTTTGATGGATGGTTTGTGTGTGCGTATTGCGACGATGCGTTCTCATTCTCAGGCTTTGACGCTCAAACTTACGGAGGATATCCCGTTGGCTGAGATTGAGCGTTTGATTGATGAGGATAATCCGTGGTCTAAGGTTGTTCCGAATACTCGTGAGGATTCTATGCGTGAGTTGACTCCGGTTGCTGCTTCTGGTTCTTTGGAGATTCCGGTTGGACGTTTGCGGAAGATGTCGATGGGGCCAGAGTATTTGAGTGCTTTTACGGTAGGTGACCAATTATTGTGGGGTGCTGCTGAGCCGGTACGTCGTATGCTCAATATTGTGACGGGAAAGCTATAAGAGGGTTTTTGTTCGCCTTGCTCATGTTGTTGTGGCGGGTGTTGCTTCTTGATAAAAATACGCGGTATTTGACTGTTCTGAGAGAGTTCGTCACATACCGCGTATTTTTATGGTGTGTAGGTTTTATATTTGGTTTTTTCGTTGGCGACGTTCTTCAGCTCGCGCTTTAAAACGGCGCCAGATGCCGAGAACTTTTGCTTTAGCCCAGAGGTTGAGTCGGTGTGCCCACGCAAATTCGGTGCCCCATAACCCCATGCCGAGGAAGATGAAGAGCCATCCTGGGCCGGGCGTTACGAGCATGACGATTCCGGCGAGAATGCAGAGGAGCCCTACCGTGATAACGATGAAACGGTGTATGACCAAAAGTAGCGGGTGTTTGCTCATAAAGTTTCGTAGCTTCGCTAGTTTTTGGTGGATTTTGCTATCTTGACTCTCATTAATTTCTTGGTCTAAAGACATTGTTTTTAGGCCTTCCCACTTTTATCAAACGCTCATCGTTAGGAGTGTAAAAACTATTTATATCCTAAAAAGCTGGTGAGTTTCCGATAAATGCTGGTGAGTTAGTCTAGCGTTACGCCGACCATGACGGGTTCTGGTACTAAATGGACACCAAATTTTTGGGTTACGCCCTCACGTACGGTACGAGCAATGGCTAGGATGTCTTGGCATTGCGCGTTTCCGCGGTTAGTGATGGCCAGAGTGTGTTTTGTTGACAGTGATGCTCTAGCACCGCAGATATCGTGTTGTTCGGCATCTAGCCCAAAACCTTTGGAGAATCCGGCGTGTTCAATCAACCATGCCGCGCTGAGTTTGGTTTTGCCGTCGATGAGGTTTCCTTGTGCATCGTAGACGGGGTATTGGGGTGCGTCTTGTGGAAGATGTTCAAGCTGGGTGTTGTCGATAATGGGGTTGGTAAAGAAGGAGCCGGTGGAATAGGTGTCTCGGTCTTGTGGGTTCAGCACCATTCCTTTTGATGCGCGTAGCATCAGCACTTTTTCTCGTACGTCTTGTAGTTCTGCTCGGTCTCCTGCATTAACTCCGAGTTGTCGGGCTAGTTCTGCGTATCGGATGGGGGCAGATTCTGCTCGTTTTTCGAGGGTGAAGACGACGCTGAGCACAACATAGCGGGAGAGCCCGTTAGACATGTGTTGTTTCAGGAGTGAGTCTCGGTAGGAGAAGCAAAGTTCTTCGTTGCTGAAAGTGATGATTTCGTTGGTGTTTCTATCCCATACGCGTACCTGTGTGATGGTGTGCGCTACTTCAGAGCCGTAGGCGCCAACGTTTTGTACGGGGGTTGCGCCAACGGTTCCGGGGATACCAGAGAGCGCTTCTACCCCAGACCAGCCTTCGTTCACTGCGTGTTCTACGAATCCGTCCCAAGAGTGTCCAGCTTGTACACGGACGGTGACGGCTGTTTCGTTGCTATCAGCGTCAAGGATTTCTATGCCTTCGGAGACGATATGGAGTACTGTTCCGTTGAATCCTTCGTCTGAGACGAGGATATTTGAGCCTCCACCGATAATTAGAAGAGCATCTGAGCGTTGCTGTACATCTTTGAGCGCGTTGATGATGTCTGCTTCGGAGGATGCTCGAATATAGGTTTTTGCGGGTCCGCCAACTTCTGCGGTGGTTATTTCTTTCAACAACATTTCATTCACGTTCTCTAGTCTAGCGTGCGTGGCGGTTGTTCATTCTGTTCTGAATGAACCTGTATCGAAGTTATTATGGGCAAAGATTCGGTGTATATGGGGCGGTGTTGTGTGGTTTTTTCTGGTGGTCTGAGGTGTTTGGTGAGGAACATGGAGAGGAGGATGAAGCCGAGAACGATGGAGAGTCCTTGGCGGATACCGAAGTGTTCTCCGAGTAGTCCAAGTAGTGGTGGTCCGCCGAGGAAGGCGGCGTATCCAATGGTTGATACGACTGAGACGCGCACCGCTGATTTGTGAGGGTCGTCTGAGGCGGCTGACATGCCGGTGGGGAATCCAAGTGAGACGCCGATACCCCAGATGAGTAGCCCGAAGAATCCGATGAGAATGTTGGGTGCGAGGATGAAGATGCTCAGCCCGCATAGGGCTAAGGTGCAGGTGGCGCGTATGACGGGGACTCTGCCGTAACGGTTAAGGAACCATGTTCCGCTCAGCCGTCCAAAGGTCATGGCTCCAACGAATACGGCGTAGCCGATGGAGCCGGTCGTGGCGCCTGCCCCATATTCTTGGGTGAGGGCTAGTGCTGCCCAGTCGTTGGCGGAGCCTTCGGCGAGCGCCATGCCGAGGACGAATAGTCCGATGAAGATGGTGTGTTTGTCGCGCCATGCGTCTCGTACACGGTAGGAGGAGACTTGTTGCATGGTGTGGGTGTCTTCTGCTCCGTAGTGTTCGCTGTGGCATTGGTAGATGGAGTATGCGACGATGATGGCGATGAGGCAGGCGAAGTAGATGCTGTGCCAGAGGAATGGTATGCCAAGTTGGGTGTCGAGGGCGCTCAGGAGTGCTCCGACGACGGTTCCGATGGAGAAGAAGCCGTGCATGGTGGAGGTGACGAACCGTCCTAATGCTCTTTCGACAGCGACGCCTTGAACGTTGGCTGAGACGTTTGAGACGGCGCTGCCTAGTCCTATGGTGCTAAGGCAGATGACGGCGAGGGGGATGTTGCTGTGGTGTACGGCGATGCCGACTCCTGCTAGACCGCAGGTTGAGATGAGGTAGCTGAGGCTGAGGCAGCGTCTTGCGCCAAAGCGTGAGACGAGTACTCCGGAGACGGTGACGGCGAGGAATGAGCCGAGTGTTTGGGCGAGGAGGAGTAGTCCCATGGGTCCGGCAGAGAGGTCTAGCCCGTGAGCGATATCGGGTAGGCGTGCTAGCAGCCCCGATAATGCTAGTCCGCTGGCAAAGAATATTGCCAGAATAGCTCGGTACCAGGTGTTGATGTCTTTTCTGCTCAGAGGGGTTGAAACCAACCGGATGCCCTTTCGACCAGTAGTGTGAAGTTGTTTGTTTTTAGAGTTGTACGATGGCTTGTGCTTTGAGGAGAACTTTTTGTTCTTTGCCGTTTTCGTCTGTGGTGGTGACGGTGAGGTCTACTCGTGTTTGTTGTGTGTCGGGGTAGAGTTCCGCAATTTTTCCTGAAACGTGCACGGTTGCGGTGGGTTCTTGGGGGTTTTGTTGTGCTGGTGCGTCGGGAACGATGACGGGTTTGCTGAAACGGCATTGGTAGTCGATGATGGCGCCGGGGTCGGCTGCCCATTCGCTGACGAGGTTGATGGCTAGCCCCATAGTGTACATTCCGTGGGCGATGACTCCTGGTAGTCCTACGGATTGTGCGAACCGTTCGTTCCAGTGGATGGGATTGTAGTCTCCTGATGCTCCGGCGTATTTGATGAGGTCGGCTCGGCTAATAGAAAAGCTTGTGTTGCCGATATTCTCGCCTTTTTCGAGGGTGTTGAAGGTTGGTTTCATGGTTATTCTCCTCGAATGAGTAGTGAGGTGGTGCAGGTGCTCAGTAGTTCGCCATCGGTGGTGTGTAGTTCTTCACGTGTGGTGAGCATTGCGCTAGTGCCAATCATGCGGAGGTTTTCTACGTGCACGGAGGTGATGATGTTATCTCCGGCGGTGATGGGTTGGTGGTGGGTGAATCGTTGGTCGGCGTGGACGACTCTGCTGAAGTCAATGCCTGATTCTGGGTCTTGAATGAGTAGGCTATCTGCTTGTTGTGCCAAGATGATGGCGTAGGTTGGTGGTGCAATAATGTCACGATAGCCGGCTTTTTGTGCGGTTTTGGTGTCGTGGTGTAGGGGTGATTGTGCTTGTGTTGCGTGCGCAAATTCTCGGATGTGTTCTTTTCCAACGGTGTAGGGGGTGTTGTTGGTGTATGTTTTTCCGAGGATTTCGGGGTTAATTTTTTGGGTGTTGGGCATGGTCTTAGTCTATAGCTTTGAGGTGAAGATGACCTATTCTTGCTTTGTTTTTGTGATGTGCTGTCGGTGTGAAGGTGCTGGTTATTCCCTTATTGATATTGTTTTGGAAATCTCAAGTTTTATTGAGAGTCTGCTTGTCACAGAAAAATGGATAGCTAATTGCAATGTCGTTAGTTACGCTTAGCACTGGTGCTATTGGCATGATGAATACTTTTCTTGTAGCTGTCATTGAACGCCGTAAAGAAATCGGGTTACGGCTTGCTCTTGGTACAAACCCTCTCTGAAGGGTAAAACTTCTCTCCCATCCCCCATACACGTTAAGAGGTGCTTGTGATACAGCTAGTATCACAAGCACCTCTTAATATTTTACGTAGCTAAAATGGTGAAACCGTTACTGTTTTACGCGTTATATGCCGTAGCTTTCTTCAGGGTACGAGGTGAACGGGTATCAAGAACAAAGCCAATCACTGCGGCAATGAGAGTCGGTACAGCCCAACCTAGCTCTTGAGAGAAACCAGGAGACCAGCTAATGAGTGGCGCAATTATTGCAGAGCCCCACCCTAAGGTGTTCAATGCCGATAAGCTGGCAAAAGCTACTGCTACGCCCAATGCACCACGGAACGTCCAATAAAGATTCTTACCGGTGAAGGGTTCGATAAGAGTCAAGAAAATCAAAGTGATAGCGGCAGGATACAGAACCCCAATAATCGGAGCAGCAACCATCAGTACTGCGCTCAGTCCCAAGGTTGATAGGGCAAAAGCAATCAGAGAGAAAATTACTAGCCATACACGGTAAGAAATAGCGGGTACTAATTTAGCGAAGAATTCGCTTGTTGCGCCTAAAAGACCAACAGCAGTAGTCAAACATGCCAAAAGGACGATGAGCCCAAATATGCTAGCACCCCAGCTTCCCATGGTCTGCTCTGCAGCATATGAGAGAAGTTGTGCACCGTCTTCAAAAGAACGCCCTTGAGGAATATGCGCACCAATAATCGCTAGACCAGCATAAACGATTGCGAGAAGAACACCAGCAATGATGCCAGCGATACTCACACCACGGGTGAGCGCTCGCCCTTGAGGGATGCCTTTATGTTGCAAGGACGATACCACGATGATGCCAAATGCTAAGGCAGCCAGAGAGTCCATGGTGAGATACCCAGAAATAAAGCCAATGCTCAAGGGGTGTTCACCGTATTTTTCGGTAGGAGCTGGTGCGTCGCCACTAAAGGTTGAAATACCTAAGATGACGAGTACAGCAAGCAATAGTAGAAGTAGCGGGGTTAGCACTTTACCAAGAGCATCAACGATAGTTCCAGTGTGTAAGCATAGGGCAAAGCTGACGCCAAAGAAGAGTGCGCTAAAAAGTGCTGCAGCAGGTAAAGAATCAATACCGAAGATGGGTACGACGGCAGTGGAAAAGCTGACGACTGCAGTACGTGGTAATGCGTAGAATGCGCCGATAGAAAGATATACCAGTACGGGGAAAAGAACACCGAAAATTACGCCGCCGCGGTTGGCGAGGTCATGTATATCGCGTCCGGAGATAGCGATAGCGAGGATACCTAGTACGGGTAGAGCGACTCCTGTCAGAAGAAAACCAATGAGTGCGGGAATAAAGTTTTCTCCGGCTTCGGCGCCAAGGGCTGGCGGGAAGATGAGGTTTCCTGCACCGAAGAACATAGAAAAGAGCATCAGTGCAGCGATAAAGATTGTTGATAAGTTTCGTACGGGGTGAGAGGTATGCACGGTTATAACCCATCATGATGAAATGTTGTATGGAACGATAGCAAAAAGCTCCTACGGCTAGAGCATTGTGTGCTACACCGTAGGAGCTACTAAAAAAGCTCATTCAGATGTTATCTGAATGAGCTTTTTGCTGAGCCCCGACCGGGAATCGATCCCGGGACCTCCATCTTACCAAGATGGCGCTCTACCACTGAGCTATCGGGGCGAAGTAGCGGTGGACGGGCTCGATCCGTCGACCTCACGATTATGAGTCGTGCGCTCTAACCAGCTGAGCTACACCGCCAAGTATGCGCCTCATATCAAGACTCATACAGAGCCCCGACCGGGAATCGATCCCGGGACCTCCATCTTACCAAGATGGCGCTCTACCACTGAGCTATCGGGGCAACAGGGAATACATTACCGTACTCACCAAGAAAGGCGCAAATATTTTCACACTATATTGAGGTGTTCTGCGCCACTACTCTTAATATTTTTTACCTTGACCACGGTTTTTTCTAAAACCACGGTCATCGCCAAAGCGTTTAGAACCAGAATCACGGTCACGGCGGTTGTATCCGCCACGGTCTGAACGGTTACGGTCACCATAACCACCACGGTCGCCACCGCGGTCACGGCGGTTGTATCCGCCGCCTTCACGGTTTCCTCCACCAAAGCGTCCACCGCCACTACGTGGTCCGCGGTCTTTAGAGATATTAACGTATTCACCGTTAATCTGGGTGTCTTTGAGACGGTCGAAGAAATCGCGAGGAAGGTCTTCGGGCAAGCCAACAACAGTGAAGTTCTTACGGATGTCGATAGAACCAATCTGTGAGCCTTTGATGCCACCTTCGTTGGTCAAAGCGCCAACAATCATACCGGGGTTCACACGGTTGTTATGGCCAACCTGAAGCTTATAGTCAACCATTCCAGCTTCTGGTCCGCGGGGGCGACGTTCACGGCGGTCAGAACGCTCAGAACGATCGTCGTCGAAACGGTCACGACGGCGGTTCTTCATCTCTGGGATTTCTTCCACAAAGAAGGGGCGACCTTCTTGCGCAATAACAGCTAAAGCAGCTGCAATTTCTAGAGCGTCAACGTCGTTTTCGTTCTCGTATTTCGTGATGATTTCACGGAATAGTGAGAGGTCTTCAGTTTCGATGGTGTCAGTAATTTGTTGAGCGAAACGAGTCTTACGATTCTCGTTCACGTCATCAACTGATGGCATGTGCATTTGCTCAACTTTTTGACGAGTTGCCTTTTCAATCTGGCGCAGCATGTATTTTTCACGAGGAGTCATGAACAAGATTGCTTCACCGTCACGACCGGCACGGCCAGTACGTCCAATACGGTGTACGTATGATTCAGTATCGTGAGGGATATCGAAGTTGACGACTAAGGAGATACGTTCTACGTCAAGACCACGAGCAGCAACGTCGGTTGCCACAAGAATATCAACACGCCCGTCACGCAAAGAATCAACGGTACGTTCACGTAGCTGCTGGGGAATATCACCGTTAATAGCAGCAGCTTGGTATCCGCGAGCCTTAAGTTTTTCGGCGAGTTCTTCGGTCTCTTTTTTGGTACGAACGAACACGATGACGCCGTCATAGTTGCCCACTTCAAGAACTCGGGTCATTGCTTCAAGCTTGTGCGAGTGCATAACCTGAATGAAACGCTGGCGAATATTAGAAGCAGTAGAAGTCTTGGACTTTACGCGAATTTCGGCAGGATCGTTGAGGTACTGGTCCGCAATTTTGCGGATAGTCTTCGGCATGGTTGCAGAAAATAGTGCAACTTGCTTAGAGCTAGGAGTCTGGGCAAGGATTTCTTCGACGTCTTCAGCAAATCCCATGCGGAGCATTTCGTCTGCTTCGTCCAATACGAGGTATTGAAGATCAGAGAGATCTAGTGAGCCTTTTTTCAAGTGGTCGATAACGCGACCGGGTGTGCCAACAACGACCTGTGCACCACGGCGTAGACCGTTAAGCTGAGGACCATAAGGGGAACCACCGTAGATGGGCAGAACGGTGAAATCGTCCATGTGGGTGGCGTAGGAGGTGAAAGATTCAGCAACCTGTAGAGCGAGTTCGCGGGTGGGGGCAAGAACAAGTACCTGAGTTGCTTTAGAAACACCGTTGATGTCGGCAAGTTCTGCAAGGCGGGACAACGCTGGGACAGCGAAAGCCGCAGTTTTACCGGTACCGGTCTGTGCTAGACCAACAACGTCGCGTCCTTCAAGGAGCAAAGGAATGGTTTGTTCTTGGATGGGGGAAGGCTTTTCGTAGCCAACTTTTTCTAGAGCTGCCAAGACACGTGCGTCAAGACCGAGGTCGGTAAATTTAATACCTTCGTCTTCTGCGGTGTTTTTCTCGGTAGTTTCTTCAACGAGGTTTTCGGTGGTGTGTGCGGGCTCGATGAACTCTAGTTCTGCTTTAACAGCAGAGTTATTTTCTGTCAATTTTTCCTACTTCAAAGTGGGGTCGGTTGCACCCAATTTTTAGGGTGCAGGTAACCGGGACTCCCTGCTCGCGTAGTTGGGTGCGCCATCTACTATTCGGCGCTACCTTATATCCTCCGCGGTGAAAAATAATTCCAGCGGAAACGTGAACTCCATGAAAACTCATCATGAGATAACGTACGGAGTGTTTTAAAAGGTTTGCGCGTATAAAAGCGAGCTGTTTCTCTCAGGCTGACAACATGTTGGTTGTTAGCCAGTTTCTGATTAAGCGCCTGTTTTCAGTCGGTCGGCGCGCGCATCTGTGTTTATGGGAAACCGGTAATGTACGTTGTTCACCTTACCGTATAAAACGAAGTTTTAGGGAATCGGGTGACAGAACCGACACCAAAAATACTTTATTGTTCAACTCTCTGGAGCACATAAATTGTGCCAAAACGCTGATATTCACGGTAGTCACCACCGAAATGTTCGTGGGCATAGCGTGCAGGATTTTGAGGTGCAGATTTTCCCCACCCTCCCCCAGCACGGTCGATAACGACGTATTCGGGGTGTGCGTGATGTGTTTTATCACCAATCCAAAAAACTTGGCGTTCAGGCACAAGATAGGTCAAAAGAGATAAGTCAGAAGCTACCGAACTATGGGTTGGAATAGATTCTAGTGCTTGCTGTTTATCACGTTCATCAAGGCTTAATGAAGAGGATAAGAATCCCTCGCGTGTGATATTCCATAGTGGTTGAGAGGGGAAGGAAGCAATGACGACAAGAAGTGCTAACCAGAGGAAGCTCATACGAGTCAGTTCTTGAGCACGCTGAGCAGATATCGCAAAGAGGTGTTGTGCTTTAGTGCCAAGATAGCGTAACGGTGCGAAGCGTTGGGTACATAAGAGCGCGTCGAGTAGAGCCATGAAAACAATGGGCATAAGAACTAAAGAATAATGCCAGGTGGGTGCCCAGTATCCTTCATGGGGTGAGAGAAAACGCCAGAGTATCGTGGGCAAAGCAATCAGCGCTAAGGGGGAAAGAACCCACAGAAATACCCCAGAGAAGAGCAATAGCACTAGAGTCAGAGTTTTTTGCCACGGATAGAACAAAAGACCAAAAGATTGCAAGGGATCCGAAAGTACCTCAGCCAGGTTGAGTTTATCTGAGTAGTCGAATACTCCCCCGTTGTTATGGGCAGGAAGAATAATAAGAACCGCAGATAGAGACCAGATAAGGCCCCAGAAGAGCAATAGTACGGCATGCAAAGATCCGTCTTTACTGTTGATTTCGCCTACTGCACCAAGAAGGCGCTGTGATAAGGGTTGTACCAAAGCTGCTGAGGGAAAAAGTCTCTGATGTATACAGGTTATGGTTCCGGCACGGAGTGCAATGACGAGAGCAATCATGGCGACAGTTATACCGAGGTCTTCTTTGACAAAGGCTAATGGCATCGCCCAATAACAGGCTCGTTTGAGATGGGTGACAGGTTCCACGCTCTTTCTACTCAAGACAATATGACCGAGAGAAGCGCAGAGAAATGGCAGGGCAAAGGCAACTTCGTGAAATTGCACCGATACCGCATTTTGTACGCCAAAACTTAGACCATAAGCGGTAGTTAGCATGATGGCTCCAGCGGGAGGAACAAGTTGCTGGGCGTAACGGCATACGAGATAAGCAGAATATGCAACTAACGCATTTTGTACGTATAGGAGCGTTGCTGGAGAGGGAAATAGTGCGTAGATGGGGCCAAGAATCATCAGGATTGGGTGAAAGTGGTCTCCCCAAAGGTTAAAGCCTGCACCCTTGATATCTACGGTGGGCGGAAAATGTAATTGTGAATATTCTTGCGCTAGTTGGGAGAAGATTCCTAAGTCCCATGAGGGCGTGTGATAGTGCAGATATTGAAAATAAGAGTACAGACTGTAAAACGAGAAAAGAATGAGAGCAAGGCTTATTCCAATGAGTCGAGAATTAGATTTTGGGGACAGCAAAGAATGTATGGATTGTTGTTGAGCAGGGGGTGAAGCTGAGTTCTTTGCTGTAGCTGTCATAGGGTGTTTGTTCTCTCTAGAGTGTTGTGAGCTCTTGCCTCATAGGATATAGCAAACATGTACAGAGATTGTAGGATAACTATTTTTGTAGAAGTTTTAGCATGTATAACGCCCCAATAAACACTAAAGATTAGGGGTGAGTTGTTCCACTAAAAATAGTGGAGCAACTCACCCCTATCGTGTCTTAGGTTAGACACCGCGTATCATGGGTGCGGCTTGAGCTTAGGAGTTTTCTTCTGCTTCTTGTTGTTGAGCGACTTGTTGGTGAACTTCTTCCATGTCTAGTTCACGTACAGCCTGAATAACTTGTTCAAGTTGTTTTGCGTTAAGTGCGCCAGGCTGTGAGAAGACGAGTACACCTTCACGGAATGCCATGAGCGTGGGGATGGATGAGATGCTAGCTGCTGCTGCTAGTTCTTGTTGTTCTTCGGTGTTAATCTTTCCGAAAGTAATATCTGGGTGTTTTTCGGAAGCTTCCTCAAACACCGGAGAAAATTGCTGGCAAGGACCGCACCATTCTGCCCAAAAGTCCAGAAGCATGATGTCGCTCGACTGTACTTTTTCGGTGAGGTTTTCTTGATTGATTTCTATAGTAGCCATAGTTGTCACCCTACCGGTAGATGTTTACCTAACACAATACGGTTTCACTCTCAAAGAATATCTGAGTGGTTATAGTGCAGATAATTAGGGGTACGCACAGGTTTTTATCTCATGGGCTGAGATACCGGTATATAGATACAAGAAAACCCACCTCGTACGAGGTGGGTTTTAGCTTGTGGCAGATGAGGGATTCGAACCCCCGTAGGCAGTGCCAGCTGATTTACAGTCAGCCCCCTTTGGCCGCTCGGGTAATCTGCCAGAATCATTATTTCTAATGACTGGTATT
Organism: Rothia sp. CCM 9419; assembly: GCF_048512815.1. Classification (NCBI taxonomy): domain Bacteria; kingdom Bacillati; phylum Actinomycetota; class Actinomycetes; order Micrococcales; family Micrococcaceae; genus Rothia; species Rothia sp. CCM 9419. The sequence continues at coordinate 1,154 of NZ_JBLXXY010000004.1, read as the reverse complement.
CGCATGAGCGAACGTGACTACACTACCGGATATTTGAGGAAAACAAAAACCAAAACAGCATTTTGTGACAAAAGTTACTCTAGTTTGGTGTTTTGAGCGCGAGAGTTAGACCGTCTGAGACATCAATTCCTGCTCTTGCAACAGCCTCATCTCAAAGTTCTCTAGATACGCATAGGCTTGCTCTTCAGTACACATTTGCCCACGAATCTCACGAATAAGGTTTTGTTTCACTCCCTCAAAACGCTCTACAAGATACTCGCTTTCGAGAGTTTCTCCTAAGGTCTCAAGAGACTCATAGAAACAAGGTTCTACAGCCGAAAGGCTCTTAACTGATTCATCAGATGATGGGTCGACACCATGGTGCTCTGAGATATCTGAGCTCACGTCCTTGTGAGTATTCAAAACATCACATTGAGCAAGAGTGTCACCACGACGATTTTTTGTCATAGCTCTATCATCGCTGTTCAAGGTGAACACTAGCTGACAGTTAGGTCACGTATTCATAACAATTTTTTTGGTACACCACCAGCATAAACAGAGCAAAACATGTACCGTTATCTATAACAACTGATGCACCATTACTAACTGCTTTTACGCAGAGCGTTAGAATCGCATCCCCGAATATCTAAGGAGTATCTCTTATGGCAAGCGAATCATCTTTTGACGTTGTTTCTAAAGTCGATAAGCAGGAAGTATCCAATGCTTTAAACCAAGCACAAAAAGAAGTATCACAGCGTTACGATTTCCGAGGAGTAGGCGCCGATATTAACTTCTCTGGAGAAAAAATCCTCATCAAAGCAAACTCCGAAGAGCGCGCCCTAGCTGTACTCGACGTTTTCCAGTCAAAACTTGTCAAGCGTGGCATTTCCTTGAAGTCTCTCGACGCCGGTGACCCCTATGCTTCCGGTAAAGAGTTCCGTATCGAGTGCTCTATCAAAGAAGGTATTGCCCAAGATCAAGCTAAAAAGATTTCTAAGCTCATTCGCGAAGAAGGAGCTAAAGGAGTTAAAGCAACTATTCAGGGAGATGAGCTACGTGTCTCTTCCAAGTCTCGTGACGACCTCCAAGATGTTATTGCTTTACTCAAAGGCGCAGATTTGGAAGTTGACCTTCAATTCGTTAATTACCGATAATAGATTAAAGGTTCGAACCAT
>NZ_JBLXXY010000003.1:0-303969 GCF_048512815.1 Rothia sp. CCM 9419 | reverse complement strand
CCCCCCCCCACCCCTCCTTCTGACGCTCAGGTTCTATCGCTCGTCTCAGAGCAGATGATGAACTTATCGAGTCAGTTTACGGTGAATGACGCGGTGCGGTTTTGCCGCTTCAGGGCCGAGACGTTCAACTTTATTAGCTTCATACGACTCGAAGTTACCTTCGTACCAATACCAGTTATCTGGGTTTTCGTCGGTGCCTTCCCAAGCAAGGATATGGGTTGCTACTCGGTCGAGGAACCAACGGTCGTGGGATACGACAACGGCACAGCCGGGGAATTCAAGCAACGCATTTTCAAGGGATGCAAGAGTTTCTACGTCGAGGTCGTTTGTTGGTTCGTCCAAGAGCAGAAGGTTTCCGCCTTGTTTAAGGGTTAGTGCCAAGTTGAGTCGGTTACGCTCACCGCCAGATAGCACTCCGGCTTTCTTTTGTTGGTCTGGGCCTTTAAAACCGAAAGCGGAGACGTAGGCGCGAGAAGGCATCTCTACTTGACCTACTTGAATGTAGTCGAGTCCGTCAGAGACAACTTCCCAGAGTGTTTTTTCAGGGTCGATATTTGCACGGTTCTGGTCAACGTATGAGATTTTGACGGTTTCACCAATTTTAAGTTCTCCACCGTCTAGTTCTTCAAGTCCAACGATAGTTTTGAAGAGTGTTGATTTACCCACACCGTTAGGTCCGATAACACCAACGATGCCGTTACGTGGCAAGCTGAAGGACAGTCCATTAATCAAAGAACGTCCATCAAACCCTTTTTGAAGGTTTTCAGCTTCAATGACGACGTTACCAAGACGTGGCCCTGGAGGAATCTGAATCTCTTCGAAATCAAGTTTACGGGTCTTTTCAGCTTCAGCTGCCATCTCCTCGTATCGTGCAAGACGAGCTTTAGACTTTGCTTGACGTCCTTTGGTGTTAGAGCGAACCCAGTCGAGTTCATCGTTGAGGCGCTTCGCTAATTTTGCGTCTTTTTTACCCTGAACTTCTAGGCGGGCGCGTTTCTTCTCGAGGTAGGTGGAGTAGTTTCCCTCATACGGGTAGAGGTTTCCACGGTCAACTTCAGCAATCCATTCTGCAACATGGTCGAGGAAGTAGCGGTCGTGTGTTACAGCGATAACGGCACCTTCGTAGGATTGTAGGTGTTGTTCGAGCCAAAGCACAGATTCTGCGTCGAGGTGGTTCGTGGGCTCATCGAGGAGGAGAAGATCGGGTTTTTCTAGTAGCAATTTGCACAATGCGACACGACGACGTTCACCACCGGAGAGTTTTGTTACGGGTGAGTCTGCTGGTGGGCATCGGAGAGCGTCCATCGCTTGTTCAAGTTGGGAGTCGAGATCCCACGCATTTGCCGCGTCGATTGCTTCTTGCAGTTTGCCCATTTCTTCCATGAGCGCATCGAAATCTGCATCGGGGTTTGCCATTTCTTCTGAAATGGCGTTGTATCGGTCAAGTTTTTCTTTAATCTCGCCGACGCCCTCTTCAACGTTACCAAGAACGGTTTTTTCTTCGTTCAGAGGTGGCTCCTGTAGAAGGATTCCTACAGTGTATTCGGGAGATAGGCGGGCTTCACCATTAGATGGTGTGTCCAGCCCTGCCATGATTTTGAGGATGGTTGATTTTCCAGCGCCGTTAGGTCCAACCATACCGATTTTAGCGCCGGGGAAAAATGACATAGAGACGTCATTGAGGATGACTTTGTCGCCCACTGTTTTGCGGGCTTTGCTCATCGTATAAATAAATTCTGCCATGGTCTCTAGGCTACCGTATTCGGGTTTTTCTTGCTGTTCTTTAGTGTCAGTGTGTGGAATGTTGTTGGATTGTTTTATTCCACAACCTTATGATTGGGCGTCAGGTGATGAGTTATTATACGGGACTGCCCCAGATAGAGTGCGTTCTATCTGGGGCAGTTTTAGTGATGTTATTTTAGTAGCCCGATTCTTCAATTTCGGGCAGGTCAACTACTTCAAAGCTCAGTGTTCCTTCAGCTCGTGAGACCGTGGTATTCGGATCTCGTGGAGAACGTTTTGCTGCCCACGCTTGGAAGCTTTCTTCATCGGCCCAGCGAGTAATGACGAAGTAATGTTCTTGACCTTCACCGGTGGGGCGCAACAACTCAAAACCTTCAAAACCGGGCTCTTGGTCTACTGAGTGTTTACGTTGCGCAAACCGTTTTTCGAGTTCAGCAAACTTTCCGTCTTTAACAGCGAGTTTGTTAATTTTTAGGATGGTCATAAGAGCTCTCTTTCTTCGTTGTTGAGCTACTTCCAGTATATGCTTGGTGACAGATATTACCTACAGGTTTTTTGACTTAAAGGCACTTTCTTTTTGCTCCCTTATGAATCTGGATGTATCATACAGAAAGGTCGTTTTTGACCTTATCGCCTCAGTAGCTCAGTGGATAGAGCAGGAGCCTTCTAATCTCTTGGTCGGGGGTTCGACTCCCTCCTGGGGCACATATAAGAGGCCTTGCAATACTTAGTATTGCAAGGCCTCTTTGTATTATCACACTGTTTTAGGTCACCAGTTGATAAGAGACAGGTTGACATCTCTTTCTCAGAACTCGACGTGTTGCAGGATCAACGAAGACTAAGTAACAGGCGTATCCGAAGGAAACGATAACGGCAAGGAGCCTTCCCATATTTGTGTCAAAATCTTTGAGGTAGGGTGATACATCTAATTGGTCGCTGACGGCATAAATCATAAAAAATAGCGTGGTAATGAAGTAGAAGTCCAATTGCCAATTAGTTTTGATGCCAGTAATGGCGAAAAAGGGTATGACCCACAGCAAGTACCATGATTGAATCATAGGCGAGAAGACTACAACGAGCCCCAACGATATTCCTGCTCGTCGCACAACGTTATTGCTCGCTCCTCGAAACATCACGATAACGGCGCTTCCCATACCGATGTATTTGCTGATACTGCCGATAAGATCTTTGACAAAATCTGCAGCTTCTGAAGAGGAGAAAAAGGCAACAATAGATGAAACAACTACCATGAGGAATCCCATCGGTGAATACCAAATGTATTGACCTCCAGTAGTTGAGAGTGCGCCAATCCAACCAAAGCCAAAGCCACTCAGTAGCCCCATGACGGTAAGTTCTGCAAGGGAGATAGCACCAACGTAGAACCATGTGGTGAAGATTCTTATCCACGAAGCATCTTTACCAGCCCACAGCAACCCGATAAATGGTAGGAGCACGAGAGCAATAGGTTTAATGGCAATAGCTAAGGTCACTAGTGTCGCCCCAATAATACCGCCACGATAGTTGCGATCTTTTGTGGCGTAGTAGAACCCTGCTAAAGCGATACCCGTCATCAGGGCATCATTATGCGCAGCAGTCACAAACTGGGCAATAAATAATGGGTTTGCAACCACGAGCCATAACGCTCGAGTGGAGTTGAATCCCTGTAAAAACGCAGTTTTAGGCACATAGTAGGCGATTAATCCGACCCCAAAAACCGCGATGAGTCTGAAAAGAATGATACCTAAATCAATATTTGAGCCAGCAATTCTGACAACAAGTTCTTCAATCCATAAGAAGAGCGTTCCATAAGGTGGTGGTGATTGCGCCCAGAGAGGGTCTGCCCCATATTGGAAGAAGTTATTGATAGTTGAGACACCGTTCTCATAGGGGTTCAGTCCAGCAAGCATGACTCGCCCTTGTGCAAAGTACGAAAAAACGTCTCGACTAAAAAGTGGGAAGGCGAATAGTTGTGGTGTTGTCCAGCAGATAATGGCGCTCCATGTCCATCGATTGGTGTTACCACCCCAGCCTCTAAGCTTTTGAGAAAGTCTGAGCCATTCTCTGCACATCATCATTCCACCAATTGCTAACAGCAAGATGCAGGTAACGATGCCTGCAACGTTATATCGCAAGGCAATAATCAGTGGTTCTCGGTTCAGAGGTGAGGCATCACTAATCCACCCAACACCAAACGAGCCTATTGTCATGAGTATGGAACCGATGGTTCCCATGATGATAGTACGCAATGGGTTTCCATAAACATAGAGTTTTTGGAGGTTGTTCCGATGTTGAGTAGGAGTAAGAGAAGGTTTTTCTGCTGTTTGATTCATAAGGTTCCTGATGCAAGGTGCCGATTATTGACGTTAATTTTACCTGTTATTTGCGGTGGGCAGTATGGGCTAGGAGTGGCGTCAGCTAATTCTTGAGAAGTTTTTAGCTAAGGTTTTCTTTTTCTGTGTCCTTGAGAGTAGATTAGAGTTTGTGTCTATTTCTAATGAACGAATTGTATGGATTGATTGTGAGATGACAGGACTGTCGTTGCAGCAGGATGCTCTCATTGAGGTAGCTGTTATTGTTACTGATGCTGAGCTGAATGTTCTTGACGATGGATTAGACGTTCTCATTAAGCCTGAGCCAGAAGCACTTGAGCAGATGAATGATTTTGTGCGGAATATGCACGAAAATTCTGGTCTTCTTGAGGAGTTAGATTCTGGAATTTCTTTGAGCGAAGCTCAGAGTCAGGTGCTTGAATATATTAAAAGATTTGTTCCGGTTGCGGGAAAAGCGCAGCTAGGTGGCAACTCTGTGGGAACAGATAAGGCTTTTTTGGTTCGAGATATGCCGGAGGTAATCGAGCATCTTCATTATCGAGTGATTGATGTGTCTACGATTAAGGAGCTTGCTCGTAGGTGGTTCCCTGCTGCTGCTTATGGTGCCCCACAGAAGACGGGTAATCATCGCGCCTTAGGTGATATCAGGGATTCTATTAATGAGTTGAAGTATTATCGTCAGGCGGTTTTTGTTCCAGCCCCTGGCCCCGATGCGATGGCAGTTGCCAAGATTGCCCAAGAGTTTTCCTCAGAAAAACCGTAACAGTGTCAAGCATCACATGGTTTCAGTTTTGGTTTTATCGCATTAGTCGGTAAGCTATTACCTGTTGCTAAAACAAAGCACTTTATGGAGTACTTTGTATCAGTAATATATGGTGGTCGTAGCTCAGTTGGCAGAGCGCCTGGTTGTGGTCCAGGAGGTCGCGGGTTCGATCCCCGTCGATCACCCAAAGGAAGGGTCGTTATGGCATTAGCCATAACGACCCTTTTAGTATATATCGCTAATTATTTCTCGAGGATTCCATTTTAAGGAGCTTCTATGACAGTCCTTCCCATCGTTATTCACGGAAACCCTGTCCTGCACCGGAGAGCAGAACCTGTCACGGCTTTTGATGACACTCTCGCCGAACTCATTGAGAACATGTATGAGACGCAGGAGCTATCTCATGGTGTAGGGCTCGCTGCCCCCCAGGTTGGAGTAGGATTAAGACTCTTTACCTATAAATTTGATAATAATGATGGAGTCCCTCCCCTAGGCGTTGTCATCAACCCCGTACTCACTCTTGGAAAAATTTCTTCTGCAGACCCCGACCCTGACGAGGAAGAAGAAGGTTGTCTATCTTTTCCAGGGTACGGTTTCCCACTTAAAAGAGCAGATTGGGTAGGTGTTCGAGGATTAGACGCGCAAGGTCAGCCTCTTGAGTTTGAAGCAACTGGATGGTTTGCTCGAGTGATGCAACACGAAACAGACCATTTAGATGGAAAGCTATACGTTAATCGCCTCAATAAAAAATGGACAGCCAGAGCTAAAAAAGTTATTAAACGTGAGGGATGGACTGTCGAGGGGAACTCATGGCTACCAGGAGTAGACCCAGACCCCTTTGGGCATTAAAAGCGCAAATCCTTTGCCTCAGTGAACAACTTGCACAAAGGGGTGAACGGGACACTCGATAAGCCGGGTTTTGTACTTGACATATTGCATGTTCAGTGGCAATTATCCATCTAGACCTAGAATTGCTCCTAGGCTCAAGCAGCTTACCCGAGCACTTCAGCGCACTACTTACTACGTACTCTATTTAGCCTTGCTCCGAATGGGGTTTACCAAGCTGTTATAGTCACCTATAACACTGGTGGTCTCTTACACCACCTTTTCACCCTGACCTAGAATCTAGGCGGTCTATTTTCTGTGGCACTTTCCTGCAAGTTACCTTGAGTCGACGTTATCGACCATTCTGTGCTGTGGAGCCCGGACTTTCCTCGTGATGATTCACCACGCAATTGCCTGAGCATCCCGTTCGTGTTTCGATTCTACTACACTTAGAGCATGCTTATTTTATTTCCACCCTCTGAAGGCAAAACAGCTCAAAGCACACATCAAACTGTCGACTTAGCAGATTTGAGTTTTCCTGAGCTTACTCAGTCACGGGAGGAGTTGATGCATCAGCTCCAGATTGTCAGCGCTACTGAAGATGCTTTGACTCAGTTAAAGGTGGGAACTTCTTTAGCCAAAGAGGTCGAGCGTAATACCAGATTATTCCAAGAACCTGCAGCACAAGCCTCTGATGTTTATAGTGGTGTGTTATTCGAGGCCTTTGATTTTGCTTCTCTAGATCAGCAGGCGCAAGAGCGTGCAATTAATTCTGTTGTCATTATTTCGGCGCTTTGGGGCGCTGTTCGACTTTCTGACGTTATTCCTGCATACCGGTTATCTATGGGGGTGAAACTTGGTGAGGTTGGAGACCTTGCAAAGTATTGGAGAGGTGAGCTCTCGCCAGTTTTAGACCGCCATTATTCAGGCGAGTTAGTTATTGATTGTCGTTCTGCTGCATATGCGAAGGCTTACCCAGCACCGTTAGAGCGAACCCTCAGCGTCCGTGTTGAGAAGGTCCTCGAGAATGACGAACGCAAGGTAGTGTCTCATATGGCGAAACATTATCGAGGAGAGTTGGGGCGTTATCTTGTTCAAAAAGATTTGACTGATATCAATGTCCCAGACGAGCTGATGAATGAATTGTCTAGGGACTGGGAAGTTGAGTTTTGCCCTGCCACAACAAAATCTGCAGGTATTCTGACTCTTGTGATTCGCTAGTTTTCATGGGGGTACAACACATCGAAAGAACATATCTGTTTTTACCAGACAATTTTAGTTCGAAACTATAGAATCTCCCCTTTAGTTAAGTGTAAGATAAGGCTGTCCTTATCCGACACATTTCTAAAGGTAGGCCCATTTTGCCTCACTCATTCTCATTCAAAAACTTTCAGCGTCGAGCTTGTGCGCTGAGCCTCGCAGGTGCTCTTCTTATCCCCGCAGCTGCAACAGCTTTCGCACAAGAAAACGCCCCTGCAACGGCCATCGTTGCTAGTGATACGCAAGCACAGCAAGCTGGTGCAATGCATTGGGGTATCCGACCCTCGTTCATTTCTTATGTGGGTGGTCATCACAGCATCAGCGACGATGTTACAGAAGAAAACGGTATCTATAATTTCCCTTTCAACACTGTTGAAGAAAAAGATGGCGTAACAACTATTACAGGAAGCAGCCAAGTACGTTTTGCTTCACACTGTTCTGACGCTAACGACGTAGATACCTGCGAACTAGACCTTTCCCTAGCTGAACCCCAGATTGTTCTCAACCCCGAAGGAACTTCTACTCTCAGCTTCGTCGTTCGAACCCGCAACTATCAATCAAAGCAGATTGAGGGTCCCACTCGCATTGTGATGGCAAACCTCAAACTTGACGGGGCATCTCAGTCTGAGGTTGACGGAGTTGTCACATGGGATAACATTGCAACAGAACTAACAGCAGAAGGTGCTCACGCATTCTCAAACTTCTACAATGCTGGCACTGCTTTGGCTCCCCTCAATTTCTCTTACAAAGGGAAGAGTGTTGAAGTTGCTGCGTCAGATTATTCTATTGGCAAGAGCTGGAACACCGGACTAGACTATAGCGATGTTCACCGCGCCTCACGTATTGGCAAGTACGTGGTTCACGGATATGCAGAGTATTGGGGTAGCTCTACTCCTAAGTTCACGGTGCTTAATCCAGAAACAATGGAACCTGTCTCTACACTAGAAGTTCCAACAACAAAGTCTCTTCCTTTTGCAACAGACGCTGAACGTGGCATTTTCTACGTTGTTAACGCTGAAACTCATGCGGTAGATAAGTACGTTGTTGACGATGCCGGCACCCTCGTCAATGAAGGTGTTGTCGATGGTTTAGTCGCTCCCGAAGATGAACGTGTTGCTGCCCTAGGGTATAACCCATTCAATGATTCTCTTGCGCTACTTACTGTTGATGATGCAGGTAGTGGAACTGTCCAGTTTGTAGATGCTTCTGGCGCTGTTTCCTCACATAAGCTACCTGACCCTTACGAGGTTTCTCCTGCGCTTAAAGGCGTGAAGGCATACTCTGTCAAAGACTATTACGGTGATAAGTGGACCAATAATTCACGTATCCTCGAGCCTCTAGCCGACGGTTCTTTTGTCTTTTCACCCTCAACAAATATCTATGAAGAGACAGGTAACGAATACATTCTTCGCGGGCATGTCTTGCAGTTCTCTAACGAGACAGTTCCTGTTCGAGAAGTAGCTGAAGCTCAACCTGCAGAAGGTTTGGGAACAAGCATGCGTAATATCCGCACCTCTGATGATGGAAAAACTATTTTCCGTTGGAATGGTTTCTGGGGAAGTTCTTCTCGCTGGCAGGTACTTGGTTACGAAAACGGTCAGTTCTCTGTCATTAAGCCTCTAGAAGCACCTCCTGCAGAGATTTCTTCTATCGCTGCAGTCTTCTCCGATGGTGAACGCGTTGTCGTTCTTGATGGTACTCATAGCAAAGTTATTTGGTTTGACGATAACTTTGAGCCAGTTGAAGAGCTAAGCGTTCCTCATATGGAGCGAACAGCCCAAGATAATCCATTGACTGTAGTCATGGAAAATGGCGACATCATCATGCCAACAGTTGTTCGCAATAGCAACTATGATGATGAGCAATTCTTGACTCGTCTTGTTAAGAACCAGGAAGCAGTAACTCCTGCTGAGCCTTCTGAACCTGCTGAGCCTTCTGAACCTGCTGAGCCTTCTGAACCTGCTGAGCCTTCTGAACCTGCTGAGCCTTCTGAACCTGCTGAGCCTTCTGAACCAGCAGAGCCTTCTGAACCTGCAGAGCCTTCTGAACCAGCAGAGCCTTCTGAACCTGCAGAGCCTTCTGAACCTGCAGAGCCTTCTGAACCAGCTGAGCCTTCTGAACCTGCAGAGCCTTCTGAACCTGCAGAGCCTTCTGAACCTGCAGAGCCTTCTGAACCTGCAGAGCCATCTGAACCTGCAGAGCCTTCTGAACCTGCTGAGCCATCTGAACCAGCTGAGCCTTCAGAACCAGCTGAGCCATCTGAACCAGCTGAGCCTTCTGAACCTGCAGAGCCTTCAGAACCTGCAGAGCCTTCTGAACCTGCTGAGCCATCTGAACCAGCTGAGCCATCTGAACCTGCAGAGCCATCTGAACCAGCTGAGCCTTCTGAACCAGCTGAGCCTTCAGAACCTGCTGAGCCTTCAGAACCTGCTGAGCCTTCAGAACCTGCTGAGCCATCTGAACCAGCTGAGCCTTCAGAACCAGCTGAGCCATCTGAACCAGCTGAGCCTTCTGAACCTGCAGAGCCTTCTGAACCAGCTGAGCCTTCTGAACCTGCAGAGCCTTCTGAACCAGCTGAGCCTTCTGAACCTGCAGAGCCATCTGAACCAGCTGAGCCTTCTGAACCAGCTGAGCCTTCAGAACCTGCAGAGCCTGCAGAGCCAGCTCAACCTGTACAAACTCATGAAACAGTCCAGCAGTCTCACAAGAAACTTGCTTACACTGGTTCACATGTAACAGGTCTTGCTCTATCAGCCCTCTTTATGACTGCAGCAGGCGGAGTGCTCATTGCTCGCTCACGTCGTCAAACTCGCTCATAAAATCTAAGCGTTAAGGCATAAAAGTAAAGAGCCCTTGTTGTGATGAACATAAATGTTCATCACAACAAGGGCTCTTAAGTATCCGTTATACAGTTCTTCTAAAATGTACTTGCAGAACCAGCAACGTCACCGGTTGAAACCACAAAATCCCACGGATCAGTATTTAGCTCAGAAACATAGAAAGAGATACTATACCCCTGATTAGCTAATCTCTGCTGAAGGAGTTCTCCAGCGCCTTTCAACCAAAGACTCTCACTAGCGTAGTGAGAACAATCAATAAGGTACGGTGTGCCCCCTGATAAAGATGCACCCTCACGGAATTCTGATGCTGGATGATGCCTCAAATCAGCAGTAATGTACACATCAGCCTCATGTTTGAGAACCTCACCTAACAGAGAATCCCCAGCACCAGTACACAACGCAATTTTTTGTACTTGTGCCGTCTTCGGCCCAGCTACACGTAAACCACCTGCCGTTGCAGGAAGAAAATGAGCAATACGACAGGACAGTTCCTCTAAAGTAACAGGTTCTGATAACTCTCCCACACGGCCAATCCCCACTGAATGTTCGTGTCCATCAATATTGATATTTTGAGAGTCGCTCAGTACTTTTGCCTCGTTGATTCCTAGCAATTTCATAAAAACGTCATTCGTTCCCAGCGGAGAAGAATCAACATTTGTATGTGCTCCCAATAAAGCACATTGACCCTCGATAAGAGTCTGTAAGACTTCTCCTTTATACGTATCATCCGCTATAAAATGCACAGGTCGTAACAGCAAAGGATGATGAGTGATCAACACATCTGCTTTACGCTGTACAGCTTCTTGAGCCACAGCAACAGTAGCATCTACAGCAAGCCCAATAGAACGAACCGGTTGTTTCAACCTTCCCGTAATGAGGCCGCTAGCATCCCAACTTTCAGATAGTTGAGGAGGAAAAATCTCATGAAAAGTACGAACCACATGTTCTAGCGAAGGTATTTTTTGCTCTGTCATATCTTCATCGTCTCATGAGTTCCTCTGATGCCGAAATAACGTCCCTAAGAAACCTCAGAATCATATTTCTGTCTCCGGCGCTACACTAGAGTGTAAGCATTCGATTTAAGGTGGTAACTTTGCAAACTCTCGTTCTTGGTGGCGGTTGTTTCTGGTGTTTAGAAGCAGTTTTAAGAAATTTCCGAGGAATTACCGATTGCGTTGTTGGATACACAGGCGGAGAATTGCCTTCTCCCACATATCCTCAAGTATGTGACGGGAATACTGGGCATATTGAAGTAGTCAAAGTACATTTTGACCCTCAGATAATTCCAGCAGATATTATCCTTGATATTTTCATGGCTTCTCATAACCCAACCAGTTGGGATCAGCAAGGAGCAGATGTTGGTTCACAATACCGTTCTGCGCTATTTTATTCGACAGATGAAGAATATCAGCTAATAAGTCAGGCTATCCAACGGGCACAAGGCTTCTGGGATTTACCTATCGTCACAGTTGTTGAACCCTTAGGAGTCTTTTGGGAGGCAGAAGACTACCATCAAAATTATTATGCGAAGAACCCAGAACAAGGGTATTGCTCAGCCGTTATTAATCCAAAAGTATCTAAAGCTCGACAAGCATTTTCCTTATATCTCAAAGACCAATAATAACGTTACGATATGTTTCATAGTTGATATAAATCTATGAGTCACCCCGTAAAGTGATACATACGTGATAGAACTTCTCAAGAAAACCAGAAGAGGACCTATGTCGAAGATATACCAGAACGTTACAGAAATTATTGGTGGCACTCCCCTCATCAAACTTAACCGTCTTGATGCAGATTTACCAGGCAATGTTGCTGTCAAACTCGAATTCTATAACCCTGCAAATTCTGTAAAAGACCGTATCGGCAAAGCAATTATTGATGCTGCAGAAAAATCTGGGCAACTGCAACCTGGCGGTACCATTGTTGAAGGTACTTCTGGTAATACAGGTATTGCTCTGGCAATGGTTGGTGCAGCTCGCGGGTACAAGGTTATCCTCACCATGCCAGAGACCATGTCTAATGAACGCCGCGTTATGCTTCGTGCCTATGGTGCAGAAATTATTTTGACACCTGGTGCTGACGGTATGCGTGGAGCGGTGGAAAAAGCTCAAGAAATTGTTGAACAAACAGAGAACGCAATTCTTGCTTCGCAGTTCTCAAATAGCGCTAATCCTGAAATTCATTACAATACAACCGGCCCTGAAATTTGGGAAGACACCGCAGGAAAAGTCGATATCTTTGTTGCTGGAGTTGGAACAGGAGGAACTGTCTCTGGTACAGGAAAGTTTCTGAAAGAGAAGAACCCCAATATTCAGGTTGTAGCTGTTGAACCAGAAGATTCTGCACTCTTATCCGGTGGTACTGCTGGACCTCATAAGATTCAAGGTCTTGGAGCGAACTTTGTTCCTGATACTCTAAACCGCGATATTTATGACCGAGTTGTTCCGGTAAGCACTCACAATGCAGTTTCTACATCACGAGCGCTTGGAACACAAGAAGGCATTCTTGGTGGTATCTCTGCTGGTGCAGCTGTCTGGGCGGCGTTAGAAGAGGCGAAAAAATCTGAAAACCAAGATAAGCTTATTGTTGCTGTAGTTCCAGACTTTGGTGAACGCTATATCTCCACCATCTTATATGAGGACATCCGTAGCTAATATAAAGCTCCTCTAAAATAGCCTATCTGCAGGGAATCATATGTTTGGCGGTTCCCTCAGGTAGGCTATTTTTGTGGAATATCCTAAAAATATTAGTCTTGGGGAATAACCTGTTATAGTACAACAGTTGTACTGAACGTACATATTTCATCATTTCCAGAAAGACGTTCATTGAGCTTTATCAAACGGCTACAAGAAGATATACAAACAGTGCGCACACATGACCCTGCAGCACGCAATACCTTAGACATTATCCTTAACTATTCAGGGATGCACGCAGTGTGGTTTTATCGTATTGCTCATCGTCTCTGGCAAAAAGAACATACTAAGTTAGTAGCTCGTACACTCTCCCAGTTTGCACGGTTTCTTACCGGTGTTGAGATACACCCTGGTGCTACTATTGGGCGTCGTTTCTTCATTGATCACGGCATGGGCATTGTTATTGGAGAAACAACTGAAATTGGTGACGACGTGATGCTTTATCACCAAGTAACTTTAGGGGGACGTTCGTTAGAGAAGACTAAGCGTCACCCAACGATTGGTCACAGAGTCACTATTGGAGCTGGAGCAAAAGTTCTTGGCCCTATTTATATTGGTGATGATTCTGCTATTGGTGGTAATGCGGTAGTTGTTCACGACCACCCAGCAGATTCCATCATTACGGGTATTCCCGCACGTTCTAAGCCTCGTACTCCAGAGAAGAAGAAACCTTTAGTTGACCCTGTAGAGTACATTGATCCTGCTATGTGGATCTAGATACCTGTTATAGAAAAGTTAAGTTTAAATGTCTGAGGTTCCGCACCATTTGATGGTGCGGAACCTCAGACGTTTTTCAGGTTATATGCCTGAACTTTGTGAAGGTTTGATAATACCTAATGGGTATGGGAGTCAGCTGCGTTAATCTCAGAACGGTCGCCGCTCCATAGAGTGTGCCACATGCCTTCACTGTCTACTCGGGCGTAAGTATGTGCCCCAAAGAAGTCTCGCTGCCCTTGAATGAGAGCTGCAGGTAGGCGGTCTCGTCGTAGTCCATCATAGTATGAAAGTGATGAGGCAAAGACTGGGACGGGGATGCCTAACGCCGTTGCCTTAGAGACGACCCGACGCCACGATGGGAGCAAGGACTCCATGAGAGATTTGAACCCTGGTGCCAAGAGCATGTTAACGGGCTGTTGTTCTTGAGAGTATGCTTGCATAATCTCACCAAGTAGCTCTGCACGAATAATGCAACCAGCACGCCATAAGCTAGCGATTTTATCGAGTTGAAGATCCCAGCCGTATTCTTTTCCGGCGGCAACAATTTGGTCTAGACCTTGAGCGTAAGATACCAGTTTTGATGCAAAGAGCGCTTTACGAACGTCTTCGATAAATTCAGGGTCTCCAGCAGCGATTCCTGTTGTGCTGATAAGCCCTGCAGGAAGTTCTCTCTGTGCTTCTTGACGTGCTTGAGTGTTAGAAGAAGAAAGTGCACGTGCAAAAACAGATTCTGCGATGCCAGTAACAGGTGAGCCGAGGTCTAGAGCGGCTTGAACAGTCCAACGTCCTGTTCCTTTCTGACCAGCTTCATCAACAATAACGTCAACTAGAGGTTTACCTGTCTTAGCATCAACCTGAGCTAGAACTTCAGAAGTAATTTCAATGAGGTAGGAGTTTAATTCAGTGTTATTCCATGATTTGAAAATTTCTGCTTGTTCTGCAGGTTCTACTCCCGCTACTGAGCGGAGGAGGTCATAGGCCTCTCCGATAACCTGCATATCGGCATATTCGATACCGTTATGAACCATTTTCACAAAGTGGCCGGCACCATCGGTAGAAATCCAAGAACAGCAAGGGGTCCCGTCAGGAGCTTTTGCTGCGATACTTTCAAGTAGCGGGCCGACAGATTCATAGGATTTAGCAGAACCACCAGGCATGATAGAAGGCCCGAGAAGTGCCCCTTCTTCACCGCCAGAGACACCAACACCAACAAAGTGTAGACCTTTTTCAGCAAGTTCTCGTTCACGACGCATAGTATCGGGGAAATGGGAGTTACCGCCATCAATAATAATGTCGTCTTGATCTAGGAGTGGAACAAGTTGGGCGATAACCGCATCAACAGGAGCACCTGCTTTAACCATGATGAGGATGCGACGCGGAGATTCCAAGGAGTCAACGAGTTCTTGCAAGGTTTCTGTTCTGATGAATGAACCCTCGTCACCATGTTCTTGAAGAAGTGCGTCAGTTTTTTCAACAGAGCGGTTGTGCAAAGCCACAGTATATCCGTGGCGAGCAAGGTTTCGAGCAAGATTTGCGCCCATCACAGCAAGACCTGTGACGCCGATTTGTGCCTTCTGTGCAGCATTTTTTTCAGTCATAGCTTAACTCTAAGCTCTCGACGGTGCAGATGGGTACTTATTGACTTCACTTTTTTGCAAGCGAACACTGTTACCCCTATGTCAGCACTCTACATGCACAAATTTTTGAGAGTGTTATCACTCTATCCGGTCGGTCAGTAGCACCCAGAAAGATAAGACGCACCAGAGGGCGGAGAATACTGCAAACGTTGACCACATGGCCGTGTAGGTATCTTGAGTAAGAAAGTATAGGGAGATAAGAAGCCACACGAGGCTCATGATAACGGCACTGAGATGACGTGGTTTATAGGAGTTCACAGCATGTTCCTTAAGATACAAAAAAGACCCTGCTATAAGCAGGGTCTTGATTTTGTGGGTCCTACCGGGATCGAACCGATGACATCCACGGTGTAAACGTGGCGCTCTACCAGCTGAGCTAAAGACCCTTATCACTACGATTTCTTATCTCTCGCGGCGACATATAAAACTATACACAGAAAGATCCTTAGGGTGCAACTCAAAACAGCATGTTCTAGCTCACATTTACCCAAGTGTCCTTAAAACACTGTTCCACAAGCCAAAACAATCGATTCTTTAAACAAGAGCGAGGCAGGCGCTTCCTCAACGCAACTACCTCGCTCACCAATAAAATCTAATGCCGCCTCGCAACCAAGCGCGTAGCAATCCAATCAGGCCCAACCGTAACACTAGACGTCGGGCGCAAACCAGCAATTCCGCTCAAAGGCCGAATCTCCGCCGGATTGAGATGCCCCTCTCTGCCAGGTTTAAGAGTGAGAAGCCAAACGACTCCCCCTTCATCTAGGTTCACTAACGTATCAACGAGGGCGTCACTTAAAGACAAGTCACCGAAGCGTTCTTCGCGCCACCAAACGAGAATCCCATCAACAACATCTTGATCATCCTCATCAAGAAGATCCGAGCCAATATGATCCATCAACGCATCTCGTAGATCAAAGTCCACGTCATCGTCATACCCAAATTCTTGGATGAGATCCCCATCCTTGAAACCAAGTTGGACAACTGCTTGTTCCGCAGCGGTCTTGGTCTCGTTCACTGACATCCTCCTGAAAATAAACCGGACACATATCCGTCATGCACTTATTAGAATCAGCTCAATATAGTCGAAACATATACCACCAATTCCTAAACACAACTGAACACGGCAACGAACAAATAAGCAACTAAACACGCTAATTTTCGCCACATTTCTTAGAATCAAGCAACGATGTGACTTAAACTACCCAGCGTTTTAGTGGAAGTATCCCCCCACAATGGCTAAAAAACGGTGCAGGTGTGACAACATAGAAGAAGAAAGTATCAGACCTTCGAGAACTCGAGAGTCTGTGCCGAGGAAGGCAGGAACTGTGCTAACAGTTCACACGCCACACCCTATAAACATCAACAAAGAGAGGTTGACTAGTGGGACCCTCCAATACAAACGACCATGTCTTAAGCGCACTCACCAATAGCTTCAAAGACACCGACGCCGAAGAGACAGCCGAGTGGCTAGAATCTTTCGACGAACTGGTAGAAACCCAAGGCACTGAACGTGCACAGTTCATCGTTCGCTCTCTATTGCAGCGAGCAGGCAGCCGCAGTGTCGAGGTGCCAATGGTCACTACTACTGACTACATCAACACCATCCCCGTTGACCAAGAGCCTGAATACCCTGGCGACGAACAGATGGAACGCCGATACCGCGCATACCTACGCTGGAACGCAGCAATCATGGTTCAGCGCGCGCAAAAATCAACTATCGGCGTTGGCGGACACATTTCATCCTATGCTGGCATCGCAACCCTATACGAAGTTGGTCTTAACAACTTCTTCCGCGGACCAGAACACCCCGGCGGAGGCGACCAAATCTTCTGGCAGGGACACTCATCCCCTGGTAACTACGCGCGAGCATTCCTCGAAGGACGCATCACCGAAGAGCACCTCGACGGATTCCGCCAAGAAAAAACCAAGGGCGATAAAGGTATCCCTTCATACCCACACCCCCGTTGCATGCCAGAATTCTGGCAGTTCCCAACCGTTTCACTCGGTCTAGGTCCTATCAACGCTATCTGGCAGGCACAGTTTAACCACTACCTCCACGACCGCGGCATCAAAGACACCTCAGAACAGCATGTCTGGGCATTCCTCGGTGACGGCGAACTCGACGAAGTCGAATCACGTGGCGCACTACAGGTTGCGGCAAACAACAAGTTGGACAACCTCACCTTCGTTGTCAACTGTAACCTCCAGCGTCTTGACGGCCCTGTGCGCGGTAACGGAAAGATTATCCAAGAGCTTGAGTCCTTCTTCCGTGGCGCAGGCTGGCATGTCATCAAAGTTATTTGGGGTCGTGAGTGGGATTCACTCCTCCAAAAAGATAAGAGTGGTGAACTCGTTCGCATTATGAACGAAACCCTCGACGGTGACTACCAGACCTATAAGGCAGAAGACGGTGGCTTCGTTCGTGAGCACTTCTTCGGCAAGACACCCGAAACCAAAGAACTCGTTGCTGATATGACCGACGATGAAATCTGGGCACTCAAGCGAGGTGCACACGATTATCAGAAGGTCTACTCCGCATACAAGGCCGCTTTGGAGACCAAGGGTAAGCCCACCGTTATTTTGGCTCAGGGCATTAAGGGATACGGTCTCGGTACTCACTTTGAAGGCCGTAACGCAACCCACCAGATGAAGAAGCTCACGATGGAAGATCTCAAAGCTTTCCGTGACCACCTTCGCATCCCCATCTCTGATGAAGAACTTGAAAAAGATCTTTACAACCCTCCTTACTACCACCCTGGTATGGACGCCCCCGAAATTCAGTACATGCTCAAGCGTCGCCAAGAGCTAGGCGGTTTCTTGCCAGCACGTCGCCAGATTCAGCCAGAGATTGAACTCCCTGGTGAAAAGGCATACAAGGGCGCCAAGAAGGGCTCCGGTAAACAGATGGCTGCTTCCACCATGGCTTTTGTTCGCTTGATGAAAGACCTCATGCGCGAAAAAGACTTTGGTAAGCGCATCGTG
Source organism: Rothia sp. CCM 9419 (assembly GCF_048512815.1). NCBI lineage: Bacteria > Bacillati > Actinomycetota > Actinomycetes > Micrococcales > Micrococcaceae > Rothia > Rothia sp. CCM 9419. The sequence goes on along the minus strand of NZ_JBLXXY010000003.1, from coordinate 286,176 downwards.
CCGATTGTTCCTGATGAGGCACGTACCTTTGGTATGGATTCTTTCTTCCCCTCTGCAAAGATTTACAACCCCTTGGGTCAGAACTATCTTGCAGTAGACCGTGAGCTCATGCTTGCATACAAGGAATCTCCTGCCGGTCAGATTCAGCACGTTGGCATTAACGAAGCCGGCGGCGTTGCTGCATTGACAGCGGCGGGCTCCTCATATGACACCCATGGTGTTCCTATGGTTCCGATTTACATCTACTACTCGATGTTCGGTTTCCAGCGCACTGGTGACGCATTCTGGGCAGCAGCTGACCAGCTTGTTCGTGGCTTTATCGTCGGCGGTACGGCAGGTCGTACGACCCTTACCGGTGAGGGCCTACAGCACATGGACGGACAGTCACCTATCTTGGCGTCACAGAACCCATCTGTGATTCATTATGACCCAGCATATGGCTACGAAATTGCACACATCGTTGAGCGCGGTATCGAGCATATGTACGGTCAAAAAGATGAAGACCATGACGTCATGTACTACCTCACCGTCTACAACGAACCCATTATTCAGCCTGCAGAGCCTGAGAATGTTGACGTTGAAGGCATCATCGGTGGTATCTACCGAGTCAAAGAAAGCCAGCTTGAAGGACCTCGAGCGCAACTACTAGCTTCTGGTGTTGGCGTTCCTTGGGCGATGAAAGCATCTGAGCTTTTGGCTGAAGACTGGGGAGTTTCTGCAGACGTTTGGTCTGTCACTTCTTGGACTAACCTCCGCCGTGATGGTATCGAAGCAGAGCGTGAAGCTTTCCTCAGCGGAAAAGAACCTCGCGTACCATTCGTTGCACAGCAGCTTGATGGTGCGACTGGCCCTATTGTTGCAGTGTCTGACTACAACTCTGATTTGATGGATGGCATTCGCCAGTATGTTCCTAACGACTTCGCAACTCTAGGAACAGACGGCTTCGGTTTCTCTGATACCCGTGCTGGCGCACGTCGTTTCTTCAACGTTGACGCAGAGTCCATTGTTGTACGCACACTACAAATGCTTGCAAAGCGTGGAGAAGTTCCTGCAGAAGCTCCAGCTCAGGCCTTTGCTAAGTATCAGCTCGACGTTAATGCCCCAGCAACGCTGGCACAAAACGCTGAGTAACAGTGAACAGGTGTTAAAGGTTCATTTCTTTGAGACCTTAGTTCATTAGTCAAGGCGGGCTGTTCTCTATCGTGTTCAGGTAGAGAACAGCCCGCCTTTTATCATTTTTTATCTCTGACATCGTTCTTTATGAGCTTCCTTCACCATGACCTTTCAAAGGCTTTAGTTGAACGGTGAGTCTAAAGAGCTTAAAAAATATCCATCAGAATACGAAATATCTTGCTTTTATACAGGTAATAGGCACTCTTTTGTTCATATAACATGGGTAGGATTTTGATGAGAGCGTGTTGAACATTTTCTTATATCAACACAGATTTTTAGAGGAAAGGGACTCCATGATTGCAGTTCTCTGCCCCGGACAGGGCTCACAAAAACCAGGCTTTCTTCAACCATGGCTAGAACTTCCTGGGGTGCAAAACCATCTTGAGAAACTTTCTGACGCTGCAGAACTCGACCTCATCCATTACGGAACGGTCGCTGACGAACAAACCATTAAAGATACTGCTATCGCCCAGCCTCTTATTGTTGCTGCTGGCATTATTGCTGGCACACGTTACCTAGAAGCCACATCTAACCTTCAAAAAAATATCGTTTTTGCAGGTCACTCCGTTGGAGAGATTACAGCTGCAACCCTCAGCGGCGTTCTGACAGAAGAAGAAGCAATGGCTTTTACTCGAGTACGCGCGCAAGGTATGGCTCAGGCTGCCGCCGAAGAAACAACAGGCATGGCAGCGGTTCTCGGCTCAGACGAGAAAAGCATCACTGAAGCCATTAAGGAAGCATCATTGTATGTTGCTAATATGAACGGTGCCGGACAAATCGTTGCCGCTGGTGCAGAAGAACATCTGCAAAATTTAGCGCAGAATCCACCAGCAAAGACCCGTGTTATTACGCTCAAGGTTGCCGGAGCATTCCACACCCCCTATATGGAGCCAGCACAAACACCGCTCAACGAATACGCACAGACTATTAGCCCGTCAGCCCCACAAGGAATCCTTATCTCAAATTACGATGGGTCAACCTTAGACACCGGAACAGAATGTATCGAGCGTCTTATCAGACAAGTAACAGCTCCTGTTCGGTGGGATTTGTGCATGGAAACCCTTAAAAAGTGTGGTGTTCAAACAGCTGTTGAGCTGTCTCCGGCAGGAACACTTCTTGGTCTAGTACGTAGAACTATTCCTCAGGTTTCTCGCGTAACGTTGAACACCCCAGAAGAATTAAAACTATTCGTAGAGGCTTCACAGTCCTAAAGCAGCATAGGTGCAAAAACTTTTATGACAACTCTTAACCAGTACCAACCACAACAATTTTCGCGCATTCTTGGTTACGGAGCTTTTCGCCCTGACCTATCGGTACCCAATAGTGAACTTGTTGAAGCCATCGACTCTTCAGATGAATGGATTAAACAGCGCACCGGCATCTGCACACGTCAACGAGCCAGCGAAGCAATCTCAGTACAAGACATGGCTTGTGGTGCAGCAGCTGACGCTCTTAAAAATGCACAGGTCGCGGGAGAAGACATTGATACTGTTATTGTTTCAACTATTTCGCATCCTTATGCAACTCCCTCATTAGCAACTCTTGTAGCCGATAGCGTAGGTTCAAAAGCACCTGCCTATGATATTTCAGCTGCTTGTGCAGGGTTTTGTTATGGTGTTGCGCAGGCAGATGCTCTCGTCCGTTCGGGAATGGCACGAAACGTCCTCGTCGTTGGTGTCGAAAAATTGACTGACTTTATCGATAACACGGACAGATCTATTTCCTTTCTCTTAGGAGATGGTGCAGGAGCAGCCGTTATCGGCCGTAGCGACATTGCAGGGATTGCGCCCACTATTTGGGGTTCAGATGGTTCCCGATGGGGAACCGTCGGAATGACACATTCCCTACTCGAATTGCGTAACCGAGATTTTGTGAAAAACCCTATACAAGAGGGCGAAAAAATTTGGCCAACCCTCCGGCAGGACGGTCCATCAGTCTTCAGATGGGCAGTCTGGGAAATGGCAAAAGTTGCGCAAGAAGCAGTCAAAGCTGCAGGGATTACCCCAGAAGATTTAGGCGCTCTTATCGCTCACCAAGCAAATGAACGCATTCTCGACCAGCTCGCAAAGACTCTTAAACTTCCCGAACACGTCATCGTTGCTAAAGACATTGTCGAAGCAGGAAATACTTCTGCGGCTTCAGTTCCGTTAGCAGCTCATCGGCTTCTCTCCGAACAACCAGAGCTCTCTGGAAAGTTTGCGTTACAGATCGGGTTTGGTGCAGGTTTAGCCTTTGCAGCTCAGGTTGTTATCCTCCCCTAGCCCCCATAGTTTTCGTATGCGCTACGGTGCAGACGATGTTATTCCCTACATCAGGGAGAAAACCGCATTCATGATCACCATGATTGCCTACCAATAGTAAAAGGAGCCACCATGGCTAACACAGAAGAGATTCTCGCAGGTCTTGCAGAAATTGTTAACGAAGAAACCGGTGTTGAGGTCGCTGATGTACAGCGTGAAAAGTCCTTCACCGAAGACCTCGATATCGACTCCATCTCTATGATGACCATCGTTGTCAACGCTGAAGAAAAATTCGGTGTTACTATCCCCGATGAAGAAGTACAGAACCTCGTTACCGTAGGCGATGCTGTTGATTTCATCGCGAACGCAAGCTAATTAGCTCATATCAAAAGATGGACGCGGTTCGTCCTCAGGTGATGTTCCGCGTCCGTCTTTTTCTATGAACTATCCAATTCTAGAAGAAAGTATGCACATGTCTCGAAAAATCGTGGTCACCGGTTTAGGTGCGACCACTCCCATCGGCGGAGATGTTAGCACCACTTGGAACAACGCCCTCAATGGGGTTTCGGGTATTAAACAGCTTGATAAAGATTGGGTAGAACGCTATGAACTGCCTGTCTATATTGCTGGACAAGCTGCAACAGCTCCCCTCGATTCAGGACGTTTGACGAAAGTTGAAGCAAAACGTCAAGACCCATCTGCACAATTTGCTCTTGTTGCGGCTCGAGAAGCCTGGGAGGACGCAGGCTTTAGTGCAGAGAACACAGCAGACGCCCCCGAACTTGACCCCGAACGTGTTGGAGTTGCCTTTGGTACCGGAATCGGCGGAGTCTGGACTCTTCTTGATTCTTGGGACACTCTCCGTGAAAAAGGCCCTCGTCGAGTATTGCCGTTAACCGTTCCTATGCTTATGCCTAATAGTTGCGCGGCAGCAGTTTCTATGGCGTTAAACGCTAGAGCAGCAGCACAAACAGTAGTTTCTGCGTGTGCTTCTTCGACCGAAGCGATGAGCCTTGCTATCGAAATGATTCGCAGTGGAAAAGCTGATGTTGTCATTGCCGGCGGTGCAGAAGCAGCTATTCATCCGCTTCCTTTGGCAGCTTTCGCTAAGATGCAGGCTCTTTCCACCCGCAATGATGATCCTGCTGCTGCTTCACGTCCTTATGATGTGGATCGTGATGGTTTTGTGATGGGTGAAGGTGGGGCAGCTCTGATTCTTGAATCAGAAGAACATGCCCGTGCCCGCGGAGCACGTATTTATGCTGAGCTAGCGGGAACCGGTGTTTCTGCTGATTCGTATCATATTACGTCTCCTGATCCGGAGGCTCTGGGCGCAGTCCGAGCGTTGAATCAAGCGTTAACAGACGGCAATATTACTCCTGAACAAGTCGTTCATGTCAACGCTCATGCAACGTCTACCCCTGTAGGAGACGTTCCGGAGTCTTCTGCTTTACACCAAGTTTTTGGTGAGCATACGCAACGTATCGCAGTCTCTGCAACAAAGTCTATGACAGGGCATCTACTTGGAGCTGCTGGCGCATTAGAAGCTGTTTTGACGGTATTAGCAGTTTTCCACCGTAAGGCACCATGCACTATTAATCTTGAGCATCAAGACCCTCAGATTAACTTAGATATTGTGACTGATGCACGTGATTTGCCAGCTGGTGAGATTACAGCTCTTTCTAATTCGTTTGGGTTTGGTGGTCATAACGCGGTAGTTGCGTTCCGATCTGTTGAGGCATAAAGTCTTCTCCTCATAAAAGTACGCCGGTTCTTTAGTAGCTGTTCTATGATGAATAGACGCTAAAGAACCGGCGTACTTTTGTACTCTTTTCTTCGACAGAAGAATCTACATATTGATACGTCGTTCTAGGATGATAGGTTGTTGAAGGTCTGCAGTGCTTTCCCGAAGCGGTTCAAGTTCGTTATTCCATGGTTCACCGAGTGCTTGGGAGAAGAGTTGTAAGAGTTCGTCTGGTTCTCCACCACTTTGTTCATAGATAGAACGTACACGGTCTTCGCTAATGAGAAAGTTTCCGGAAGTATCAGTAGGTGCATAGAAAGTTCCGTGTTCGGGAGTGTGCATCCACCAGCTTGGTAATTCTTGCTCATCACCGTAGAAGCTCAGTTCAAACCAGATTTTTTTGAGAGGGATAAGAGCTGAGATGATTTGTGCAGCTCGTTCTTCTGAGCCTTTCCATTCTAGGGTGGCACAGTAGTGCTCGGGTTTTTGAGTTTGTTCGTCCCACGTGACGGATGAGATACCTTCGATAAGGTTTTCTAAAGACCATTTTAGGTGTGGCATAGCCACAGCAGGTACAGCATGGATATAGAGTATTCCCCCGCTTGTCATCGGACACTTCCCATAGACGGTATTTCGTTTAGTAACAGTAGTAGAGTACCTCAGTTTATGAGCGAGGGTGCGCTTTTTCGTAGATTGCTGTAAGTCTTTCCATGGAGACATGCGTATAAATCTGTGTGGTAGCTAAAGAGCTATGCCCTAAAAGTTCTTGCACTGTGCGAATATCAGCTCCAGCATCAACCATATGTGTTGCTGCACTATGGCGAAAAACGTGTGCACCACGAGCATTGGTGTTTTCTAAAAGATCTAAAAGCTGGTTAATGCATTCGCGTAGTTGTCGAGGGTTTGCACGAGCGCCTTGTGGTCCGATGAAGAGAGCTTCTTCTATTGGTCCTTTTGAGTTTTTGAGCCATTGTGGGCGTCCTTTATGTATCCATTGTTCGATGGCCTCTAAAGCGGGTTTTCCAAAAGGGACAGTTCGTTCTTTGTTGCCTTTACCGATAACTCTTAATGTTCGTTGTGCTCTGTCAATGCTTGAGAGGTTGATACTGCATAGTTCGAAAATTCGTAGGCCGCTAGCGTAAAGGAGTTCAACAACGGCGTGGGTTCTTAGCGTATGCGGGTCATGGGGGTTTTGTGCCAGTCGTTCTTCTATTTCGTTGAAGAGTGTTTGAAGGTGTTCTTTGGTGAGGACGGTGGGAAGTCTGTGTTCTTTTTTAGCAGTGGCTATAGCGAGTGTGGGGTTCTGTTGAATGTATTTTTCTTCTTGTGCCCATGAGAAAAATACTCTCAGGGTAGATAATCTTCGGGCAGTAGAGTTACGGGATTGGCTACGTTCGTGTTGGTGAGAGAGCCACGAGCGGAGGAATGTGAGGTCTATGTCGTTGATGTTGTGTAGGCGTTGTTCTTGGACATATGTGAAGAAGGCTTTGAGGTCGCTTCGGTAAGAGTTGATGGTGTTTTCGGAACGAAATTTTTCGTAGCGTAGGTATCGGGTGAAGTTCTCAATCAGTTGTGAGAAGATTTGTTCTTCTAAATGTGCAGAGTGTTCCAGAGGTAGGGTTTCCGCTGTTTCAATGGGTTTAGTCTTCTCCATGTGCGGGGTTCCTTTCCTGTTGGGTGTCTTCTGTTGATTCTACCGTTTCTTTTTACGCCAGAGTTGATTGGTGTTTTCGGCGAGGTGGTGGTGGCTGAGGTAGCCGAGTGCGCTCATAATATTTCGTGGGTTTGTCCCGATGAGTGTGCTAATTTTTTCGATGTCTATTCCTTGGTGTAGTGGTAGTACATCCCAGATTCGTTGGTGGAGTTCGGTCAGTAGCAGATTTTCTACCGGTGGTGTTTCGTCGGTGTTGCAGTCGGTGTTGAGGTTTTCTAGGTGTAAGTCATCAATGATGTCTTGGGCGCAGCTGATAGGTTGTGCTAGTCCTTCGCGTAGTAGTCTGTGACAGCCTTGTGAGGTGGGACTAAAGATTGATCCTGGTACGGCTCGTAGCTCCCGACCTAGTTCTAGGGCATGGTGGGCGGTGTTTAGCGCGCCTGAACGCCAGCGTGCTTCGACGATGACGGTGAGTTCGCTAAGTGCAGCAATCATGCGATTCCGCTGAAGAAACCGCCATCGTGTGGGTGGTGTTCCTAGGGATACTTCGCTCAGGAGTAGTCCTCGGTTGATGATGTGTTCAAGAAGTTGTTGATGTTGTTTGGGGTATGGACGGTCTACTCCGCAAGCCATCAATGCGACAGTGGGTAAGTTGCTCGGTGAGGTTTCTAGGGCTGTGCGGTGCGCGATGCCGTCTATTCCTAGTGCTCCCCCAGAGATAATAGGTGTTTGTGTGGGTGCGAGGTCTTGAACGAGGTGGCTAGTTACACTATGCCCGTATTGAGTTGGTTCTCTGGAACCAACGATGGAGATAGCAGGTGTGTGTTGTAGTTCTTGTAGTCGTTCGCGGTCGCCTCGTCCCCATAGTGCGTAGGGACGTGAAGTGTCTAGGTCGTTGAGGGTTTCGGGCCAGTCTTCGTCTTCAGGTATGCATATCCAGCTGTTGAGACTTTGTGCAGAGCGGTGTTCTTGTTCGGGGCTAAGGGTTTCGGCTCGCTGAGACCAGCGCTGAATTCTTTCTTGTAATGCTAGGTATGTTTCTTCGGCGCTTTTGTTGAGTGTTTCACTAATAGATGAGGGATTTGTTCGGAGGGCTTGTTTCCATTCTTTAAAATCTAGCGATTTTTTACCGCTGAGGATGTGTGCTGTTTGAGGAGCTCCTAAGACTTCAAGAGCGTGGTGGATATGGGGGTCTTGTGGTTCTGCAATGCGCAGGATTTGGGCGTAAGCGTAGTGGTATTCCATCAGTAATTTCCTTGGTCGGTATTCTATGCGTTGAGGTGTTCTTGGCTGAGGTGTCGGAAGTATAGTGCGGTGTCAATATGGTGTGTTGTGGGGCTGCTGGTGCCGTCAAGGTCTGCTAGAGTCCATGCTGTTCTGAGGATTCGGTCGTATCCGCGAGCGCTCAGATTGCCTTGGTCCATAGCACGGTTAAGTCCGCTGGTGAGTCGGGTATTAAGTTTGAAGGTGCCGCGGAGTAGTTGGCCGTTCATGTCAGCGTTGGTGAGTAGCCCATAAGGTGCTAAGCGTTCTTTTTGAAGGTTGCGTGCTTGTTGTACTCGTGCGCAGATAGTTGCACTGTCTTCAGGTTTTTGGTGGTGGTCTAATTCGTGGGAGAGGACTTTAGGTATGGTGATGTGTATGTCTATTCGGTCAAGTAGTGGTCCCGAGAGTTTTCCGAAGTAGTTTCTTCGTTCTTTAGAGGTACATCTGCACTCTAGTCCTTGTCCAACGTTATGGCCGCAGGGGCAGGGGTTTGCAGCGAGAATGAGTTGGAAACGTGCGGGGTAGGTTGCTGTTGCTGTTGCACGGTGTAGGGTGATTTCGCCAGATTCTAGTGGTTGTCGGAGGGCATCGAGGACTGTTCTTTTAAATTCGGGGGTTTCGTCGAGGAAGAGCACTCCCCTATGTGCTTTAGAGATACTTCCAGGGCGTGGTATTCCGCTGCCTCCACCTAGTATTGATGCTGCTGATGCCGTATGGTGTGGTGCTTGGAAAGGTGGTGTTCGGATGAGTTCTTGGCAGGGTTGTTCTCCCATATCTAAAGAATGTATAGCGGTAACTTCCATAGCGCTGATGTCATCTAGTGGAGGCAGGATGGTTGTTAGCCGTTCAGCGAGCATTGTTTTGCCAGAGCCTGGCGGTCCTTTGAGGAGTAGATGGTGTCCACCTGCAGCTGCAATTTCTAAGGCAAGACGGCCTTCTGCTTGTCCTGCGATATCTGCCATATCTGCTGTGAGCTGGGGTTTTTCTGTGGTGTTGGGGCGTTCTTTGGGCGGTGTTGGTGGTGTTTCTTTAAGTGTTGTAGGGTCTGCTCCTAGGAGTGCGAGAACTTGTGCAAGGGAACGGCATGCGGTGATGTAAGCGCCTGGGATCAGTTGGGCTTCTTGGGCATTTTCTTCGGGAACGACGACGTGGGAGAAGCCTGCTTCTATTGCGGCTTTAACAGATGGGAGAACTCCAGGTATTCTTCGGAGCCTACCGTCTAGTCCGAGTTCGCCAAGGAATACAGTATCGGAGATATGACGTATTTTTTGGTCTGCGGTTAATGCTGCTATGGCCATGGCTAGGTCAAATGCTGATCCGCGTTTAGGTAAAGTTGCGGGGCTGAGGTTTACCGTTATCTTTCGTTGTGCTAGTGACATTCCCGAGTTTTTGACAGCAGAGCGTATTCTGTCTTTCGCTTCGTTTAAAGAGCTATCGGGTAAGCCTAAAAGGACGAAGGCAGGCAAGGCTTGGGAGATGTCAGCCTCAACTTCGATGAGGTGTCCGTTGATTCCTACTAATGCAACAGAATAGGTTTTTGCGTATGCCATCAGCTGACCTTTTTGAGGTGTTCGAAGGTGAACTTTTCTGGGGTGCCAGTGATGGCTACGGCGTCTAACTGAATATGTGCGATATCGTGCATTTCGTGGGTGGCGCACCAGTGGTAGGCAAGCTGTTTGAGCTTTTTTGTTTTGCCGTGGTGAATCGCTTCAAAGGGGTGTCCGTAGTGTTGTGTGGTACGGGTTTTTACTTCGAGGAAGATGAGGTTTGTTTCGGGGTCGAGTAGAACGGCGTCTATTTCTCCACGTAGTGGTGGTTCTCCGGGAAGGGGCTGTGGCCGCCAGTTTTTCTCGAGAAGGGTGTAGCCTTGGCAGGTGAGTATTTCAAGGGCAAGACGTTCGCCCCATGCTCCGGTGAGTAGGTGCTGTGTCATGAAGTATCTGGTATCCGTTCATTGCAGGTATGTTTTCTTGGATACCAGCATGCAATAGTAGATACTCTTACAGCGTTAACAACAAGATTTTGGGGATAAGAGAGCCTTCGATAGGGGTTGAGGAGTTTCTCCACAGTCTTATGGTGTGTGGTTTTATCGTAGTTTTAGACCGCGATACAGGGTACTATTCTTCACCAAAACCAGGGATGTGTGGAACAACAAGCTCAGCATCCGCAAGACGCTCTTCAACATTTACGTCTTTGAAAGAATAAACGTGTACATTTTTGACGAAACGTGATGATCGGAAAAAATCCCATACCCATACGTCGTTCATCATCACCTCAAAGTAGACGCTTCCCTGTTGTATATGTGGGGTAACTTCTACGCTATTAGCTAGATAGAAACGACGGTCGGTCTCGACAACATAGCGGAAGAGTTCAAAAACTTTCTGGTATTCCTCATATAAGGCTAGTTGTGCCTGAGTTTCGTATTTTTCGAGATCTTCTGCACTCATAATGTTTCTACCATTCGTTGTATATATGCCTCTTTGAGTTGTTGCGGTTCAAGGCCTAAGTTCCAGCTAAGCCGATGATGAGCACTTGCCCCGTATGCAGCTAATGCTTCACGATGTGCTTTTGAACCATAACCTTTGTTCTTGTCCCAACCATACGAGGTGTTTTCTTGTGCTAGTTTTTCCATGAGATGGTCACGATGAACTTTCGCTATTACTGATGCAGCTGCAATACATGCGCAACGGTAGTCACCTTTAACAATTGTTGTGACCGGTATGTTCCAAGGCTGTTGGTTTGGATATTTTGAGGCGACGTGTTCGTTCCAGTTCTCGTCAGCAAGTTCTTGGTAGAGCTGATGTGCTTCATCTAATGCACTCAGTAAGTCAGGCGGGTGAGGAGTAAACCAGTTATGAGAACCATCTAAAAGAATTTGCGAGGGGAAAGAGCTAACTCGTGGGTCAAGAAGAGCCTGAGATAAAGCTCGTTGTCCCGCTAGGCGTAAGGCCAGCGTCATACCCATCGCATCAATCTCTTGAGCAGAAGAATATCCAAGACCGGTAGCACACCAGTTTTTGATGATAGGTACGAGAGCTTCTCTTTTTTTGGCGCTGAGGGCTTTAGAGTCAGTTAGCCCTTCTACGATATGGTGTTGTTGAGCTGAAAGAAGTGCAACACCAACACCAACCGGCCCAGCTAGAGAACCTCTACCGACTTCGTCCATACCCACGATGAGTTGAACACCTTCAGAGAAATATTCTTGTTCAATATCGAGTGAGGCAGTTTGCTGGATAACACTCACTTTTCTGAAGCTTTATTTCCGGGGACGTCTGCAAAGACATCATGTGCTCCGCCAATAAATTCGAAGCGGTTAAGCGGCCATGCACGCACAAAGACTTTGCCTTCAACGTCGCTATCGCTAATAAATTCATGACCATCTTCGATGTGGTATCGAGAGTCTGCTGAATTATTGCGGTGATCGCCAAGAACAAAATATGAGTTTTCAGGGACGATGACGTCAAATGGAATGTCAGAAGGCTTTGCACCTGGATAAAGGTATGTTTCGTCGATAGCTACACCATTGACCATGATTCTGCCATTTGCAGAGCAACAGACAACATGGTCACCTCCAACACCAATGACACGTTTGACAAGATATTTATCGGAGCTATCAGGAAGGAGACCGACGAAGGATAGTGCATCGGCAATGGGGTTAGAACGATGAGGAGAGGATTCAATCCACCCTTGAGTGTCTTTGAACACGATAATATCGCCTCGTTCAGCTTGGCTAAACATTGAACCAGCAACATTTACAAAGACACGGTCGTTGATTTCGAGGGTATTTTCCATTGATCCAGAAGGAATGTAGAACCCTCGAGTAACGAATGTTTTGAGAATGAAAGCAATCACCAAAGCATAGAGTATAACTGTAGCGAATTCTTTGACTTGTCCGATGAATCCGGTGTGCCCTGCAGGGGGAACATTCTTATGTAAGAGTGATGCATCGACATTACCCTCTGCATTGTTCTGCGGTTGAGATTCTTCATGGTCTGGAGACTGAGACATACCGTTCTTTCTGCCTTCTATAAGATTATTAAAATTAAGGATACGGGAAAACTCTTGGGCAATAGGCCCATATTTAGAAGGATATTTACTGAAAATCCGCTGTATATATTGGGTTAATGAGTTGCTATGTGTTCAAGAGCTCCAAAATGTTGGAGGGGAAGAATACGGTAAATGGGTTTACCGATAATTTTTTCTTCCCGAATCATACCTCCGCCCGGTGCCGCTAACAAAGCACGAGAATCTTCTGATACTGAACGGTGGTCCCCCATCACCCAGATACGCCCCGATGGCACAATAACATCAAAGTTGACGGTGGAAGGGTCATCTCCGGGAAAAAGATAGGGTTCTTCAAGTTCTTGACCGTTAAGCAACAAAGTACCAGTATCTGAACAACAAGTTATTCTATCTCCGGCAACACCCACTACACGTTTAACGTAAATAGTTTGGGAGCCTTTCAAACCAACCCATTGCCCTAAAGTTCCTAGAGGGTCATGTAGCCAAGGATTTGTTCCACGATAGGGGTCGAAAGAGCCTGTTCCATCGAAAACAACGAGGTCTCCTCGTTGGACTGATGTATCGAGTCTGCTGACGAGAATACGATCACCAGGTTCTAGAGTCGGTTCCATCGATGAGGAAGGTATATAAAAAACATCGAAGAGGAAGGCTCTGATAAGAATGACGCAGAGAATCGCTATCGAAAAAATAACAGCGAACAGGCGCCGCCACCCATAACGGATGGGGCGCCTGTTCGTTGGTTGTGACCTTAAAGTATGGTCCATCCGTGAAAGATTACGCGGTCTTTTCGCGCTTTTCGCGGATACGTGCAGCTTTACCGTGGCGATCACGCATGTAGTAGAGCTTTGCACGGCGAACGTCACCGCGGGTAACAACCTCAATTTTGTCGATAACCGGGGAGTGTACTGGGAAGGTACGCTCAACACCAACACCGAAGGATACCTTGCGGACGGTGAAGGTTTCGCGAACGCCAGCACCCTGACGGCCTACAACGAATCCCTTGAAGATCTGAACACGAGAGCGGTTACCTTCAACGATGTTAACGTGAACGTTGAGGGTGTCGCCGGGGCCGAATTCGGGGATGTCGTTACGAAGTGACTTGTTGTCAATGAAGTCAAGAGTCTGCATTGAGTTCTCCATGAGCTACCAGCCGTAGGTCTAATAGTCTCGTGATACTTCTGTCTACTATCTACATATCTGAAGTGACAGAGTTCCAAAATACGTAGACACCGTTAGGTGGAGTCTACGGTTCATTTTGTTATGGTCGCTCATCCCCCTACGGCAGGGGCGTACCCAAAATGAACACGAAAAATAATTATGACATAAATACGGCTCTACGACCAGAACTTTAGAGGATTAACATATCAAGAGCTCATAAAAGATTTTTTAGTTTTGCTCTCGTAATTTTTGGAGTAAGGATAAATCCTGTGTATCTAATTGTTCTTCGGACAACGACTCAATCATGTCATATCGGCGGGTAAATGTCCGTCTTAGTTGTTCATCTCTGCGCCACCGAGCGATCATCGCATGATTACCAGATAATAAAACATCTGGAATATCATGCCCACGCCATTGAGCAGGTTTTGTGTACACGGGGTACTCTAGCAATCCGCCTGTATGGGATTCTTCTTCTAACGATTGGGGGTTGCCCATTGCCCCAGGGAGCAGACGAGTAATCGCTTCAATCATCGTAAGAACAGCAACTTCTCCCCCATACAGCACATAGTCTCCAAGGGATACTGGCATTACGTCGAAGGAGGTTTTTGCCCAGTCAAAGACTCTCTCATCAATCCCCTCATAGCGGGCAGGGGCAAACACTAGGTGCTCACGCTCTGAAAGTTCTTCAGCTAAACGCTGGTTAAAAACTACTCCAGCAGGAGATGGCACTAACAGCAGAGGACGCTCTTGTGACGTTTTTGTTGTTAAAACATCTTCTAAAGCTAATGCCCAAGGTTCTGCTTTCATGACCATCCCGGCACCACCACCGTAAGGGGTATCATCTACAGTTTTGTGGCGGTCAAAGGCGTAGTCACGAAGATGGTGAATACGTATATCTACAATTCCCTGTTCTTGAGCCTTGCCCAGAAGTGATAAGCGTAGAGGCTCAAGGTATTCAGGGAAAATGGTGACAACATCATAACGCATTCTATTGATCCTCTGATTCTTCACTGCCTAGGGTTAAAAGACCTTCTGGCGGATCAATCAAAACAAATCCTTCTTCGATATCCACTTCAGGAACAATCTGTTCAACGAAAGGAATCATTGTTTCTTCGCCATTGTGTAATCGTACTAAGAGTAAATCTTGAGCTGGCATTGTTTGTAATCCGGTAACAGTGCCAATGCCTTCGCCTTCGGGAAGTTCCCCCTCAGGAATGTCATGATATAAGTAGACGGGTAAATCTACTACATCATGTTCGTAGTATCCTTCTGAAGAATCTACCTCAGAAGCGTCAAAAGTTAACCGTGTATTTCGTAGGGTTTCAGCTTGGTTGCGTGAAGTAACCTCTTCAAAACGAACAACCAGAATTTTCTTATTCCACCGGCTTTGAGCCACCGTCAAAACCCCTTCAGGTGCGATAGCTCCTACGGGAGTTTCAGGCTGATAATTTTCAATACTCAATTGCTCTCCGCGAGCAAAACGTTCTTGAGGAGAATCAGTAAAAAGTTCTACGGTTACTTCTCCGCGGATGCCGTGTGGCTTACCGATACGCGCAACTAAAATTTGCATGAGGTTCTCCTCGAATGGTCTGCTCAATAGCGGTGAGCGTTAAAGTGTCAGTTCTTGGGTTCTAGTCTATCGTGTTTGAGCTATAACAGCTCTACGCAAAGGAGTCCCAAGCCTAGTTCAGGCTTGGGACTCCCCGATAAACATGCTTTGTTTATAAAATTTTTAGCGTTGGCGATCAGTATCGACGACGTCCACACGAATGTGGTCGCCATCGTTGATTGCGTCAATAACGGTGCGAATATTATTCGCGGTGCGTCCTTGACGCCCAATCACACGACCTAGATCATCAGGGTTAACCCGAACCTCTAGGAAGTCACCACGACGACCGCTACGAGAACGAACTTTAACGTCGTCGGGGTTGCTGACTATTCCTCGAACGAGGTGCTCAAGGGCATCGGCCAACATAATTACTCAGCTGCTTCCTCAGTAGCTTCTTCAGCTACCTGAGCTTCTTCTTCCTTAGCTTCAGCCTTGGGGGTGATAGCTTCAGGAAGAATGACGGAGCCCTTTTCAGGGACAACGAACTCAGGCTTAGCGTCTACAGGCTTTACAGCAGATTCTGCTTTTTCACCCTTGAATGCTGCCAGGTCACCGGTGAGCTTGAGCAATGCGCGTACCTGTTCGGTTGGCTGTGCGCCAACAGATAGCCAGTACTGAGCACGCTCAGAATCAATCTGGATAAAGGAAGGGTTCTCGGTCGGATGGTATAGACCGATTTCTTCAATCGCACGACCGTCACGCTTAGTACGTGAGTCCATAACGACAACACGGTAACGAGGATCGCGGATCTTACCCATACGCTTCAGACGAATTTTAACAGCCACTGTAGTGGACTCTCCTGTTTCTTTGTTTCAGGCGAAATTGCATTTCTGCTCCGGTGGGGCCGGCCGTCCATACAATCTCTAAAATGAACACAATACGATGCGGTGAGAGGCCCGCACCTATCGGGTACCTGTGCAAGTATGCCAGAGCTGTGAACGTTAATCCAGAACTTCGCAGGTATTTTCACGATGTTATTGATAAAGTCACAAACTATTTCTGTTCTTTTTTCAAAAGAACTTGCTTCCACGTAGCGGCACTGCCCGAACGCATCACTTGATGACGATAAATCTTGGCACCCCACAACGTCATACCCCACGTCGCTACCAGCGCAAACACCAAAGACAATATTGGCTCCCAGAAAAAGACATCTTCTCGCAGCATCCTCATGGGCATTGCAATAGAAGAAGCAATAGGAAGATAGGAGACAACAGTTAGGATAACCCCCGAAGAGTAAATACCAGCAAAAAATGCAGCCATCAGAATAATCGTCAAAGGAGAAGCTAACGAACCGATATCTTCCACGCGCGAAGACATTGCACCAACAGCAGCCCATATCGTCGCAACTGCCGCAAAACCGACCACATAGAACACCGCAAACCAACCGGCAGAGGGAAGAATCCACGCATATTCCTGAGCAATACCAAAGATGTTCAGACCCGTTAGAGCAACAACTCCGTAGAGCAGCATTTGCCCAACTGCAAGAATAACGTTACCAAGAACTTTTCCCGCCAAAAGTTGAGAAATAGGAATTGCCGTAGCAATAATCTCAACTATACGATTCTGTTTCTCCTCAACCACGCTCATGGCAATCAACTGACCAAAAATCAGTGACGACATATAGAAAACCATGGCAAAGATAACGCCAACCAGCAAAGCAATACCGTGATTATCGGATTCCTTAAGCATGGAAACTTTCAGAGAGGTCCCCTGCTGTAACTCTTGCCAAGAGATACCGGCTTGAGCAGCATTCTGTTCTATTTGTTGCGTAAAAACAGTATCTTCAAGAACACGCGTCAACGTATTCTGCGCAGAATCCTTATAGACCAATTCCCATCCCTGTTCAGAGGAAAGCTCTTTGAGGTACGCATCAACATCATCATCTTCTACCGCATGCTGAGCTAACTGTTCAGAGTCAAAAAGCTGAACGTCTAAAGAACCGTCAGGGTCTTGGTCCTGAATAACTTTCGTAGAACTTTCCACTAATTGTTGAGCTTTTTGGCTAGTAACAGCAACAGTGTAGTGACTATTTTTCTGCCCTAACCATATGTTAAGACCCATGCTGAGGACAATAATCACGACAGAAAAAAGCGTACTAATGATAAAAGTTTTATCTCGAAGCTTTGTGCTTATTTCACGAACCATAACAATACGCCACGGCGCAACGGACTTATTCATTGTTCAGTTACTCCTCGATAGATATCCCCTAATGTTGGCAATACACGCGAAAACTCCGTCATCCCTCGTTCTATAGCATGACGAAGCAGCTCAGGACGCACCTGTTCAATAGGATGTATAAACTCTAAAAGGGCCTGAGTTCCTTGGAAATCAAGCACATGGACGCCTTCATAATCTCGAAGCCAGCCCAACTCTGTTGTTGCCTGCATCTTAAAACGTTTCGGGGTGTCTTCACGCAGTTGCTGAGCATCGCCCGCAGCACGAATAGTCCCCTGATGCAAAATCACAACTTCTTCACATAATCTGTCGATCAAATCTAGCTGATGTGAAGAGAACATTACTGGAACACCAGAGCGAGCGATTTTATACAATAGCTGAACCATATTTTCTACGCCCTGCGGGTCAAGGCCAGAGAATGGCTCATCGAGAATTAAAGCCTGCGGATGATGCAGGATGGAGGCAATAATTTGTACACGCTGTTGATTGCCCAATGAAAGAGATTCAAGTTTGCTATTGAGGTGCTCTCCTAATCCCATAAATTCAAGGTAATCGGTAGCTTCGCTCTTTGCCGTGCTAACATCCATTCCGTGCAATTGTCCCAAGTACACCAGCTGAGACAGAAGAGGCTGTTTAGGGTATAGACCACGTTCTTCTGGCATATAACCAAACGTTTTACGGTGCTGGCTGGTCATCTTCTCGCCACGATAAAAAATTTCACCTTGAGAAGGCTCTAGAAGCCCCATGATGATACGCATCGTTGTTGTTTTACCAGAGCCGTTCGCTCCCAAGAAACCGGTAAGAACGCCAGCATTAATCGTGAAATTAATGTCTTCTAGTACTTTTTTCTCTCCAAAACTTTTACTCACATGAGAAATTTCAAGAGATCCATTAGGCGGTATATGAGTGCCTAAATATTCGACCATAGTGAACCTTTCGTTGTGCCATCAGTAGCTTTCACAAGAAGCCACATCTGATGTGACTAATCACTATTAGTCTAAAAACTTCCGTCACGGAAGAACTCCCCCATCAGACTGATTTATTGAGGGGATTTACTGTTGTATTACTCCACGAGACCGGTACGATACGCAAAAATAACCGCGTTAACTCTATCTCGAGAATGAGTTTTTGCCAGAATATTAGACACATGGGTTTTAACGGTGGAGGCCCCTAAAAACATTTGTTCTGCAATCTCTGCATTTGTCATACCTTTTGCTAAATAGTTCAGGGTTTCCCGTTCACGAGTTGTCAAAGACTCAATGCATAATTGGTCTTCTGCAGAACATTCTGGTGACGACACAATAGAACCAGCTACAGCCCCTGAACGCGTACTTGATGTTGAAGGTTCAGCAGCGGCAATAATCTTTTGAATTACCGGTAAAGTCACCTCTGGGCTGAGCAAAGCTAAACCTCCGTGAACTTGTTCAATAGCTTCTATCAGTTTTTCTGCAGTGCAGGTTTTCAGCAAAAAGCCACTCGCCCCAGCATTAAGCGCCCCAAAAAGATAGTCATCACGATCGAAAGTCGTCAAAACAAGGACTTTTGAATCAGTCCGCTGAACAATCTGTGAGGTTGCGCTGATACCGTCAAGGACAGGCATCTGCACATCCATTAACACGACATCAGGTTTGAGCTGAAGGCACAAGTCTAAAGCTTCTTGACCGTTGTGAGCCTCCCCCACCACCTGAATATTCTCTTCGACAGAAAGAATCATCGAAAAACCATTACGGACAAGGTCTTGATCATCTGCTAAAAGCACTCGAATAGTATCTACACTCATGTGTTCTCACTATGTCTTTCTGGTATACGAATGTACACGAACCAACCCTGAGCATTAGTGCGGTGTCCGTAAGTTGCTGAGCCACCTAAGGCTTCAGCGCGTTCTTTAATACCACGTAGCCCATAACGTGAAGAAGGTATATCGGTATGTTCCTTCTTCAAACATCCATCGTCAATGATTTCTATTTCGATCCACACTCGATAATTGACCTCGACAGAACGAACAATGACGTGCACTGTACGAGCAAGAGAGTGACGACGTACGTTGTTTAGAGATTCTTGAATCATCCGGTAGATGGAGCTCTGTGTGCCCTGCGGAATTTTTGTTAAAGACTTTTCCTGATGTTCGGACGTTAAATACTCTACGTGAATCCCCGAGGCTTCAACTTCGATAAAAAGCTGTTGCAATTGTTCTAGCGTCGGTTCATTATAGGTCAGGTTTCCTTCAGCCTGTGAATGTTCCCCATCATGACGTAGGAGACGCACGATAGAGCGCATCTCTGTGATGGCTGTACTGGCGCTTTGTTCAACGTTCTGTAATGCTTCAGTGGCTTTATCAGGATATTTATGGAGCAGGCACCGAGCAGCACCAGATTGAAGTGAAATAACAGATATATGGTGACCTACCGAATCATGAAGTTCGCGTGCTACACGTAAACGTTCACGAACAACTCTATCTTGTGCGAGTTGTTCGCTTTGTTGTTCTAGCTCATGACGCTGATTTTCTAATATTTCACTTTGGTAAGCTCGAATCCATGAGATACGCCCCAAAGCAATACCTGAACCAAAGTACAGCCCATTATTTATGCATAAGGTCAGCAACGTGGCAAGTGAAGTATCGATAGGCCCGTTCTGCGCCATCTCGTTGACGTTAAAAAGTGCAACGCCCTGAAGAGTCCACGCAATAATAATCCACGCAACCGTCCAAAAGATGACGATGTATACAGACATCCACACGATTTTTCGGTCTTTTCCCCATGCAATCACCGTATATAGCAGGAATAAGTAGGTTCCTTGAAAAATTAACGTGTAGTAAATCGGCAACGATATCATTAAAGATGGAACAAAGAATATCAACGTTGCAACAGCAAAGGCCGTCAAAGGGTAGCGTCGTCGAACGGTCAAGGGTAGCACCATCAGCTGAGCCAAGATATAAGACCACAAAATTTCTTGATGGTCATCACCAAAAAGACCTAAACTCTGATAGCTAATAGACGACACAAAAGCCAATAATGAGGTAGCAAGGCACAGCCAGATGTCGTAACGTAACGACCGTTGGGACGGAGTGGGACGTTGCCAATCAGGATCAATATCGATGCTCTTTCGAACATACTGAGAAATGCTGTGTTCCATCAGTTCTCCGACGATCGTGAACGTACGGAACGGAATATTTTTTTAATATATTGTTTCGCCCCTGACAGTTGGTTCTGTTTTTTCTCCTGACGCTGTTTTTCGACCTCAAGAGCGTATTCTCGTAGTTCTTCGAGAACAGATTTTTGAGGTTGATACACCTCATCATCCTGCTTTGACTTCTGCCGGTCTAATTCTTTCTGCTGTAGGTACTTCTGCCCCCAAAGAAGTTCCGCTGTGCCCACCCCAGCACCGGCTAAGGAAGCTAACATTTTCAGAGGTGCAGAGCCCCCATGTTTCTTGTCACGATAAGCTAAAATTCCGAGAATTGCTGAAATGCTCAATGTCAGAGCAGCATCTGCCCGTAGTATCCAAGGGTTCTGTTGAAGTATCTCAAACACATCTTTTTCTTCGATGTCTTCTTCCGGCTCCGAAGAAGATTCAGGTTCAGCTGGCGAATCCTGAATCAAAAGAGAAAGAGACTCAACTATTTTTTGAGTCTCTAACTCATTCATCGGTTCAGCCATCACCAGAATTGCTTGTTGAGAGTCCTCTACCGTTGGTGTTCTCTCATGTTGATGTTCATGAGCACTAAAAAATGTTGCATCAGATATCTCGCGAAAGAACTCTTGCAATTCTGCTGGAGCGCATAAAAGTTGTATCACTGATTCAGCACTCAGCAAAGACCCATAATCTTGTAAATATAGGTGAAGACGGTGCATAAAATTCTCATCGACATGGTATGCCCACATGAATTGTTCAAGATGCTCTAAGATACGTTGTTCTTGAAAAGAATCAGGAAGAACACCAGACAGTCGTTGTACCATCTCCGCTAAGAAAGTACCCCTCGCATACAAAGATTCTGGAAGATGAGGGTTAATAGTTTTCGACGGCCCCCAGAAGAAGTCAACTAAGTGCCCTTCTGTCGTATCAATGAGTGGAAGAGGCATTTTAAAACCGTCACGCAGTTTCTCAATCCACGTATCCCATAGCTGATTATGCCAATCATGGTTTTCCTTTTGTTCAGGAATAAAACACGCCATATGTACCCCATGGGCAGATGAGGTTACCATGATTGCCGGATACTGTAACTGACGTATCAGTTGAGCAATCAGAAGAGAATTTCCCCATACGATAGACCAACCAGATTCGCAGTCTTTAACTTCAAGCTGTTCTGTTGCTGAGAGCAGACATATCTGTTCTTGAAGAATCTCAGAAGATATTGGAAAAGTAGCAGCCGTACCTACCGCAAAAGTGTTAATATCTAGGGTCTCTCCTAAAGAAGTTAGCTCTATGGAATAGTCACGGTCTCGAGGTAAAACGATGCTCATCATATCCGCCTCGATACGTTCTTGGATTTTTTGAGCGTAGTTCTCAAGGGTTTCTCCCCGTAAGAATGCCCCATCTTGTTGAGGTACTAGTACACGAAGAACGTCAGTATTTTCAGAATCATCGGGTGTACACAGTACGTGGGCAACTACTGCCGTAACAGTTTTTTCATAGACAATGATTTCTGGCAGGTCCCCCAGAATATTAGTGAGTTGTTGAAGAATTTCTTCATCAGCATAGAAGAGGTCTTCGTCTTCTGTTGTGTTCTTGGCGCCATCTTGCTCACGTTGTTGTTCTATTTCTTGTGATGAAAGCTGTTCAGCGTCAGGAATTTTGACCTCATCACATTTTAAGGAGAAGAGTTCGGTGAGTTCTTCATAGGTTATTCCGGCGTCGATAGGACCGTTTTGGTCGATACCATATTCTCTCTCGCCATCAAGGGCTACACAGTAGCTGAGATGAATTTCTGCCCATATAGCGTTCTCTCGTCCCCAAGGCACGTTTTCTTCTGAATTTTCAGGGAAATTGTTCGACATCATCACGTCCTTTCTACGCACACCTGTGATGGCTAAAGCACCTTCTGATAAGGATACCGTGAGAACATAGCTTCTACGAATCTTCAGAACTCAGTTCAATCATCTCTCCAGATTCTAAAGCCTCATAACAGGTATGAAGGCGGTCTGCTAAAGAATGTTTAAAATATTGTGAAGCATCTTCTAATGCCACCCAACGGTACCCTAAAAGTTCTTCCGACTGCACGTTGATAGGAGTATCAGAGTCAATGACACCACCATCATAGAAATAATATGAAGAATCACCCCACACACCCATTTGCAGTCCATGAAAAATGACCAGTAAACGCCCTGGCACAAGTTCTAAACCGACTTCTTCAAGAACTTCACGGAAACAACCTCGTTGAGGGGCTTCTCCCGTTTCAATAGTGCCACCAGGAAGAGCCCACCCGTCACGGTAATTGGGTTGTACAGCAAGAAACTCATTCTTCTCATTACGAATTAACGCGCCAGCAGCCATACGCCGTGTCGGTAAAGTCGCAATAAATTGGATGAGTTCTTCTTCAGAAAGATAAGTATCAGCCATCATCTTCTCCTGACCCTTAGCCATAAAAACCCTCACGTGAGTTTTTATCGGTATCTATGTCTTAGGCATAACACTACAGGGATTCTCCCTAAGCTCTCTTGTTTTATCACAAGAATAACGATTCTTATTTTTCTGGTGTACCCCAAGAAACCAAAGAGTACGATGTCACGCCATACGTAGTGTTGAGGCAACAGGAAAAAGCACAGAAATCTTTAGTGCTTGATAACCACACACAATGATTTTTGAGTACTAAAGACTTCTGTACGAGCTACGTAACCGTAGCTCACATATGGTCAAGAAACTTTATTTATCTGAACCTAAGAACTTCTCAAAACCTTTAGGAAGGTTCAGCTCTGAGGCGTCAAAATCTTGTCCGGTGTTTCCAAAGGCAGAACCAGCAGGTGCACTGTGTTTCTTCTGAGCTGCCGCTAATTGCTGTTCGCGCTTTGCGGGATTACCAGAACGAGCCTTCTTCGCATTCTTGCCCTTCTTCTTATTCGCTTTACGTGCAGCGCCGGCAGCAGCTGCCATTCCAGGCATTTGCATTCCACCGGGCAGACCTGCCATATTGCCAGAGGCAAGTTTCTTCATCATCTTTTGAGCTTGAGCAAAACGCTCCATGAGCTGATTGACTTCAGAAACAGTGACGCCTGCACCGCGAGCAATACGAGCCCGTCGTGAACCGTTAATAATTTTGGGGGCAACACGTTCATGCGGGGTCATCGAACGGACGATGGCCTCAACACGATCAATTTCACGTTCGTCAAATGCGTCGAGTTGTTGACGAATCTGAGCAGCACCAGGCATCATCATCAACAGCTTTTTCATAGAACCCATTTTGCGAATCTGCTGCATCTGAGCGAGGAAGTCTTCAAAGGTGAAGTCCTCTTGGTCAGCAAATTTTTGGGCCATGCGGTCAGCTTCAGCCTTATCCCAGCTGGCTTCTGCTTGCTCAATGAGAGTGAGCACATCGCCCATATCCAAGATACGAGATGCCATACGGTCAGGATGGAACTGTTCAAACTCGTCAAGGTTCTCACCAGTTGAAGCAAACATAATGGGTTTGCCCGTTACCGATGCAACAGAAAGTGCCGCACCACCACGTGCGTCACCATCAAGTTTTGAAAGGACAACACCCGTAAAGTCGACGCCCTCGTTAAAGGCAAGTGCGGTGTTTACAGCATCTTGACCAATCATCGCATCAATGACGAAAAGAACCTCATCCGGTTCAATCGCGTTGCGGATGTCTCGTGCCTGTTGCATCAATTCAGCATCGACGCCGAGACGACCTGCGGTATCGACAATGACCACGTCATGCAATTTTGCGCGGGCCTCTGCCACACCATCGCGAGCAACTTGTACAGGGTCGCCAGTGGGTACATCAAATTCAGAAGTGACACCGGGATGTGGAGCATAAACAGGAACTCCAGCGCGTTCACCAACAACTTTTAGCTGGTTAACGGCGTTAGGGCGCTGAAGGTCAGAAGCCACCAACATGGGTGTGTGTCCTTGGCTTTTGAGCCAGTGAGATAGTTTCCCCGAGAGAGTGGTTTTACCAGCACCTTGAAGACCGGCAAGCATAATGATGGTAGGCCCAGACTTTGCCATGTTGATTCGACGAGTCTGACCGCCCAAAATGTTGACGAGTTCTTCGTTAACAATTTTGACGATTTGCTGGCTAGGGTTAAGCGCTTCAGAGACTTCTTGACCCAGTGCACGTTCTTTAACGTGAGCGGTGAACTCTCGTACCACCGGCACTGCAACGTCAGCGTCCAAGAGCGCACGACGGATTTCCCGTACGGTAGCGTCAATATCGGCTTCGGAGAGGCGACCTTTGCCGCGGAGGTTTTTGAAGGTTGCTGTCAACCGGTCAGAGAGTGAATTGAACACGAGTCGTGAACCACTTTCGCTATTTGGGTAGATCGAGGAGGACCTCGTAATTTTTCTGAATCAACTTCTAAGGATAACGCACTTAGAGAAGATGTGCCCTCTCATCATTCATATTCTGGTGAAGAACTTATACCAGATAGCAAAGAATCTTCACTACCTCATACGGTAGTGAAGATTCTTAAGCTCAGATGAACGGCTTTAGTCTAAGAGTGCGTTGACAAATTCTTGTGCGTCGAAGGGGGCAAGATCGTCGGGGCCTTCGCCCAATCCAACAAGTTTGACAGGAACGCCAAGCTCTTCTTGAATAGCGACCACGATGCCACCCTTGGCGGAACCATCGAGTTTCGTCAGCACAATACCGGTGATATCAACAACGTCGGAGAAGACTTTTGCTTGCATCATACCGTTTTGTCCGGTTGTTGCATCAATAACGAGTAGCACCTCCGTTACGGGTGCTTCTTTTTCGACAACTCGTTTAATTTTACCGAGTTGATCCATCAGTCCAGCTTTATTTTGTAGACGTCCAGCCGTATCAATCATCACGGTATCTACGGCACGAGAAACGCCCTCACGGATTGCTTCATAAGCTACTGAAGCAGGGTCGGCACCATCTTTTTCAGAACGTATCGTCTCGACGCCAACTCTATCTCCCCACGTTTGCAGCTGGTCGGCAGCCGCTGCACGGAAGGTATCAGCAGCACCCAATAAGAGTTTTTTCTCTTCAGCGACCATCACACGAGAGAGCTTTCCGACAGTGGTCGTTTTGCCAACACCGTTGACTCCCACCACAAGAACTACACCGGGTTTACCGTTTTCTCCTGTGGTCTGTAGAGAGCGGTCAGTATCAACACCAACAATCTTTAGCAGTTCTTCGTTGAGCATCTGCTTGACCTGTGCAGGGTTTTCGGTACCTTCAATGCGTACTCGCTGCTGCAGGTTTTCAACGAGTCGTCCGGCTGCGTCAGCTCCTAGATCTGCAAGAAGTAAAGTTTCTTCTACTTCATCCCACACGTCTTGATCAATTTTGTCACGTGAAAGAAGAGAAAGAAGACCTTTTCCAAGGAGGTTATTAGAGCGAGCCAGACGGGCACGTAACCGTACGAGACGTCCAGCAACTGGTGCCGGACGGTCAATAGTAGGTTGTCCGCTAGTGTCTGCAGGTTCAAGGTCGTTCACGTCTCGTGTGGAATCGTAGCCTTCTGGTGGGGCCTTTGGCCCACGCAGTAATACCGCTAAAACACCGGCGAGGACAAGAACACCGAGGACTATGTACAAGATAAGAGTCAGGGTATCGTTCACCCTTCTAGCTTCTCACATGTGCCCCATCCATCGGAAAACTTCACCATAAGTTTTCATAAAAAATATTGGGAGGGGCATAGCCCTGTCACGGTATTTCACAGTTTTTATCGGCCGGTGTACCCAGTTTCAGCGAGTTCTTTCGGGAAACGTGGAGAACGCCAAGGTAACCATCCAAGCATCATCACCAGCAATAGTGCACCCGAGATACCAAATGCCCAGTTATATCCCCAATGGTCGGCAATCCATCCTGCAAGTAGTGGCCCGACAATTTGTCCAAGGTCGGCGAACATCTGATAGGTTGCAAGGACTGTACCGCCAGAGCGTTCATTACCGACGATATCGGCGACAGCGGCCTGTAACGATGGTCCGAGCACTCCCGTGCCGATACCCGTGGTGATAGAGAAGATGATAAAGAGTACGGGGGAACCAGAAAGTCCCACTAAAATCGTAGAAACTCCGGCAAGAAGTAGACCATAGAAAATGAGGTTTCGGCGGCCGTGTTTATCAGAAAAACGCCCCGAAATATTTTGGGTGATGGCGTTACCGCCAGCATAAAATGCCATAGCCAAACCGGCAAGAACAATTCCGCCATGATCAGGGTCGTAATGTTCTCCCTGATGGTAACTCGTTAAAAGGGCTACAGCAGCAAGAGGCATTAACGCCACCCGCAAACCTAACGCCGCCCACCCGATGGCAAAGTTTGTGCCTAGACCAGCACGAAAGTTCGTGAACTTCCACGCATCTTTGAGAGATAGCTCGGGTTGTGTTTTAGGCGGAATGGAACCAGCATATTGGGCTTCTTTAAGGTAGAAAAACACCAGAATACAGGCGATGAATAGCACGACCGCATAGATAACGAAGGGCAGACGCATTCCTAGTCCGACCATAAGAGAACCTACTACTGGCCCTAAGATGTTACCGATGAGGAAGGCGGTTGCGTAGTAACCAGAAATTTTTCCGCGCAGATGAGCAGGAGAATAACGTACAAGCAGTCCCATGGCAGAGACGGTAAACATGACAGAGCCGATACCGCCCAATGCACGAAATGCCATCAGAACGGGGTAACTCCACGAGATGGCAACGCCCAGTGAGCCTAAGGCAACGATGATAAGACCCGCCATATAGATGGGCCGCTCCCCCCAACGAGAAACAAGTTTTCCAGATGCTGGAGCGAATAATAGACGAGTTGCAGCGAACATGCTCACCACAGCAGAAGCTGCTTGTACACCCACATCAAAGCTTGCCGCGTATCGAGGAAGTACTGGGGCGATGAGTCCAAAACCTAACGCAATCACAAACGCAGCGAGAATAAGAACTTTCAAAGGCCCCGGGATGGGAGTTTTTGAACGTTTCTGAGAAGTGCTAGTTTCAGAAAGATTTTGATATTGGCGAGCTGCTGTCGGGTGCGCCGCCGTGATAGGAATTGCACCAGTATCAAGATGATTATTACGTTGGTAGGAATCAGACATGGTTCTTTATCTTACTCTCCTTAAAAATGTTTAGGACGATGTGAAGTGTATGAGGCGGCAGCTCTTCACTCTCTAGGATTCTAAAGCATTGCGAATCGCTTGAGTATCTTGGCTTATCACATTACTGATGCCTTGGAACATGGTGATACCGTAGAGGGTTTGGGCAATTTCCATGGTACGAGGTTTATGCGTAATAATGAGCAGTTGGCTTTTCTGACCTAGACGTTCAAAAACGGGTAGTATGCGTGAGAGGTTACGGTCATCTAAAGCAGCTTCTACTTCGTCAAGAACGTAAAACGGTGCAGGTCTAGCCTCAAAAATTGCGGTGACTAATGCCAAAGAGGCCAGCGCCCGTTCCCCTCCAGAGAGCAGGGAGAGTCTTTGCACTTTTTTATCGGCAGGGCGTGCATGAATCTCTATTCCACAGTTAAGTAAGTCTTCGTCGTCGGTGAGAGCTAAGGTGCCTTCACCACCGGGGAATAATTCTGCAAAAATCCTTTCAAAGGCGTCTTTTGTTTGTTCGAAGGCTTCGACAAAGGCGGTTTTCATGTGACGGTTTAGCTCTGCAATGAGAGAGCGCATTGCTGCTCTCGACTTTTTCATATCAGTAATTTGTGTGTGCAGGTATTGTTGACGTTCGTCTAAGGCTTGGTATTCTTCCAAAGCCAGAGGGTTGACGGTTCCTAGTGCTTTGAGACGTTGTTGTTCTTGGTGCAGGTTCTTCTCAAGTTCTGAGGTTTCGGGTGCATGATGGGCAAGATAGTCGTGGTGGGTTTCGATGAGTTCTTCAAGGGTGCAGCCGAGTTCTTCTCCGATACGTTGATTGAGATTTTCATAGCGAATACTACTTTGAGCTTGTGTGAGGGTGAGTTTTTGTAAGGTATTGCTCAACGTTTGATGTTGGTGTGTAATATCTGCTAACTGGTCTTCAACGTTTTGGCAGGTGTGGGTGAGAGCTTTGAGCTCTTCGGTGATAGCACGGTATTTTTGCTCTTGATTGTTGCGTTCTTGGGTGAGTTTTTCTAAGAGTTTTTGGGCACATCGTGCCACGGTACGCGCTCGTTGTTGTTGGAGTAGGCGTTGTTGTTCGTGGTGTTGTTCTTGTGCGGTGTGTTCTTGAAGTGTGTTGAGGTGTGTTTCTAGCTCTTGGCGTTTCTCGCGGTTCAGCAGCAGATACCGTTGAGTGTGGCTGAGTGAGTTTTGAGCAATGGTCCGTTCTTGGGTGAGATGTTCGAGCTCTTCTTTGAGAGTGTTCTGCTCTTCGAGTTGTTGCGGGTTGTCAGTAGGTTGTTGTTTTTGTAGTACAGCAATGTTGTGGTTGAGTTGTTCTAGTAATTGTGCGTGTTCTTGTTCTTCAACACGGTATCGTGCAATTTTTTTCTGCTGGTATTGGTATTGTTCTTGTTCGTGCTGGTGTTGTGTGGTGAGCTGAGCCTGTTCTGTTTCTAAACGGTAAATAGTTTTTTGGGTGTTTCCGAGACGTCGTGCAAGCTCGTGTTCTTGCTCTTTGAGTTGAGTAAGTTTTTGGGTGTGGGCGCGGTGTTGTTTTTGGGCTTCTTCTTCTAGTATTTCTGCTTCTTTGAGTTCTTGTGTGAGTGTTGTAACCCGTGCTGCTATTTCGAGGTGATTATCTTCTAGCTCAGCGGTGTTGTAGCTGTAGTTACTGTAGCGTCGCCCACGAATATCGTAGATGGTGATGTGCGGGTGTTCTTCTAGCAGTTGTTGATTTTCTGTGGTGAACTCTTCGGTGAGGTAGATATTAGCTAGTGCTTGTTGGAGTACGTGTTGTGCGGTGGTATTTTCTGTGGTCACGTATTGTATGGCAGGTGTTAGCCCCTTGAGGTTTTTTGTGGGAGGCGTTGGAGAACTGGGGGTAAAGATGGTGTTATGGGCAGTGTTGTAGGTGGGTTTTTCGTAGAGGTAGCTTTGTGCGTAGGCTCCTAAGGCGTGAGCTATTGCTCGTTCTTGCCCGCTTTTAATGTGTATGAGGGTGTGCAAAGGTTTGCCAGTATGTTCAGGTTTGCTCTCGTGGTGTGTTTGTAGGAGCTGTTCAAGGCTGGCAATACTAGCTTGCAGGGTATGTACGGTGATGGAGCGTTGTGTGCAAAGGTTTCTACTCTGTTCGCTTTTGTGAGCGTATTCTTCGCGTTCTACACGGAGCTGTTGCTGTTGTTTTTCCTCATCTTGAAGAGTTTTCGTGTGCTCTTGCAAGGTGTGTGTGAGCTGTTCAAGTTTTTGGGCATAGTCTTGGCGCTGTGTTTGAGCATTGTCGAGTTCTTCTCGGTAGCGTTGATGTTCGGCGCGGATTCTTTCATATTTAGCGCGTAAGCTGGCTCGTTCAGTAATGTTTCGGGTGAGCTGTTCTTGATGCTCTTTTTGACGTTGTTGCTGTTGTTGTATCTGTTCTTGGCACTGTTCTAGTTTTTGGTGTTGTCGTTCGTATCGTTGTGTGAGCTCTTGTAGGGTGTGTTCCAGTTCTTCACAGTGTTGGCGTAATTGCTGTTCTTCTGCTTTTTCGTGGGCGATGGATTCTTCGGTGCGTTGAAGATGTTGCTGGTAGCTTTCAAGGGAGTTATTTTTCTCGGTGGCGCGACTTCTCTCCTGTGCGAGCGCTTTGAGGGATTGTGCTGCTGCCATGATTTTTTCGAGTTCTTGGAGGTTCTCGTAGTGTTCTTGGCGGTGTTGGTCTAGTTCTGTGCGCAGGGTGTGGTGTTGTGTTTTCTTGTTGTGGCAGGTGTTGAGGGTTTCGGTTAGTTTTCGGTGTTGGGTGTGTGTTTTTTGGTAGAGCTCTTCGTGTTGGGTGTGTTCTTGGTGTTGTGTGAAGGCTTGGTGTGCGAGAAGTTTTTCGCGTAGTTCTCGTATCTGTGCTTGGATTTCGTAGGCGGTGCGGGCGTTAGTGGCTTGTTCTCCGAGTGGTTTGAGCTGGTTGGTGAGTTCTTTGTTGAGGTCTTCGAGACGGTTGAGGTCGACTTTCATCGCGTGGAGTTTGCGTTCTGTTTTTTCTGCTCGGCGACGATAGGTGAGAATTCCGGCGGCTTGTTCGATGAGGGCTCGTCGTTCGGTAGCTGAGGATTGTAGGACTTTGTCGATATGTCCTTGCCCGATGATGGAGTGTTCTCCTTTGGCGATGGAGGCTGTGTTGAAGAGTTCTTGGATGTCGCTTAGTCGTACGGTGGCACCGTTAATTTCGTATTCTGAGCCGCCTCCTCGGAAGAGGGTTCGTGATATTTCGACAGTGCTGTGTGGTAGCGGTAGTTCGTGTTCTGAGTTGTCGAGGACGAGGGTAACTTTGGCTCGTCCGAGTGGACTTTTGTGTGTTGTCCCGGCGAAGATGACGTCTTGCATGGCGGAGCCACGGAGGTTTTTGCTACCTTGTTCTCCTAGTACCCAGAGGAGCGCGTCTACGACGTTGGATTTACCTGAGCCGTTAGGTCCGATGATGGCGTTGATGCCGTCGTTGAAGTTAAAGACCGTTGTTGAGGCGAAGGATTTGAATCCGCGTAAGGTCATAGAGATCAGGCGCACAGGATTCCTTTCTCCAAGGTGCTAGAGGTTGGTAGTGTTCAGAAGATTTCATTCTTTACTAGTACATATAGTGTGAGATTATCCTTTGAGCTAAATATGTACTAGAGGTGTTTTTGACACCTAGAATGTTCTCATAGGTTGCCATCAAGGGTTTCCTCTCCCCTGGTGTTTGTTGTGGGTTTATGAGATGTTCTTTTCATAGATAAGTCTAAGACATACACCCCGAACGTGGACGAAAGCAAGTATCGCATTGACCGCTAACTCTGATATCCGTCATTCTGATGTGGCGTTATTATCCATTGAACATGAGATTCCTTCTGAGGTTGTTACCTCAACCTATTTTGATGAGAAGCTCTCTAAAACGTATCAACGTTTGAAGTTGCCGAAGGGGCTGTTAGAGCGTTTAGCGGGTATTTCTGAGCGTCGTTCATGGGGTGCGCAGATGACCTTTGAAGATGGTGCTGTTTCTGCGGCGCAGAAGGCGTTAGATGCTGCTGGTATTTCTAGCGAGCGTATTGGTTTGATGATTAATGCTTCTGTCACCCGAGATCATTTTGAACCGGCCGTTGCTGTGGGCATTCATGATCGTTTAGGGCTTCCGGCACACGCCTTAGAGTTCGATATGACTAATGCGTGTTTAGGGTTTGTTAACGCGATGACGGTTGCCGCTACCATGATTGATGCTCATGCTATTGATTATGCGTTGGTAGTTGCGGGGGAAGATCCTTCACCGTGGCATGAGACAGCATTACGGATTTTAGATAAGCCTGAGACAACGCGTGAGGACGTACTCGCACAATTTGCGACGTTAACTCTTGGTTCGGGGGCGGCGGCAGCTGTTTTAGGTCGCCATAGTTTGCACCCTCAGGGGCATCGACTGGTAGGTTCTGTTTCTCGTGCTGGTACCCAGCACCGTCATCTTTGTATCGGTGGGAATGCTGCTGAGGGGATGAACACTGACGCAGCTGGACTGTTAAAGCACGGCTTAGAATTGGTTGCTCAAACGTGGGAAGAAGCTCACCGTCATGGCTGGGATTGGACTGATATGGATTCTTATGTGACACATCAGATTTCTAATGCTCACACAAACGCCATTATTGAAGCTGTCGGTATTGATTCGGCAAAGATTCCGATGACGTTCCCGTATTGGGGCAATGTTGCGGCGGCTGCTTTGCCTATGACATTAGCGCAAGAAGCACCCACTTATCGTACTGGGGATCGTATTTTATGTATGGGTGTTGGTTCTGGGTTGAATACGTCGTTAATGGAAATTAACTGGTAGTTCTGCCCTGTTCTTGTATCTCAAAAAGAATAATAGTTTTCTATCCTTCTCCCCCGTGAGGAGGCTCCTCTTTCCCTACATAGCTGGGGTGAAGAAACTCCATGAAAGGTTCTGCTACCGTGACTCATTCTCTTTTTCCTTCTGTCGAACAATGGCCCGGTGTTGATCCTCAATGGTTGCATCGTCTTGAGGTGTGCTCTACTGCCCCTGTAGATAGTGGTCAGGTACGTTCTTGGAGTTATCTGGATAATCTTCCAACGTTGGAGAAGAATTCTTTAGAGCCGGTGGGCACAATTCTTGCCGTTCATGGAAACCCCACATGGTCATATCTTTGGAGGGATATCCTTCAAACCGGTGCTCTGCCTGAGAATAGGTGGCGTGTTATTGCTGTTGATCAGCTAGATATGGGCTATTCAGAGCGTACCGGCACGGTGCGCCGTCTTGAAGACAGGGTGCAAGACCTCTCAGATTTTACGAAAACAATCGGATTAGATGATACGACGCATCCGGTAGTGACTCTTGCCCATGACTGGGGTGGTTTAGTCTCTTTGGGGTGGGCTTTAGAACACCAAAATATTTTGAGTGGAATCTTATTAACCAATACTGCGGTCTTTCATGCAGAAGGTTCAGCTATTCCAGCACCATTACAGGTTGCCCTTACTCCAGGTGTACACCGTTGGGGAACACAAAAAAGTACCGCGTTCTTAGATGTGACGTTATCGTTGGCGGGGCAAAACCGATTATCTCAGCAGGTTCGTGCAACGTACCGTTCGCCTTATACGTCGTCGAGTCTTCGTGAGGGTATCCGCAATTTTGTTGCCGATATACCGGCAACACCTCAAAGCCCCTCCTATCTGATGATGCAACGTATTGCAGAGGGTATCCGGCATCTTCACGTACCCGCATTTTTTCAATGGGGTGTTCAGGATCCTGTCTTTACACGTCATTATTTGGCAGATTTGATGCACAGAATGCCGCATGCAGATGTTCATTGTTATGAGAATTCTTCACATTTGGTGATGGAAGACCAAGATGTTGCTACCCCATTTTTTGAATGGCTTCATGAACATTTCGTGCAGGAATACACGTTACGTCAGCAGCATGTTCAACGCCGTGCGGAGCACGTTCATGCTGAAAGTTTTGTTCCCATGGGCGCACAACTGGAACAACGGCGTGAAGAAAAGACGCTAGCTGTTGTCGATATGCACCCTAAAGATTCTACGCGCATAGCACGCCACTATACGTGGGCAGAACTTGCTCAGAATGTAGAACGTGTTGCTAATGGGCTTGAAGATTTAGGTGTTCGACCTCAGTCACGAGTGAATTTGATGATTCCTCCCGGCGCACTACTGACAACCTGCATTTATGCGTGTTTGAAAATTGGGGCTATCGTTGTTGTTGCTGATACTGGTCTTGGGACCAAAGGCCTGACTCGGGCGCTGAAGGGGGCAAGACCAGATTATCTGATTGGTATTCCTCAAGCGTTAGTAGCGGCAAAGACTTTCGGTTGGCCAGGGTTCAGAATCTCGGCGGAGCCACTCACCGGTGTGATGAAAAAAGTTCTTGGTGTTAGAGCGACTCTGGCAGATTTTACCGATACTAGTGTTCGACCTCGACCCGTTCGAGATGCTCAAGAGCATGCAGCAGTGCTATACACTTCGGGTTCAACAGGTCCAGCTAAGGGAGTGCTCTACACTCAACAACAGTTGAGCGCGATGCGAAATGCTATTATGAGCACTTATCATTTGCACCAAAATACGGGACTTGTTGCAGGATTCGCACCCTTTGCCTTATTAGGACCAGCCCTTGGCATTACGAGCGTGACTCCTACGATGGACGTCACCCAACCTAAAACTCTTACCGCCTCAGCATTAGCCCACGCGGTAGAGGCAATTTCAGCGCAAACGGTGTTCCTCTCCCCTGCCGCATTAATGAATGTGGTCAGAACCTCCACCTCATTAGGTGAACAAGAAAAGCATGCCTTAGCTCAGGTACGTACCGTACTTTCTGCTGGTGCCCCATTGAACACCTCGCTCTTAGAAGCTGTTCATGCGATTCTTCCACATGCAAGTATTCACACCCCCTACGGTATGACAGAGGCTCTACCCATCACAGATATATCCTACGAACAGATACAGCAGGCAAATGCCGACGCCCTCTCCAAGAATGTTGTCGGTGCAGGAAATGGTGTCTGTGTTGGTACGCCGATAGCGGGTGCACAGGTGAGTATAGCTCCGCTAGACAAAAACGGTATAGCGGGAGTAGAACATCATCAAGACCCCGGTGTAACCGGTGAGATTCTTGTGCGTGCACCACACGTCAAAGACCGCTACGACAGACTGTGGATCACAGAAAACCAGTCAATAGCAACACCGGGCTGGCACCATACCGGAGATGTGGGGCATTTAGATGAGCACGGTAGACTATGGGTTGAAGGAAGACTCTCACATATTATGTTGAGTGCTCAAGGGATACTCACCCCTGTAGCTGCTGAGCATGCCGCCGAAAAAATTATGGGCGTACGACGTGCAGCGGTCGTGCCTGTTGGCCCTGCCGGTTGCGCTCAAGCTGTTGCGGTGGTGGAGACAGACCCACAGACCCGTAAAAATGGTCTTGCCAGTGTAAAGCTGACACAAAAAATTCGTAACCGAGTGTTTGAGGAAACCGGAATTAACCTCTGCGCGGTACTTGCCGTGAAAGAGCACCCAACCGATATCCGTCATAACTCAAAAATTGACCGTACATTACTGGCACAGTGGGCAAAGAAAGTTCTCTCTGGAGAGAAAGCGAAAATATTGTGGTAAAAACACCGGTTTCTTTACGTCGCTTACCACACATTGCGCCGGTGAGAGAACGTCAAGAGCGTGTCCTTGTGACCGGCGCTTCAGGGTTGTTAGGTCGAGAAGTTGCCCTCGACTTTTTACGACGCGGATATCAGGTACGCCTGCTTCAACGCCGCGATGCGCAGCTTCAGAAGATATTACCACCGGCTTTAGCTCAAAACCTTTCACAAGTACGCACCGATTTAAGTGATAAGAACCGTTTAGAAGAAGCTATCAACAGTTGTGATGGAGTCGTTCATCTAGCTGCTAAAGTATCCTTTACAGGAACGTGGGAAGAGTTTTATCAGACGAACGTTCAAGGCACACAGAACCTTCTTCAAGCCGCGGCACATCACCCAATCACCCGTTTTTTGTATATTTCTTCGCCCTCCGTAGCTCACACGGGAGTATCTTTTATGGGTGCAGATAATACTGCCGCCGCCCCAGAACACACCAGAGGATATTATGCGCGGTCAAAAGCTATTGCCGAACACCTCGTACTCGCAGAAAATAGTGAACGCTTCCACACGGCAGCGCTACGACCACATATTGTGTGGGGCCCATCCGATACGCAACTTGTTGAACGTGTCTTAGAACGAGCTGCAGCAGGAAGGCTCCCCCTGCTGAACGACGGTATAGCACTCATTGACACCACCTATATTGACAATGCGGTAGACGCTATCGTCACCGGATATGAACGCTTAGAGAATATTCAGGGACAAGCACTCGTGATTACTAACGGACAGCCGCGACCGGTAGCAGAAATCATCCACCACATGTGCACGGCCGTGGGTATTGAACCACCCAAACGCTCTGTACCAGCAACATTAGCCCGCGCCCTCGGTAGCGTCATCGAGAAAGTATGGGAAAAATACCCTGGAGAAGACGAACCGCCCATGACACGTTTCTTAGCAGAACAGTTATCAACTGCTCATTGGTTTGACCAACGGCGAACCCAAAAACTCCTCGATTGGGCACCCAAAGTATCGTTAGAAGAAGGATACGAACGGTTAGCGCAGTTCTATCAAGACCGATACCGACACTAAAAAGTGCCCTGAAGCGTATCTGCTTCAGGGCACTTCTCTACGATGAAGTTTTCTTTTGACGCGGGGCACGTTGGCATCTCGGGCAACGATAACAGCTCCGTTTCATCATCACCTCACGAATGATGGTGCTCTCTACCCCATTTTCTTGGCACCGGTAGCACAGCTGACCTTCACGCCCATAAGCGTTTAAAGAACGATCAAAATACCCAGATTCCCCATTAACGTTGACATAGAGGGCGTCAAAACTGGTTCCTCCAGCTTCTAAAGCCTGTGAGAAGACCTCTTGTATTGAGTGAACGAGTTCTCGGGTCTTTGCCATGCTCATAGTTTTCGCTGGTTTCGCGTAGTGAAGACGCGCTCGCCATAGCGCTTCGTCAGCGTAAATATTGCCAACTCCTGAAATAGTTGATTGGTCCAGTAGTAGACGTTTGATGGCGGTAGATGTTTTGAGCATTTTCTGTCGCAGCTCGTCAATATCAAAATTCGTGTCTAAAGGATCTCGTGCAATATGGTTCAGACTTCGCGGAATATACGGTAACGATAATGTGCTTGCGCTGGATGCGGATACAGGGTGTTGTTGTGTATCCGATACGGGTACGAGCGTATCAAGATACATTCCGCCAAAAATTCTTTGATCCACAAAACGTAGCTGTTCAGTAGCAGGTTCTGCTATGGAGTGATGGTCTTGATTCCCTAGAGTTACCGTGATTTTGAGGTGTTTTTCTGGCGGGAATTCTGAGGTTTTAAAAAGGACTTGACCGCTCATCCCTAGATGTATGACAAGAGCTGTTTGAAGACGGATACCATCAGCGTTTTCGAGGATAATCCAGAGGTATTTTCCGCGTCGCACGACGTCAGTAATGATGGTGTCTTTGAGCGTGCCCGTAAATTCTTCAGCGGTATGCTCACTACGGCGAATAGAGCGGGTGTCATGAATACGGACGTCTGTAATACGTTTGCCGAGGGCGTGTGTGAGCATTCCACAGCGTACGACTTCAACTTCGGGTAGTTCAGGCATCCTGCTAGTTTGGTCGTAGTTCTTTACAGGTTTTTTGTGCAGCTAGACGTTCTGATTCTTTTTTGGAGCTTGCGACACCTTGATCGTAGGTGGTGCCACCAATGTGAACGGTAGCAGTATATTCGGGTGCGTGTTCTGGACCGGATACAGACACTTCGTAGCGGATGTCCCCGAGTTTTTGGGATTGTACAATTTCTTGAAGTTCGGTTTTCCAGTCTCGTCCGGCGTCAAGAATTTCTTGGTCATCGAGCATGGGTGCGATGAGTTCAAGGACGAGGTCGCGGGCACGGTCACGACCGAGGGTGATATAGCACATTCCAAAGATGGCTTCGAGGGTATCGGCGAGAATGGAGTCTTTATCTGCTCCGCCAGTTTTTTCTTCGCCTTTTCCTAACCAGAGGTAAGACCCGAGGTTCAGGGTTCGTGCAACTTTTGCTAGTGCCCACGATGAGACAACAACATGGTGTCGGCGTACAAGTTCCCCTTCGGGTTCGTTAGGGAAACGACGATAAACATCTTCGGCAATAGCCAGTGAAAGGACGGAGTCGCCAAGGAACTCTAGTCTTTCGTTGTGGGGTGTTCCAGGGTTCTCAAAAGAGTAGGAACGGTGTACGAGTGCTTGCTGAAACGTCTCGGTATCAATATTGAGACCGAGACGTTTCAACAATTCTGATGAATCAGAGTTATTCATACTAACTTTACGCGTCAGCTACCTTGCGACCCTTGTACTCGTAGAACAAGGCGTTACCTGCAGAGTCAGTAACTAGCTTTGCCTGGTGAGGCAAAGAATAGGTTACGCGACCGTTTTCAACGGTCTTAACCAGCTGAGGTACGGACGCCTTCCACTGGGAACGGCGTGCGCGGGTGTTAGCACGGGACATTTTCCGCTTGGGAACAGCCACAGCTATCTCTCTTCTCTAGAAAATACGGTTATTAAGTTTATTTATCCTCGTTGAACATGCCTGTTAAAGCACTCCAGCGCGGATCAAGCACCTCATGGTGATGCCCCGGCTCTTCTTCCAGGCGGATTCCGCATTCGGAACACAATCCCTGACAAGAGTCCTTACAAAGGGGCTGGAACGGCAGTTGTAAAATGACTGCGTCCCGTAGAGCCGGTTCAAGGTCGATATAATCGCCCTCTACCGTGTACTGCTCATCTTCTTCATCTTCTGGGCCACCAGCGGGTGCCTTCTCAAAGACGAAGAGCTCTTGAATATCTGCTGACACGGTTTCAGAAACCGGATCAAGGCATAAACTGCAGTCACCGCTCATGTCGGCGGTTGCAGTGCCACTAACCAGAATACCATCTACAACGGATTCTAGTCGGAGATTGAGCTCAATGTCCGAACCTTCTTCCGCTCCGATCAGAGCATTGCCAAAATCCTTTGGCGCTGGTATCACTTTATCGAGGGTTTCCATGGTCCCAGGTTGATGACTCAGGTTCCGAACAGAAACCTTTAGGGGCGATGAATCTTTTCGTGAAATGACGAACTCCCTTATGATAAGTTTTGACCAACTACAAACTCTAGTTGCAGTTCGGCTACATAGCAACTATTCCAGCTTCACAGATTCTATTCAAGCACCATTAATGTGCTGTTAAGCTCACTTTTCTTGTGATATTTTCTGTGTTAAAGCACGCTGCACCGGCACAGGCACAAAAGAATCGAGCTGTCCCCCATAACGGGCAACATCACGAACAAGCGTCGACGACAGCTGAGAATACCGCGAATCCGAGACCAAAAAACTTGTCTCCACACCACTTAGATGACGATTCATCACAGCCATCTGAGACTCATACTGCCAATCTAAAGAATTACGGACACCTTTAACGATTAAATGCGCGCCACGAGACTTCGCATAATCAGCAAGGAGCATAGAAGGCATCAACTCCACACTCACGCCGTCCAAAAAACCAAAAGTCTCTTGAACCAGCGCCACACGCTCCTCATCGCTAAAAAGATACGACTTCGCAGAGTTACGGGCAACAGCAACAATCACGTTGCCATAGATTTTAGCGGCACGAGTAATCACATCAACATGCCCGTTATGAATAGGGTCGTAAGAGCCGGGACAAATAACTAGTTGCATACCCTATAGCCTAACAGTGAGAGCACCCATGAACAGTATCGAGAAAACTCTCTACGATACTAACTGCACGTAGTACAGAATAGTCTCACCATATTTTTTCTGGCGGAACTCCTCTAACCCAGCAGGAACCTCTACCGGCTCCATACGTGAAGAACGCTCAACCACAACAACCGCATCATCACTTAGATGCTCTTTGATGAGAGATAAAAGTGTGTGCACCTGCTCATTAGGCATATCATAAGGCGGATCCACAAAAACAACATCCCACGGCTCCCCCTGATAACGCTCCAAAAAACGTTGGGCATCCGATGTATAAATCATGGTGGACGCAGCAGAATTCAACCCTTGAGAAACACGCGCCACATTTTCACGAATCGTCGCAATAGCCGTTGAAGACGAATCTACAAAATCTACATGGCGAGCACCACGACTTAGGGATTCACACCCTAAAGCACCAGAGCCACCAAATAAATCAAGTACACGCCCCTGCGATAAAACTTCGTACCCCTCTAAACGAGAAAATAAAGACTCTTTCACACGGTCTGTTGTCGGACGCGTCTTATTCCCTGGTACGTGTGCCAACGTCAAACTACCGCATTGACCAGCAATAATTCTGCTCATGATCTTCTGCCCTCCATAACTTAAACCGTAAACGTACATCAACCATCATATAAAACCCTCTTGAGTTATCCTCGTGAGAGGAATTGTTCATGTTCCGCACCCACAAAACGTTCAATCCATCGAGCAACATCAGGATGTTTACCTAGCGTAGGGTCTTCTTCAATGAGTGAACGAGCGTCTTCACGAGCTTTTTCAATAATGTCGGCGTCATCAATAGCTCTTAACAATTTGAGGGTACTCTTTTTGCCCGATTGGGCGGCACCAAGAATATCGCCTTCACGACGCTGACGTAAGTCAATCTTTGAAAGCTCAAAACCGTCTGTTGTAGAAGCTACCGCATCTAAACGATCTCGTGACGGGCTCCCCTGCTCTTGTTCTGTCACTAAAAGGCAGGTTCCCGGAAGCTGTCCACGCCCAATACGTCCACGAAGCTGATGTAAACCGGAAATACCAAAACGATCCGCATCCAAAATAATCATCAGCGTCGCATTCGGGACGTTAACACCAACTTCAACAACAGTAGTACACACTAAAAGCTGAATATCGCCGTCACTAAAGCTCTGCATCACATGAGCTTTTGTCTGAGTATCCAAGCGCCCATGCAGCATATCGATACGCACACCAGAAAGTACCGGCATATGAGAAAGTTTCTCGAGAACCTCTATCGCAGAATGAAGTTTCTTCTGAGAACTACCCTGATCTGTCGAGAAAAGATGTTCAGCACCAGAAGATGTCTCATCATCAGAGGTGTCCTCACCAACTTTAGGAACAACGACATACACCTGATGTCCAGCATCAATTTCTTCGCGAGCGCGCTCCCAGAGGCGTTTTTCCCAGCGTGGATGTTCTGTAAGAGGAACAACAACACTTTTAATTTTTTGGCGTCCTGCTGGTAGTTGGTCGAGTACAGAAATATCGAGGTCGCCAAAAACTGTCATGGCAACGGTTCTCGGAATGGGTGTTGCTGTCATGACTAAACGGTGTGGTAGTTCTCCGTCTGCGTTGCGTAAGCTATCACGTTGTTCAACGCCGAAACGGTGTTGTTCGTCGACAACGGCTAAACCTAATCGTGCAAAATGTACGTCAGTGCTCAGCAGGGCGTGCGTTCCAATGACGATGTCCGCTGCACCAGATGCGATGTCAAGAAGAACCTGTTTTTTCTCGGCGGCAGGCATGGACGCTTTGAGCAGACGCACGTGAACAGGTGGTTTATCGTTGTTGTGGCTGGTGAGCGGGCGTAGGATTTCGCACACAGATTGGTAGTGTTGTTCGGCAAGGACTTCTGTGGGGGCAAGCATTGCGGCTTGTCCGCCGGAGTCTATGACTTGGAGCATGGCCCGTAGTGCAACAACGGTTTTTCCGGAGCCGACGTCGCCTTGTAGCAGGCGATTCATGGGGGTGCGTTGGCTGAGGTCTTGACGTATTTCTTCTCCTACATTTTTTTGCCCGTCTGTTAGTTGGTAGGGCAAGAGTTCGAGAAGACGTTGTGCGTACCCGTTTTTGAGGTATGGCCACGAGTCGGTGGTGTGTTCTGCGCGTTGAGCGCGGATACGAGCTAGTGCGCTTTGGAGGATGAAAGCTTCTCGATAGCGTAAGGAATGTTGGGCTTGTTTCCAGGTGTCGTCACTATCGGGGGTATGTAGAGCACGGTATGTCCATGCCAGTGTGGGTATTTTTCGTTTGTGTCGTGTTTCTGGTGGGAGTGGGTCTTCTAGCTCAGATAATGGCGCGTGGTCAAGGAGTTCTGCGATAGCGGCGCTGATTCTATCGGTTGGAAATTTAGCGTTTGCGCGGTAGACGGGAATGGGTGCGTGTGCTTGAGTGTAGGCGTGTGATGAGACGTTGTCTCCGGTAGCACGATGATATTCGCTAATCACAGCATAGTGGGGGTTGGTGAGGGTCAGCTCTCCTTTGTAGGCACCTACTTTTCCAGAGAAGAGGACGTGGTCTCCTGTTTTCATATCGCGTGCTGCAGACCACGCGTTGAAGAAGGTGAGGGTCATACGGTGGGCGTTACTGGGGTGAGCGTATCCGTGTAGTTGGTGTGCTGGTGAGGGTAACGTACCGTAGCTATCAGAGTATCCACTGGCAGAACCTGTGAGTAGCGGATGGCTGGGTTTTTGGGTTCGGTAACTGTAGACGGTGCCAAGGGGCGCTTCGTCGTTATGGTCTTCTTCGTCAGAGAGTTGGTCACTAATAATAATTTCGGTGATAGAACCTCGACGAGAGCGCATGGATCGAGTACGGACGTCAACCACTTGTGCCATGAGGGTGACGTCTTGTTCGTATTCTAGTTCTGAGAAGGGCGTGAGTTTGCCTCGTGGGAGGTATTTTTTGGGGTGGTAGTTGAGCAGTTCTTCAACGGTGTGCAGGCCGAGGTGTTTTGATAATTGCGCGGCAAGAGTTTTTCCGAGGTAGACGCTAAGTTTTGTGTTCTCTAGGCGTGCTTCTTGGTGGTATTTTTGGTGAATTTTTTGGGTGAGTTCTTGCTGTTCGTTGGGTGTTTTAGTCATAGTGCTAGGATTTCGAGGTTCTCAACGGTGCCGTATTGTTCGAGAAGTTCTTTCACCTGTTGTGGGTCTTTCACGTGAATGTGGATACGCCAATGAGGGATGTGCTCTGTTTGATCAATCATAGCGATAGCCAGACTCTGACCAGATACTTCTAATTGTGAACGCAAAAACATCATTTTTTCTAGGGGTAACGCTATTTCGCAAAGGAGTTCGCGCAGTTCATCAGACGGTGTATCCGGCTCACCGAGTAGTTCGGCAGGTATTTGAAACAGGTCGTTCGTCGTTGTCTCGTCGATGCTTTTTCCGTTTAACACGCTACTGAGCGCGTTGATAACCAAGAACAGTCCGACTGCCCCAGCATCTGCACTACCGTGCACGTGGCGGGTTGAGGCGGCGCTCTGATAGGCGCATTCGGCGAGGAAGAACACGTGTTCTTCAATATGCGAGGTTGCAATAGGTGCCCGCGCAATATCCGACATGACCGTGAGCATAGTTGCTTCGGCAGGTTCTATCATGGTGGCGTGGGCGTGTTCTTGAGCGATAAATAATCCAAGATGCAACGCTTCGGGTGTGAGTTCTCCGTCGTTTCCTAGCGAGCGGGTCAGAGCGTTAAACCATGCTGAGAGTAATGTTCCGGAGTTGCCGCGGCTTGTCCGTAAGGTTTCTTGTGTGGCGTGCGTGGGGTCGCATCCGTTGTGTAGATGTTCGCAAAGAGTACGGCAGGTAGCTAGTAGGTTAGAACCAGTATCGCTATCAGGGACGGGGAAGAAATTAATGTCGTTGAGTTGTTGGCAGTATCTACTCAATATTTGTGTAGATTCTTGACACCATTGAGGCCACACAGACATGACGTTGAGAGTGTTCTTCATCGCGCTCATTGACTCTTCCTCAAGTGTGGATGGTGCGTTATCTAAGAGACATTATAGAAACGTATCAGGCAGAACCATAATCTTTATTTTCCATAAGGTGCAAGGTTATGAGAAGTGATCCCACCCGTATTCTGTTGCAGGTTCGTGATTAATAAAAATTTGTGGCGTGGAGGTGGCAATAGTGCATATGCCAACGGCTCTAAAACCTTGAGGGAGCTTTTCTAACGATGAAAAAGTTGCCAACATAGAGTGATTTTCTCCCCCGTATAGAACCCATTGCTTCGCCAGATGCTCGGGGGTGTACGTTGCGTATTTTTGAGTATGTTGGCAGAGCCACTGGGCGGCAGGGAGAAGCTTCTTCAGGTCTTTTTCTAGAAGGTCAAGAGAGAAATCCATCGAGACTTTTGACGCTTT
Source organism: Rothia sp. CCM 9419 (assembly GCF_048512815.1). Taxonomy (NCBI): domain Bacteria; kingdom Bacillati; phylum Actinomycetota; class Actinomycetes; order Micrococcales; family Micrococcaceae; genus Rothia; species Rothia sp. CCM 9419. The sequence continues at coordinate 242,722 of NZ_JBLXXY010000003.1, read as the reverse complement.
GGCGATACGTTGCCCGTCACGGATAAGCCCATCTGAGATGTCCATCATGGAATGAGCAGTTTCTGCAGATAACCCAAGTGTTAGAGGCGTGCTGGGACGTTTTTGGGTATATACAAGGTCTAATAATGCAGGGTTATTAACCCCTAAAAATTCGGGACTATCAAGGAGAGCAAGCCCCGCCGCGGCAGTGCCAAGTTCACCAGCAACGGCGATAATGTCGGCAGGACGTGCGTTATTGCGTCGTACCGGTTCGCCTAGGCACCGTCCTACCGCGGTGACGGTAATAGATATTTCTGTTGATGCGCCAAGGTCTCCCCCAGAGATTGTGCATTCTTCAGCTTCGTGATGAGATAAAGCATCGACAATTCCATGTGCGCAGTCTTGTAACCATTGGCAAGGCGTCTGCGGTGGAAGGCTAAGACTTATCAATAGCGTTTGAGGTACTGCACGCATGGCCACAATATCTGCAATGTTTTGGGCGACGAGTTTCCAGCCGACATCGTATCCGCTACTTTGGTGGCCACTCACCCATTGGGTGCGAAAGTCTTGATTCTCTGTTTGAGTATCAACACTCATCACGGTTAGCCCCTGGTTAAAAGAGAAGATGGCGCTGTCATCTCCTGCACCAAGAATACAGGGGTTCGGTTTGTGAACCTTTTCGAGTCTTTGTGCAACACGTTGGTTGTGTTCTTCAAAGATGGGTAAGAACATGTCTAAGAGTTGTTCTTCGTTAAAGTCTTTGACGTGCGAGGTAAGGTTCATAAGTCTTTAGATGTTGATTCGCGCATAAATTGACGGATCACGTAGAAGATTCCGCCAAGTCCAAAAAGAGAGAATAGGACGGTGGGTGTGTACCCTTCGATGATGGCTTTACCGCGGGTGCGTGCACTTGAAGCAGTCACCGTATTTGAGCTATGTTCTGCAGATTCAGTGCCGAATACGCCTAAACGTTGAGCGTTCTTTTCGGTATAAGCAGTTTTATGGTTGTTATTGAGGTAGTCTTTCACCCATTCTGCGGTGCTAGGTTGAGCGTTTTTTCGGTCGTTAGGGGAAGAGTTCGGCACGTTTTTTCCGGTGGAGTTTGTTTCTGCCGAAAACGACGGTTCTAGTGGTGTTCCTAAGCTATTGAGCTGTTCTTGCATAGAGAAGGTTCTGCCTTGAGTAGCTTCTTCAAGTAGCTCGTTGTGAGGTGTGTTGTTAGGAAGTTCGGGTGTAATAGTCTCGTATTGGTGAAGCTGTTGGGTGGCTTCCTCGGTATGAGGTATGACCTGTTCTTGTGAGGGGTCTGGGGTGGTGTTCTCTTCTTGTCCACGAGTTGGCAGATCGTTGTGCTCGGGTGTTGTTGTTTCAGCTGGTGAGGGTGTGGCTGTTGGTTCTGAGGTTTGGGGCGGTGCAGGGGTAATGTTTGCGCCTGAGCCGATTCCATCATCAGGATTTTGTGGTGTTGGTGGTTCTTGAGGCTGGCTGGGTTCTGTTGGTTCACTCGGTTGAGTTGTTTCAGGTGTTGGTGGTTCTTGAGGCTGGTTAGGTTCTGTTGGTTCACTCGGTTGAGTGGTTTCAGGTGCTGGTGATGAAGTTTCGGGGAAAGGAAAGTCGTCGCCATCAGAAGGTGCAGATGGTGTTGTTGTCGGTTCGGTGATTACCGGTGGTGCAGGTTGTTCGCTGACAGGTGTGGTGGGTTCTTCGGTGGGATTATGTATTATAGGCGGGTTGAGTGGAATCAGTGGTAGCTCTGTGGGGGATGCAGAGGGTTCAACAGTAGGAGGTAAAGCGTCTTGGGCGTCTGCTGGGAACGTCATAAAAGACATAGCTAATGCGCATAAAGTACCGACGCTGACCATCACAATATTGTGTTGTTTAGACATGTGAACCTCCTTCACTCTCTTGATAAGTTCTCAAGCTTTTACCCACACTATCAGGTGTCGGGGAGGGTACGCGAGTAGTGTGAAGAGGTATTTTCTTGAGCACAACGATAGAATGAGAACGTGAGTATCTTGAAGAAAACCTCTGTTCGTATCACCTCTGCACTCTGTTTAGCGACGATGCCGCTCAGTGGGTGCGGTGCTGGTGCGGTGTACCTTACTCCTGCAGAAGATGCAGCCAACCCACGTTGTGCCTATGCGATGGTGGCGATGCCTCAAGAAATTGGTGGTTTTTCTCAACGTGAGACGACTGCTCAAGCAACAACAGCGTGGGGTGATCCCAGTGTTGTTGTCCTCAAATGTGGTGTGATCGTACAAGAGCCGGTGTCAGATCCTTGTGTATCTGTCAATGGTGTGGATTGGATTCTTAAACCTGCAGAAGAGCAAGAACAGGCTCAGCAGTCGGTTCAGCAGGCAACTGGAACGTGGGATGCTACAACTTTCGGGCGTTCACCTGCTATACGTATCACTTTTGACGCCGACAAAATTTCTTCTTCAACGTTATTAATTCACCTTAGTTCTGCGGTCAAGCAACTCCCCCAAACTAAGGCGTGTACGAATCTTAGCGATGAGCTTCGTTTAGAATCTTAAACGTTATCAGGAGTTTGGCGAACTTTTTGTGTTCGCCAAACTCCTGATCAGTAGCGTATTAGCTGTTATCGTGGCACGCTTTATTTTTAGCGTAGACCGAGTTCGCGTTCAAGTGCTAATTTGATGAGACGATCTACGAGTTCTGTGTATTTGAGTCCAGTTTTTTCCCACATGATTTTGTACATGCTAATAGGGGTAAAACCGGGCATTGTGTTCACTTCGTTGATGATGAGTTTTCCTTCTTGAGTGTAGAAGAAGTCTGCACGAGCAAGACCTTCACAATCTAAGGAGAGGAAGGCTTGAACTGCTAGAGCACGAAGACGTGTTTGAGCGTCTTCATCTAGTTCGGCAGGGCACACTGTTTTGGTTTTACTTTTAGGATCGTATTTTTCTGTGCTGTCGTAGAAGGTTTGACCTTCTTTGACGATTTCTCCGACGCATGAACTGATGGGCTGTTCTGCAGAAGATACTTCAAGTACGGCACATTCGAGTTCTCGACCGTCAATACCTGCTTCAATAATAATTTTGGGGTCGTGTTTTTGTGCTTCGGCAATAGCGGCGTCTAGGTCTGCTTCACTGTCAACTTTACTAATTCCGTAGGAGGAACCAGCACGCGCTGGTTTGACGAACACGGGGTATCCGAGTTTGTTAATCTCTTGTCGAGCCTGTTTGGGGTTCATTGCCCATTGGCGGTGTGTTACTACAACGTAGGGTCCAACATCCAGTCCAGCAGATTCGAACGCAACTTTCATGAAGTGCTTATCCATACCGATAGCAGAAGATGCAACACCACATCCAACGTATTTGAGGCCTGCACTTTCGAGGAGACCTTGCACCGTTCCGTCTTCGCCAAAGGGTCCGTGCAGGACGGGGAATACGACGTCGATGCTAGGGCCTAGACGAAATTCTGTGGCGCCTTCTGAGCATAGACGAAGCTTTGAGTCGCCTTCACCAAGGGGTAGGAAGACTTGTTCTTGTGAACCGCGGAAGTACGCTTTGACTTCTTCACCTGTTCGAGCTGTTTCTTGTGCCGCTTCGTTCACGAGTTTGTTGATTTCTTCAGGGGAGCTTAAATACCAGCGGCCTTCTTCGGTGATGCCGATAACGACAACATCGTAGGTTTGAGTATCAATGGCGTTGAGTACACCCGATGCGCTCACAAGAGACACGGAATGTTCTGAAGATGTTCCACCGGCAAGTACTGCAACGGTGGGTTTGGTGATGGTGCTATTAGACATGTAACTCTCTCAAAGTCTCTTTTAGGTGTGTCGGGGAAAAATAACAACACTTATTCTAGCGTTGTGTATGGTTTTCGTGCTTGAGGGTTCTGCCAAGGAGTCGTGGGGCAAGAGTTTCAACGGTCAGGGTGCCGTTCAATACTGCCACGACAGCTTCACAGATAGGCATTTCAACGTGGTGTTGATGGGCAAGTTCGACGACGGCTGCAGCCGATTTGATGGATTCTGCAGTTTGCGTCATCACTTCATTGAGTTGTTCTGGTCGTACTCCCTCAGCCAGTAGTCGCCCGGCGGTGTGGTTTCGTGAGAGAGAAGAGGAACAGGTTGCGATGAGGTCGCCCATACCGGCTAGTCCACTCAATGTTTGGGGGTCTGCGCCGAGTGCTACTGCTAAGCGGGTAGTCTCGGCAAGGCCACGGGTCATCACTGATGCTTTGGAGTTATCTCCGTAGTCTTTTCCTTCGCAGATTCCCACGCATAAGGCGATAATGTTTTTGACAATTCCGCCTATTTCTACACCAATAATATCGGTTCCTGTGTAGGGGCGAAAATATGAGCAGTTGCATAGTTCAGCCAGTAGCGCCGCGGTAGTTTCGTGGTGTGCGGCGATAACAGAAGCTGTTGGTTGTTCTGCAACAATTTCTCGGGCGAGGTTGGGGCCTGAGAGCACAGCTACGCGTTCGATGGCGTGAGGGTCTCCAGCTTCTTCAAGAACTTGAACAATCACTTCGGACATTCTTAGCCCAGTGTTTTGTTCTAACCCTTTAGCAAGTGATATCAGAATCGCGTGTGGAGGGATGTGTGTGATGAGGTTTTTGAGCTGTTCGCGCAATGATTGTGCTGGTATTGCTAGCACAATAATGTCGGCGCCGGCTAAGGCTTCCAAGATGTTGGAGGTGTACTCTAGGTTCTCCGGCAATACGAGTTGTGGGAAGTATGCGGTGTTCATCCGTGTAGTACGGCATTGTTCCATACGTTCGGGGTTTCGGCCCCAGAGGATGGTTCGTATTCCGTTGTTCTTTTCACGTGCGGTGTCTGCGGTGATTTTAGCAAAAGCGGTGCCCCAGCTACCGGCACCAAGAACAGCAATTTTGTGGATGCTATTGGTGTTTTGGGCTGTGGTAGCTGGGGCAACACTCATGGTTCTCCTAATGTTTTTCTCCGGGTAGTTCGCGCCGTCTGGTGATGGGGTTCCATCGCCCTTCAGGCTCTTTTTCGCCTCGTATGTCTTCTAGCAGTGCGGTAATGGCTGAGACCATACGGTCTGTAGCGATAGTGAGGTCTTCCCTAGTGGGTGCCGCTGCAGGGCTGCTTCCTTGAAGGTCAGAGAAGTCGATAGGGTCACCGATTTTAACCTGCACTTTTTTACGAGGGAAAGGGCGGAACTTACCTGTTGGGGATAGAAATTCTTGGTCTCCCCAATGGGCAATGGGGTAAACCGGAACTCCTGTTGCGAAGGCGAGTCGTGCGGCGCCGGTTCGTGCTGCAATCATCCACCCTTGGGGGTCTTCGGAGAGAGTTCCTTCAGGGTAGATGACCACCGCTCCCCCCGATTCGAGCACGTTTTGCGCGGTCTCTAATGATTTACGCGCGTCGATGGATCCTCGTGCCACGGGGATGTGAGCAAGTTTGCGAAGAATCCAGCCGATGACGGGTGCTCTAAAGAGTGATTCTTTTGCGAGGAATCTGGGTAAAGTTCCGGTGAGGAACACAGGGTAGGCAATCGTAATGGGGTCTACTTCTGAAAGGTGGTTAGAGACGACGAGGTATCCGCGGTCTCGTGGGAGTTTTTCAATTCCCTCAATTTTCAGTCCCATTAAGCAGTGGTAGAGCACTCGTGCACTGTGTCCTAGTACGCGGTATAGTGCGTCACCAGAAGGAGTGGGTTTAAGTCCTGTCAATGCTTGCCGCGGCTGTGAACCTGCCATCTTAGTCGATAACCTCAAATTTTGCGCCAAGGGCGGTGAGCTTGTCACCAAAGTGTTCGTAACCGCGGGAGATAACAGATACTCCGGTGACGTTTGAGGTGCCTTCTGCAGCAAGTGCAGCGATAACGTGAGAGAAGCCACCGCGGAGGTCTGGGACGTTGATGTCTGCGCCACGAAGTTTTGATTTTCCGGTGATGATTGCGGAGTGACGGAAGTTCTTATTTCCGAAACGGCATTCGGTAGGTCCAAGGCAGTCGCGGTGAACTTGTACGGTTGCACCCATCTTGATGAGTGCGTCGGTGAAGCCGAAACGGTTTTCGTAGACGGTTTCGTGAAGTACGGAGACGCCTTGTGCTTGGGTCATCGCAACGACGAGAGGCTGTTGCCAGTCTGTCATGAAGCCGGGGTGAACGTTGGTTTCGAGGAAGAGCGGGTTGAGCTCAGTACCGGGGTGGTAGAAGCGGATACCGTCGGTGCGGATGTCGAGGCCACCACCCATTTTGCGGAAGACGTTGAGGTAGGTGCTCATGTCTTTTTGGTGTGCGCCACGGACGAAGATGTCGCCACCGGTTGCAAGAGCGGCGGATGCCCATGATGCTGCTTCATTGCGGTCTGGTAGTGCGTCGTGCGTGTAGCCTTCGAGACGGTCGGTGCCTTCGATGATGATTTGGCGGTCCGTTTCGACGGTGATGATTGCACCCATTTTTTGTAGGACGGCGATGAGGTCCATGATTTCTGGCTCAACGGCAGCGTTTTTAAGCTCGGTTTTACCTTGTGCGAGGACAGCGGTGAGCAGAACTTGCTCGGTGGTGCCTACAGAAGGGTAGTCGAGTTTGATGGTGTTACCTTTGAGACCGTCTTTAGGGGCTTTAATCGAAATACCGTTTTCTTGCTTATCGATTTTTGCGCCGAAGTCTTGAAGTACTTTGAAGTGGAAGTCTACGGGGCGGTCGCCGATACGGCAGCCGCCAAGGTCTGGAATGAAGGCTTCGCCGAGGGTGTGTAGTAGTGGTCCGCAAAGCAGGATGGGGATGCGGGAGTCTCCTGCGTGCGCGTGGATGTCTGCGTTTTCGGCGCGGGAGACGTTGCTTGGGTCGAGTGTTAGTTCACCGGTTTCGCGGTTGTGTTCGACGGTGACGCCGTGTAGTTCTACGAGGTCGGTAACAACCTTGACGTCTTTGATTTCTGGAACATTGCGCAATAGAGAAGGTGAGCTGCCTAAGAGAGCAGCAACCATTGCTTTAGGTACGAGGTTTTTAGCTCCGCGTACTTTCACTTCACCTACTAGTGGGGTTCCACCTTCAATTCGCAGTGCGCTGATCATATGCTTCCAATCGTATAAGTAAGAACCGGATGTTCTTTATGTGCGAGCGATCCGGCATAGCTTGGTGCTGTGCCTATGTTTTTGGACTCTCGTGTGAAGAGTCGTCCACATAAAACTACAGTGAACTTTACTTAACAATAAGTCATGAGAGCCCTGTCTTTGTGTTTAGTTTGAGTGTTCAATATCAAAAAGCGGTTCTCATGACATTTTTTCACGAGTTTTTAGGGGTTTTGGGTGCTATTCGGTACACTGTGAACTTTATCAAGAGGGTAAAGGTTGTCCCCTTTTATGTTGGCACAAAATGGTGTTACCTATTTTATTGGGTTTTAGGTAGCCATGCTGGACGGTTTTTTTCGTATTCGGTGATGGCGTCCTCGTGTTGGAGTGTGAGCCCGATATCGTCGAGTCCTTCCATGAGACGCCAACGAACGTAGTCGTCGATGTGGAAGGGTACGGTCAGTGCCCCGCAAGTAATGGTTTTAGTTTCGAGGTCTACGGTAATTTCTGCACCGGGTTCGTTATCGAGGGTTTTCCAGATAAGTTCAACGTCGTCTTGGCGTACTTGGGCGGCGACCAGTCCTTGTTTTCCGGAGTTTCCGCGGAAGATGTCGGCAAAGCGTGCGGAGATGACGACTTTGAACCCGTAGTCTTTGAGTGCCCATACGGCGTGTTCGCGGGAGGATCCGGTGCCGAAGTCGGGGCCTGCAACTAGTACACTGCCGTTCTTGTAGGGTTCTTGGTTGAGGATGAAGTTTTCGTCTTTGCGCCAGTTGGCAAAGAGTGCGTCGTCGAATCCTGTTTTGGTGACGCGTTTGAGGTAGACGGCGGGAATGATTTGGTCGGTGTCTACGTTGGAGGCGTGTAGTGGTACTCCGATTCCGGTGTGTTTGATGATGGGTTCCATCGGTGTTGTGTTCCTTGTGTGTTGGGCGGCTTAATTGTGTGGTGTTAGGGTTAGAGGTCGCTGGGGCAGCTGAGTGTGCCGCGGATGGCGGTGGCTGCTGCGACTAGTGGTGAGACGAGGTGGGTGCGTCCACCTTTGCCTTGGCGTCCTTCAAAGTTGCGGTTGGAGGTGGAGGCGCAGCGCTCCCCTGGTGCGAGTTGGTCGGGGTTCATGCCGAGGCACATGGAGCATCCAGCAAAACGCCAGTCTGCACCGAAGTTTTGGAAGATTTTGTCGAGGCCTTCGGCTTCTGCTTGTGCACGTACTTTTTGGGAGCCGGGGACGACCATCATGCGTACACCGGGGGCAATTTTTTGTCCGTTGATAATTTCTGCTGCGGCACGTAAGTCTTCAATGCGGGAGTTGGTGCAGGAGCCGAGGAAGACAACGTCTACGGGGATGTCTTTCATGGGGGTGCCTGCGGTGAGTCCCATATATTCGAGGGCTTTCGCTGCGGCTACTTTGTCGTTTTCTTCTGCGAAGTCTTCGGGGTGTGGCACGTTGTGTGATAGTGGTACACCTTGCCCAGGGTTGGTTCCCCAGGTGACGAAGGGTTCTAGTTCGTCTGCGTTGATGAAGATTTCTCGGTCAAAAACGGCTCCTTCGTCGGTGGGTAGGGTTTTCCAGTAGGCGAGCGCTTCTTCCCAGTTTTTTCCGGCGGGGGCGTGTTCGCGTCCTTTGACGTATTCGAAGGTGGTTTCGTCGGGGGCGACCATTCCGGCGCGTGCTCCGGCTTCGATGGACATGTTGCACATGGTCATGCGTCCTTCCATCGAGAGTGAGCGGATGGCGGAGCCACGGTATTCGAGGACGTAGCCTTGTCCTCCGCCGGTGCCGATTTCGGCGATGACGGCGAGGATGATGTCTTTGGCGGTGACTCCTGGTTTGAGGGTGCCTTCGACGTTGATGGCCATGGTTTTGAAGGGTGCTAGTGGCAGTGTTTGTGTTGCCATGACGTGTTCGACTTCTGAGGTTCCGATGCCGAAGGCGAGTGCGCCGAATGCTCCGTGGGTGGAGGTGTGGGAGTCTCCGCAGACGATGGTCATTCCGGGCATGGTGAGTCCGAGTTGGGGGCCGACGACGTGGACGATGCCTTGTTCGATGTCTCCGAGTGAGTGGATGCGTACGCCGAATTCTTGGGCGTTTTTGCGGAGTGTTTCGATTTGGGTGCGTGAGGTGAGGTCGGCGATGGTGGTGAAGATGTTTTCGGTGGGTGTGTTGTGGTCTTCGGTGGCAATGGTGAGGTCGAGTCTCCGTAGGGGGCGTTGTTCGAGTCGTAGGCCTTCGAATGCTTGGGGTGAGGTGACTTCGTGGACGAGGTGGAGGTCGATGTAGAGTAGGTCTGGTTTTCCGTTGTCTCCGGTGACGACGGTGTGGGCTTGCCATACTTTTTCGGCGAGGGTGCGGGGTGTGTGTATGTGGGCGTCTGGGGTGCTTTCTTTCATGGTTTTTCCTTGTGCTGTGGTGATGTTGTTTATATTTTGTCGAGAAAGAGTGGAACTTTCCATAAAATGAACTTGCATATCACATATTGAGAATGTAATAATTTTACCTACACATGCATAAATATCTATCATGGTGCTGATTATGTAACCTCTACCTATGAAGCACCTATCAAGCGTCCCCCACGCTACACACTTGGAGGAATCCATGACCAACGACAAACCAGAACTCAAAACATCCTCAGGGGTAGGAGTTCTCGACAAAGCAGCAGCCATCCTCAACCGACTCGAATCTGGCCCTGCATCCCTCTCCCAACTCGTTGAAGCAACCGCGCTCGCCCGCCCTACCGCACACCGCCTAGCAGTAGCACTCGTCCACCACCGACTCGTCTCACGAGACTCCCAAGGACGATTCGCCCTCGGCCCACGTATTGGCGAGCTCTCCTCCGCCTCCGGCGAAGACCGCCTCATCAGTGCCGCCGGCCCTATCCTCAACAACCTCAGAAACGTTACCGGCGAAAGTTCTCAAGTGTACCGCCGTCAAGGAGACTGGCGTGTATGCGTCGCCTCAGCAGAACGACCTATCGGACTACGCGACACCATCCCCGTAGGAACACAACTCTCCATGAAGGCAGGCTCCGCCGCACAAATACTCACCGCATGGGAAGAGCACTCTCGACTTCTTGAAGGCCTACGCAACGCACGCTTTACCGCCACCATGTTAGCGGCAGTTCGCAGACGTGGCTGGGCACAATCCGTAGGAGAAAGAGAACGCGGCACAGCCTCAGTTTCGGCACCTGTACACGGACCAACCGGTAAAGTCATCGCCGCTATCTCTATCTCGGGCCCTATTGAACGTCTCACCCGTCAGCCGGGGCGACTCCACGCAGAAGTTGTCTGCCAAGCAGCAGCACAGCTAACCGACGCGCTACGCAACGCATCCTAAAAACACTACGAGACAAAAAACTACGGCACCCCCAAGGGTGTATCTTCCAAGAAACTTTCACAAAGGAAAATACACACCAACAGGGGTGCCGTAGCGTTATCAAAAAATTTTTAGCACACCTCTACATATTCGAGGAGGTCTCAGGTTGTAGATTCAACTCATAGCCACGCACCTCATGGATACGGTAGCTAAGCCGCTCTAACTCTTCACGCGCTTCACAAGGGGCCTCAAAGTTCAGCGAACGAATATGCGGAAGATACTTCCACGAATCTTCAATACCAGGTAGCAAGTCACTCATCTGTCCCTTGCTTATAAGGCCTCGCGCAAACACATTCAAATGTGCGGTAAATTGTTCAAATCCTTGAGCACGATACCAAGAGTTCGCGGGCACATCGTCTTGAGTCCACGCTTGAATACGAAAAACGCCGGCAGTACGTAAACGTTCGCACGCGAACTCAAACATTTTCGTGGCAACACCCATCTGCCGGTATTCTGGCAAAACACCAAGATGCCACATCACACCGCCACGCTCCCCCTCGGTGCTACACACTTGCCCAGCGACTTCTTCATACTCAATATCTAAAAATCCCACAACGTGTTCACCACGAGTGGCAACCACACAGACGGCAGGGTTTTCGTAGAGTTCACGGTAGCGGTGTACGTCGTCAAAATAACTGCAATCTAAAAAGGAGAGGAGACGACAACGCACCCAAGAAAGCTCATCATGCTCTTCATATAAGCGGATAGAAAGCTCCTTCGGTAACGTTATCTCTTGTTCAGGCACGACGGCTCCTCAATATTTTTTAGCGTTGCCCCTGCTCTAAAGATTCACAGAACAAGGCATGTCTGCTGACCTCCGAACGTACAGGATCAACAATGTACTCTTCAGAGACATGGGCAATGTTACCAGCAATCTGACGAGACACTTTTCGCGCATAGAACTTCTGCCCTATCCACGAGAAGAAACGCCCCAATAACCCAACACACAAACCCAAACCAATACCGGTCAACACCAATAATGTGGGGAGCGGGAACGGGAACCCTTCTACATAGGGTGGGGCTGGTAAGCGTAGCTGAAAATATCCGGCACACGCTAAAACGGTAAGCCATAGCAGACCAGCAACCGCGCTAAAGAGCGCAAGCCACTGCACTATGTTCAGCAGATGCCACCACCATTGTTTTTTCTGAGCCTGATAGTCGGTAGTGGCAATACACCGTTCAAGCGCTTGAGGAAGTTCTTCTTGACGGGAGCGAGCCGCTTCACGAATACTATGACTCCACGGCTGCCCAACCCCTTCCGAAACACCATCTGCAAAACGGCGAATCCCCGAACTCATCACTGACTTTTGCGTCTCATTCATCGGTGGCAATGATGAACGGGTGAGCGTTTTCTCTTCACTAGCACGATGTAAGTTGAGTCGTTTGAGAGGGTCTGGTTTGAATTTGAGCATCCAACGGGTTGCAATCCAACCGGTATGTGCGCTTGCGTGCAGTCGATAAGATTTTTCAGCAACTTTCACAACAGCAGGTGCACCACTCGCTTCGTAGAGCGCATGATCTAGCAGACGCACACCGGTGCCGGTCACACCGTCGGGGTATCCTCCGCCGTCGTATTCACCAAGTTTTTGGTGGACGGTGTCGAGGTCTGCGTCGATACGTTCTAGAGCCGCTGATTTTTCGGCGGCAACTCGCCCAAGCGCTCCGCGTAACGATTCGATACCATAACCGGTTCGTGCCGAGACTGCCAAGGGTTTGCTCAAGAGTGAACGGCTCAGCCCGTCTTCTGCAAGTAGACGTTCGAGAGAGTCGAGAACAGCAGGTATTTCTTCAGCATGTAGCTTATCGGACTGGTTCATCACAGCCATCATGACCGCACCGTGTTCTGCCATGGGTGCAATGAACTCGTGGTGAATGACGGCGTCAGCATATTTTTGTGGATCAAAAACCCAAACGAGCACGTCCACGCACCCTGCCATACGTTCCACGATACGGCGGTTCGCTTTTTCGACGGAGTCAAAGTCTGGTAGGTCAAGGAGGATGAGCCCGCCAGAGCGTTTTTCGGTGGCGCTTTTACCGATGGCAGAGCGCACTTTATTCCATAGCCCGTGCGATAGCGGAATATCGGCTTGGTTGAGTGCTTGCACAGCGTGTTCGGGGTGGGTGTCCATCACAACGCGGTGTTCTACTTCTAGCCAGTTCAGTAGTTGTTCGCTGCTTTCTTCACCCCAGATAGCTGCTTGCGCGGTGGAGGTGGTGGGGCGTCGTGCTGCACTACGGGCAATATCTTCACCAATGACGGCGTTGAAAAGGGATGACTTTCCCGAACCTGTTGCCCCAAAGAACCCAATGACGGTGTGTTCTGAGGAGAGTTCTCGGCGGCGTTTAGTGCGGTCGAGAACGTCTTGGGCGTAGGTGAGCGTTTCGGGAGCAACGCGTCCGGTGCCTTGTTCTACAGCATGGTTGAGTGCGTCAACTCTAGCGGAGAGTGTGGTCATGTGGTTTTCTCGTGTTGCGGGCATCGTTTAGCGTCCCCTTTTGAGTTGTTGAGCAACCTGCGCAACAGTGTGTGCAGCTTCCTGTACTTCGTCGGTGGGTGCTCCGAGGTGGTTCTCATCAATTTTTTGAATGAAGGTGGTGGCGTGTTCTGAGAAGATTTTTTGGATACGTAGTTCGAGGTTTTTACGTGCCCCTTGAGCCATACGTCGTACGGCGTCTTCTCCGAAGACTGCTTCGAGGAGTTTAGTGCCAACCACGCCAGAACTGCCGGCAATACCGGCTTCAATTCCGGTCAGCCCGCCGGTCATAGAGAAGACAGCAACCATGAGAATGACGGCTGCGGCGTTGATTCCAAGGGAGAGGAAGCGGGCGCGTTGTCGTTTGCCTGCGCCTTCTTCTGTCATCATTTTCATGATGTCTTGTTGCCATTGGCGGATTTCTTCGGCAACAGTTGCAGGGAGGTCTTCAGGGAGTTTTCCGAGGTCTTCTCCGGCAAGGAGTGCTCGCCCTGCGCGTTCTTCGTTCCATCGGCGTTGCACGTTTTCTGCCGCTTGTGCGCTCTGTTCTACGATCACTGAGTGCAAGCCGACTTCGAGTGCTTGTTCAACGACGATGGCTTGGCTGGGTTTTCCTCTGAAGAAGCCTGAGACTCTGTCGCGCAGTCGTCCGATACTGGTTTCGATGTTGCGGAAGAATTCTCCGGTGCCAACGAAGTCTTGCCAGCGTGAGAGGACTTCTCCGCGTAGGAGCGCGCCGTCTTGTGTTGATTCGATAACGTTTTTGACGGCTTGAATATAGGAGTCTTCAACGGCGTAGGTGAGTCGTTGAGCGGTGTCGTGTTGTTGTTCTTGGGCGTGTGCGAGGGCTTCGATACGGGTGGCGGCTGTTCGTATCGCTCCTTCGAGGGTTTGTTGTGCGATGCGGGTGCGTTCTTCGGAGTTTGCGCCGAGTTCGCTGAGCCAGTAAATCAGTGGGGTGATGCTCATGCGTGAGAGCATGCCGTGTTCGTCGCGTTCTTGTTCGTTGACGGTTAGTAGGTGTGCTGGGGTGATTCCGGCACGTTGTAGCATGTGGCGGAGGTCTTCTTCAATTTCTTGTTCTGCGCCTTCTGGTACACGGTTGAGTACGACGGCGATGGTGATGTCGCGTGCGGCGGCTTCGGTGAGTAGTTCCCAGGGTACGGCGTCGGCGTAGCGGTTTGCGGTGGTGACGAAGAGCCAGAGGTCTGCGGCGGAGAGCAGTTGTTTTGCGAGTCGGCGGTTGTCTTCGCTGACGGAGTCTACGTCGGGTGCGTCGATGAGGGCGATACCGGCGGGTATGTTCTGTGTTTGGACGGTGTAGATTTGGTCGGTGAGTGTTGGGTCTGCTCCGACGAGTTTTCCGTCGTGGGTTTGGATGCGTTCGAGGTGTGGCAGGATGCGCTCGGGTGTGAGTGCTGGTGCGTCTTCTTCGCGGTGGATGAGGACGGGTTGGCGTGTGGTGGGTCGTATTGCGCCGGAGCGTGTGATGGCCTGCCCGAGGAGGGTGTTTACTAGTGTTGATTTGCCGGCACCTGTGGAGCCGCCTACGACGACGGTTAGTGGTGCGTCGAGTGTGGCGAGGCGTGGTAGTACGTAGTCGTCGAGTTGGGTGCGTGTTTTTTTCAGTAGTGCACGGTGTTCGTCGATTTCGGTGGTTTCTAGTGGCAGCGTGATGTTTTCGAGTGTGTCTCGTGCTCGGCGCATGGCGTCGAGTTCTGCTGTGATGTTTGGTGCGGTGCGAGGTGTTGTGTTTGTTTTTTCCACAGCTTTATCTTACCGGCTGTTGGGTGTTCTGCTGTGGTTCTTGGGTGGAGGTTTTTTGTTTGTTAAAACATATAAGAAAAACCCTCCAACCATAGGGTTGGAGGGTTTTAGCGTGTGACCCCAACCGGATTTGAACCGGTGTTGCCGCCGTGAGAGGGCGGAGTACTAGGCCGCTATACGATGGGGCCGTATGGTCTGTGACCTACCTGTGTAGTCTACTAGGTGTTTTGTGTTTGCCACAACTCAAACCCTCATGAACTACATCACAGGATGATAGGTGTTTTGAAGAGTGCTGTTTTTAGGGTATAGAAAAACCCTCCAATGAGAACATTGGAGGGTTTTAGCCTGTGACCCCAACCGGATTTGAACCGGTGTTGCCGCCGTGAGAGGGCGGAGTACTAGGCCGCTATACGATGGGGCCGAAAATATTTTCTTCCACGAGGAGAGAAAATATCGCTGGGATACCAGGACTCGAACCTAGAATGACGGTACCAGAAACCGTAGTGTTGCCAATTACACCATATCCCATTATGTGCTGCTCAGATGAACTCATCTTTGCAACGATTAATAACTCTATACGAGTTTTTCTACTCACGCAAATTAAAGAACATAGACATGTGTCACATTTTAGTGTTGAAAGGGTACACCCCTTCCATAGCAGGAGCGCCCCTCATACCAGCAT
Source organism: Rothia sp. CCM 9419 (assembly GCF_048512815.1). Taxonomy (NCBI): domain Bacteria; kingdom Bacillati; phylum Actinomycetota; class Actinomycetes; order Micrococcales; family Micrococcaceae; genus Rothia; species Rothia sp. CCM 9419. Next base: position 227,426 of record NZ_JBLXXY010000003.1, on the reverse strand, counting down.
TGGCATGAGGGCACTCCCCTATTGCCCGCACACATTCAGTGCGCCGTGCAGCAGTTGTGGCAATCTTTTTATGCGCTAAGGTCTGTGTGCAAAGCACGCAAACGATTCAACGAAGATTCTTTACCAAGAATCACCATCGACTCAAACAATGGTGGGCTAACACGCGCACCCGAAATGGCAGTACGCAACGGACCAAACGCCAAACGAGGCTTAATCTCAAGGCCCTCAACAATGGCTTCACGAAGCACCTGCTGAATGTTCTCCGCCGTAAAATCTTCGAGAGGTTCGAGCACATCTAGCGCAGCCTGCAACACGGTGGGGGCAGACTCTTTGAGCTGTTTACGAGCGTCCTCAGCAATAGTGACCTGCTCATCAGCAATGAACAAGAACCCGAGCATACCGGGTGCTTCACCGAGCAGCTGCATACGCTCTTGAACCAATGGTGCAGCTTCGGTCAAAATGTTCTGCTGTTCTGCTGAAAGCTCTGCAAACGTTTCGACAGGTAGCACTCCCCCAGCGTGTAGGTATGGGACGAGTCGCTGGCAGAAGTCTTCTGCGCCCAGGCGGCGAATATGCGTACCGTTAATGGACTCAGCCTTTTTCACGTCAAAACGTGCCGGGTTAGCGAGAACATCTTTAACGTCGAAGTGTTCTACGAGCTGATCAATAGTGAAAATGTCTTCATCATGTGAGAGTGACCAACCGAGCAGGGCAAGATAGTTGAGCAGGCCTTCTTTGATGAAGCCGCTATCGCGTAGCAAGAACAGGTTTGATTCTGGGTCTCGTTTAGAGAGTTTCTTATTGCCTTGACCCATCACGTATGGAAGGTGCCCAAATTCAGGGATAAACTGTGCCACACCAACCTGCACGAGCGCACGATAAAGCGCAATCTGACGCGGTGTGGAAGAGAGCAAGTCTTCGCCACGAAGCACATGAGTAATACCCATAAGAGCGTCATCAACAGGGTTAACGAGAGTGTAGAGCGGTTTGCCGTTGGCGCGAACCACCACATAGTCGGGTACGGTGCCGGCTTTGAACGTGATTTCGCCACGTACGAGGTCGTTGAAGGTGATGTCTTCATCGGGCATACGCAAACGCAGAACAGGCTGGCGCCCTTCGGCACGGTATTGCTCTTTTTCTTCTTCGGTGAGGTTGCGGTCAAAGTTGTCGTACCCAAGTTTTGGGTCTTCACCGCGTGCACGGCGACGTTCTTCTACTTCTTCTGGGGTGGAGAAGTCTTCATAAACGTATCCGCCGTCTACAAGTTTTTTGATGACGTCTTGGTAGATTTCTCCACGTTCTGACTGACGGTAGGGTGCGTGCGGGCCACCGACACCAACGCCTTCGTCCCATTCGATTCCGAGCCAGTGCAAGGATTCGAGTACTTGGTTGAAGGATTCTTCGGAGTCGCGTGCAGCGTCGGTGTCTTCGATGCGGAAGATGAGTTTACCGCCGGTGTGGCGTGCGTACGCCCAGTTGAATAATGCGGTGCGCACCATGCCGACGTGGGGTGTGCCTGTTGGTGAGGGGCAGAATCGTACGCGGGTTTCGGCGGGGTTGTTGAGTTTGACGGTCATATCTGTCATGGGGTGTTTTTACAGTTCTTTCTTAGTCGATACAAGATGGTGAATATACCGCGAACAGTGTGTGTTAGCGGCGAACAATGTTAATCAGTGAGCCGATACCTTCGACTTCAATCTCAATTTCGTTTCCTTCGTGCAAGGTGCCAACTCCTTCGGGTGTTCCGCTGAGGATGACGTCGCCGGGTAGGAGCGTGAACATTTCGGATGCTGCGCAGACGAGTTCGGTGGCTGAGAAAATCATGTCTGCGGTGGTGCCGTCTTGTTTGAGGTCTCCGTCAATCCACGTTTTGATGGAGAGTGCGTCTGGGTCGAGGTCGGTTTCGATCCATGGGCCGAGTGGGCAGGAGCCGTCGAATCCTTTGGCTCGCGCCCATTGCAGGTCGGTTTGTTGTACGTCACGTGCGGTGAGGTCGTTAGCGACGGTGTACCCGAAGATGACGTCACGTACACGTTCTGGGGTGACAGATTTGGCGATACGCCCGATGATGATGGCGAGCTCTCCTTCGTAGGAGACGTCTTCGGACCATTCTGGCAAGGTGATGGGGTCTGAAGGGCCAATGACGGAGGTATTGGGCTTGAGGAAGAATTGCGGGCTGGTGGGGGTGTTATTGCCGAGTTCGGTGGCGTGGTCGTGCCAGTTTCGGGCGGCGCCGATGATTTTGGAACGCGGAATGATGGGTGAGAGTAGGCGAACGTCTTGAAGCGGGTAGCTGGTGTTGGAGCGTTCGATTCCGCGGTAGAACGGGTCTCCGAGGAGTTCGGTGATGGTTTCTTCTCCTTCGGCGCCTTCTACGACGCCGAAGTGTAGTTGGTCTTCTTTGGTGTATCGAGCAATGCGCATAGTTTATAGGCTACCGCGTTTGGGGCGCGTGCGCATAGTGCTACGAGTTTTGAGGAGGATTATTCTTCTGTTCTTCTTGAATTTTTAGGGCTTCTTGGATGAGGTTTTTGAGGTCTTGGTCTTCTTTGCTATGGTCAGGCGGACCAAACTGCCAATTTCTCGTTTGGATAGATTCGATGTTACGAGCTTGCGCAAGCTGTTCAGCGGTAAGTTCTTTTACATCGTAAAGGTATGCGTCCTGAAGGTTTGCGTACCGAAGGTTTGCGTACCGAAGGTTTACGCCCCGCAGGTGTGCGAACTCAAGGTTTGCGTCCTGAAGATTTGCGTGCCAAAGGTTTGCTTCCTGAAGGTTTGCTTCCTGAAGGTTTGCGCCCTGAAGTTTTGCGCCCTGAAGTTTTGCGCCCTGAAGGTTTGCGTGCCAAAGGTTTGCGTGCCAAAGGTTTGCTTCCTGAAGGTTTGCTTCCTGAAGTTTTGCGCCCTGAAGTTTTGCACGCTGAAGGTTTGCGTCCTCAAGTTTTGCGTTCTCAAGTTTTGCGTTCTGAAGGTTTGCTTCCTGAAGTTTTGCACGCTGAAGTTTTGCACGCTGAAGGTTTGCTTCCTGAAGTTTTGCACGCTGAAGGTTTGCTTCCTGAAGTTTTGCACGCTGAAGGTTTGCTTCCTGAAGGTTTGCGTCCTGAAGGTTTGCGTCCTGAAGGTTTGCACGCTGAAGGTCTGTGCTCCGAAGGTGTGCGCCGGTCAAATCCGCATGAGATAAATTAGACCGCTGAGGAAAGAATACTTCACTAAAAGTCAGCCCCGACAATTCAGCATACTGCAAATCAAAAGGCTCAAAAGACTCCTTATCCTTGTCATAAATATTCGGAAAAATATCAGCAATAACAGAATTCAAAGTCCTTATCTCAAGAAAAGAACGTTTAACATGCTCTTTTACCTTCTTAGGAAGAAAAGAAGACTGGACTTGAGCACTATTCTTCTGAGCACATTTTTTAGTTTCGGCGTTTTCGTCAGGTGCGGTACCAAAAATCAGCTTCAAAATATTTTTCTGCTGAACCTTCCGCTGAGCCTCAATAATTGCAGAGTTCTCACCCAGTAGCCCCCAGTCTTTATACAGCCCCGCTAGCTGAAAGTAGCTCGAAGCACGCACATTCTCATCGGTGCTATGCCTATTTTTTAGAATCTCATGCAAGCGCTCATTGAGATCTTTAATCGTCTCGTTATCGCGCCGAGCGTTCTCTATTTTTTGTTCAGTCTTGCGTCGTTTACGTTCTATCTCAGATTGAATGTTTCGGTTTTGTTCATGGTTTTCGTAGTTTACGGCGACTGTTACAAAAACACCGATAGCACCAATAAGACCAGCAAATACAGTAATAATTTCTTTCTGAATATTTGACCACATTCCATCATATTTCGACCAGATAAGAGTCCAAATACCGATAGAAATAACAAAAGCGAATAGAGGAAATATATAGTAAATAATTTTACCGATATAATTAATTCGGTCTTTGATGAAGACTATCAACAATAGCTGCACGATAGACCCCATAAGAGCAAACCACCAAATGCTATCATCACTAGACCAAAACTGCCAGTTAGACCATGGATTTTGACCTTCTCCACGCCTACTAGAGAATACCCATATTCCTCCTATAAGCATTCCACTAACACAAGATAGAAGCAGATAAAAAATATTAGATAACGAAAAGAATTTTTTTATACTTATATAGCTATTTTTTCTAGAAGTTCTAGCATTCATATTAGAGTTTTCCTGTAGATATTAGTTCTAAATATTTTTATATTTTTTTTGGATTTCTAAGGCTTCTTGAATGAGGTTTTTGAGAGCTTGGTCTTCTTTGCCACGTTTATAAGCCCACCGATGCCATGCTCGTGTTTCGGCAGATTCGATACGCTGAGCTTTCGCCAGTTGCTCAGCGGTAAGTTCTTTTGCCTTATAAAGTTTTGCGTTCTGAAGGTTTGCGCCCTCAAGGTTTGCTTCCTGAAGGTTTGCTTCCTGAAGGTTTGCTTCCTGAAGGTTTGTGCCCTGAAGGTGTGCTTCCTGAAGGTTTGCGAAATCGAGGTGTGCGTCCTGAAGGTTTGCGAAATCGAGGTGTGCGTCCTGAAGGTTTGCGAACTCAAGGTGTGCTTCCTGAAGGTTTGCGAACTCAAGGTGTGCGCCGGTCAAATCCGCATGAGATAAATTAGACCCCTCAGGAAAAAATACCTCACCAAAGGTCAGTCTCGACAAGTCAGCATACTGCAAGTCAAAAGACTTATCGTCTTCATCGGTGTCGTTGGCATTGGGGAAAATATCAGCAATAACAGAATTCAAAGTCGTTATTTCAAGAAAAGAACGTTTAACATGCTCTTTTACCTTCTTAGGAAGAAAAGAAGACTGGACTTGAGCACTATTCTTCTGAGTATATTTTTTAGTTTCGGCGTTTTCGTGAGGTACGGTACCAAAAATCAGCTTCAAAATATTTTTCTGCTGAACCTTCCGCTGAGCATCTATAATCTCGGAATTTTTCCCCAGCAGTCCCCAGTCTTTGTACAGCCCCGCTAGTTGAAAGTAGCTTGAAGCGCGCATATTCTCATCGGTGCTATGCCTGTTTTTCAGAATCGCGTGCAAACGCTCATTAAGATCTTTAATCGTCTCGCCATCGCGCCGCTCTTGTTCTGTTACATATTGTTGTTCTCGCAACTTACGCTGCTCTTCAAGCTGTTTTTCTACATTTTCTGCTTGAGAGATACGGTTTTCTTCATGATTTTTATAATTGACTGAAACTGTTGCGAGAACACCTACCGCGGCAACAAGACCCGTAAAGCCAGTGATAATCTCTGAGCGCACATCACGCCACTGTTCATCGCCACCATAAGTTGCCCAAATGAGCACCCAAACACCGATAGAAATAATAAAGGCAAATAGAGGAACTATATAGTAAATAATTTTACCAATATAGTTTAGTTTTTCTTTCTGACTTATAAAGAATAATTGTAGAGCAAAACCTATAACACCAAGACATACAACACGAATGTCACTAAACCAAAATTGCCCGTCAGACCGTGATGTTTGATTTTCTCCACCCCTGCTGGAGAATAACCATATTTCTCCTATAAGAATCCCACTAATTAAGGATGGCAACGCATAGAAAATATAAGACAGCTTTATCTTACTAAAAGATTTTTTTATCCACAGAATAATATCCTCTTTAAAAGTTTTAATCTTACCTTTAAAGTTTTCGTACTTTTCTTTTATTATTTTATCAATTTTTTCTACCATGGTTTTATTTTCTACATATCAGGCTAACTATTTTTACGTTGTTTTTGGATTTCTAAGGCTTCTTGAATGAGGTTCTTGAGAGCTTGGTCTTCTTCGCTGTATTCACCAGTCAACAAATCCCATTTTCGCGTTTTGATAGATTTAATGTTCTCAGCTCGCGCAAACCGTTCAGCGGTAAGATGTTTTACATTATAAAGGCGCGTATTATGAAGGTCTGCGTATTGAAGGTTTGCGTCTTGAAGGTCTGAGTCTTGAAGGTTTGCGTCTTGAAGGTTTGCGCCCCAGAGGTTTACATCCTGAAGGTTTGCGCCCCAGAGGTTTGCATCCTGAAGGTTTGCGCCCCAGAGGTGTGCGTCCTGAAGGTGCGCGTCCTGAAGGTTTGCGCCCCAGAGGTGTGCGTCCTGAAGGTGCGCGTCCTGAAGGTTTGCGTCCTGAAGGTTTGCGCCCTGAAGGTTTGCGTCCTGAAGGTGCGCGTCCTGAAGGTTTGCACCCCAAAGGTTTGCACCCTGAAGGTTTGCACCCCAGAGGTTTACACCCTGAAGGTCTGCGTCCTGAAGATTTGCACCCTGAAGGTCTGCACCCTGAAGGTCTGCACCCTGAAGGTCTGCACTTTGAAGTTCTGCGCCCTGAAGGTCTGCACCCCAAAGGGTTACGCCCTGAAGGTTTACGCCTCGAAGGTATGCGTTTTGGAAGTTTGTGTACTGGAGTTTCGCCTCCTGCAAGTTCGCGTATTGAAGTTTTACGCCCTGCAGGTTTGCACCCCGAAGGTCTGCACTTTGAAGTTCTGCTCTCTGCAGGTTTGCATCCTGAAGGTTTGCATCCTGAAGGTTTGCACCCTGAAGGTTTGCATCCTGCATATCTACTTCATCCAGTCGCGCTCCAACTAAATTTGCAGAAGACAAGTCTACAGCCTTCAACACTAAGGTAGTTAAAACAACCCCAGAAAGGTTTACCGAAGATAGAATCGCCCTTTCCATATTCACATCTTTTAATTCAACTCTAGTTAGGTCCACATTTATTAACTTTGCACCAGTTAAAATTGCTGCGGTTAGTTTCGCACCAATCAGGTTTGCATCAGTTAGGTCCGCTCCAGTTAGGTCTGCTCCAGTTAGGTCCGCTCCAGTTAGGTCCGCTCCAGTTAGGTCTACTTCGATTAGTTTGGAATTGGATAAATCCGAACCTTCCAGCTTCGCAAAGGTTAAGTCTGCACCAATTAAAACCGCACTGGAAATATTTGCTTCAAATAATCTCACACCAGACATTTTCGCATATGTCATTTTAGCTTCAGAAAAATTAAATCCATTCAAATTAGATTTTTCTAATTTTAAATTAACAAACTCTAAATTACTTAAATCTTTTTCATTAGAATCCAAGTTAGATAAATCCATTCCGGATAGTTCTATTTCACCCACCCCTTCCTCGCGTGTGAAAAAATTACGCAAAGTCATACCACTCAGTTCTTTGACTATCTCAGAAGCTTTCTTTTTAACATCTTTAAATATTTTATTTATAGGAATACCATACCAAAACGCTTCCATTATCTTTAAAGAGTTATCTATATCCTCAACATTGAGAATTGCTTTAGTTATATTTGTTTTAGAGAAAATGGCATTGTTTACGATCGCACCAGTTAAATTCGCACCAGTTAAATTCGCACCAGTTAAATTCGCACCAGTTAAATTCGCACCAGCTAAATCAACATCAACAAAAGATGCATTAACGAGATAAGCATTTTCAAAATTCTTATATCCTTTACAATCTTCCATCATTTTAAAATTCATCATCCTTATTTTTTCAGACTACCCAACATTAAGACGTTTTTAAGATAAAATAATCAAATTATAGCACCATCAAAAATAGCACCTGAGAGATTCGCATCCTTAAAAGATGAACCAGTTAAATCAGCACCAGCGAAATTAGCTTCAGTAAAATCTGCGCCAGAAAAATTACCATTTTTTAAAATTCGTTTAGAAAAATTTAACCCAGAAAAGTTTACATACTGGAGGTCAAGCAGTTCAATAAAATCTGACTCCTTACCATTTTCCATCATTTCTTTAGAGAAAAGGTCCGCAATCACCGAATTCAATGTTGCAATTTCACGAAAAGAACGTTCTGTATTATTTACTCTGCTAGGATCATCTTTTTGAGACTTAGGATCATCTTTTTGAGACTTAGGATCATCTTTTTGAGACTTAGGATCATCTTTTTGAGACTTAGGATCATCTTTTTGAGACACCGTGCCAAATATAAGTTTCAGAATATACTTCTGCTGAGTGTTTCGTTGCTTTTTAATGATATTAGAATTCTTTCCTAATAATCCCCAATCTTTATACAGTCCAGCTAACTGAAAATAACTCGATACAAGTTCTTCCTCTTTTTCACTATTTCTATTTTTAAGAATATTATGCAATCGCTCATTTAAGGCTTTGATAGTCTCATAGTCACGTTTATCAGTCTCTATCCTAGATTCATTTTTGCGGTTTTCCTCATGATTCTGATAATTCACAGCAACCGTGGCGAATACACCAACAGCAGCAGTAAGACTCGTAACACCAGTAATAATTTCAGGAGCAAGTTTCTGCCATTCCTCTATTCCGCCAGTATTTGCCCAAATAACTAAACATACACAGATTGCAATAAAAAGCAAAAATAAAGGAATGATGTGATTGATTAAACGCAAGATATAGCTTTGTGTGGATTTACGGCGAATAAAAAAATACTGAACACAAAAAAACGCTACTACAAAAGACAATAATATAAATAATGGATTCGCAATATTGACCAGCAGAGACGTTAAATTGCTAATTACACCAAAAGGCCAAAATAACTTTCCACAAAAGGCAAAAAATCCAATTTCAAAAAATAATAATCCAGTAAATCCCGAAACCAAAGAATAAAATAGAGCAGTAAGCCGAGATGGTGGCTCAAGTTTTTTTCCGCCCTTAGCTTGCTTTAACTCTTCGTCCATATACACGGATCCTTTCACTCATACGTACGGACTTCATAGTTACTTCTTTCCAAGCACTAGTCCAGATAAACCAATGCTACAGATGTATTTATTATCAAAATTATGAACTAGAAATAATTATCGCCTACCACCAGCAAAAACACCACATATTTTCACCAATATGACGCATAAAAATGTGGTGTGCCCTTGCCACCCCTTCAGTCACAAGAACACACCACAAACCTCACACAGCACCCTCCCCAATGAGAAGGGTGCTACTACTATTTTTGGGTGTTACACCAAACGTGTTAACCAACCATGACGGTCCTCAACCACACCAGTCTGAATACCCACCAGCTCCTGACGCAAACTCAACGTCACCTCACCAGCAGCACCATCACCAGGGGCAGCAATCACACCATCAGCAGACTTCAACGCACCCACAGGAGAAATCACCGCAGCAGTACCACACGCAAAAATCTCAGAAATAGCACCAGAAGCAACACCCTCACGCCACTGATCAAGAGTAAACTTACGCTCCTCCACCGTCATACAACGGTCCTTCGCCAACTGAATAATCGACTGACGAGTCACACCCTCAAGAATAGTGCCCGTCAGCTCAGGGGTCACCAGCTTATTCTCATCACCAAAAACAAAGAACACGTTCATGCCACCCAGCTCCTCAATCGCGTCATCACGGTGAGGATCTTTAAAAATGACCTGCTTGCAACCATGCTGTTCACCCTCAAGTTGAGCAATCAACGACGCAGCATAGTTACCGCCACACTTAGCGGCACCCGTACCACCCACACCAGCACGCGCATACTGGGTAGACAACCAAATATCTACCGGCGCAACCGTACCAAAATAGTTGCCCACCGGAGAACCAATCACCAAATACTTCACCTCATGGGCAGGGCGAACACCCAAATACGCCTCGGTAGAAATCATGAATGGACGCAAATAAAACGCCTCGCCCTCACCGCGAGGAACCCACTCACGGTCAATGCTCACCAGCTGTTTCAAAGACTCTACAAAAAGCTCTTCGGGTAGTTCTGGCATGGCAAGGCGACGAGCAGAACGCTGCAAACGCTGAGCATTAACTTGCGGGCGGAATGTCCAAATAGAACCATCCGCATGACGGTACGCTTTAACGCCCTCAAAAATTTCTTGCCCATAATGCAACACACAAGAAGCAGGGTCAAGGCTCAACGGTGCGTACGCGCTCACCCGCGCGTTAGACCACTCGCCGCCGTCAACATATGTGCCTTTCCAGTCAATGCTGACCATGTGGTCAGAGAAAAAGTCACCAAAACCAGGGTTAGCGAAGACTTTTTCGCGGTCAGCTTCGGTAGCTGGTGAAGGGTTGGGTTCAACATTAAAAGTTAAAGACATCGTCGTTTCTCTTCTCTCAAATTATTCTTCATGCCACACCGGCAGTTAGCCTGCTCGTGTGAGGGGTTGTAAGTTCTTCACATTCACAAGCGGAGGGCACCCTGTGCGAAGTGCCTCACATACGGTGTGTTCTCTCTATCAAAGCACACCGCACCTACTCAACACTAGATTTTCTCTAAAGCCGTCACAATATCTGCACCAATCACATCCGTGCTACGGGCCTGACCAGCATGTTCTGCCAAGTCATGCTCCACTGCCTGTTCAATACGCACCGCAGAATCCTCTAGCCCAACGTGGCGTAACAACATGGCAGCAGCGAGAATCGTTGCCGTAGGGTTAGCAACATTCTGCCCCGCAATATCTGGTGCAGAACCATGCACCGGCTCAAACATGGACGGGTACTGGCCTGAAGCATTGATATTTCCGCACGCCGCATACCCAATACCACCGGTAATAGCACCAGCCTGATCAGTCAAAATATCACCAAAAAGGTTATCGGTTACTATCACATCAAAACGTGACGGGTCAGTTGTCAAAAAGATAGTTGCCGCATCCACATGGCAATAATCCACGCTCACTTGCGGGTATTCGGCACTCAACTGTTCTAAAGTGCGAGTGTATAAACCGCCCGCATGCACCAGCACATTGTTCTTATGCACCAGCGTCAGCTTCTTACGTTCACGCCGTGTCGCCAGTTCAAAGGCATAACGCATTAGCCGTTGCACACCATACGCCGTGTTCACCGACACTTCGGTTGCAATCTCAGCATCCGTACCAGAACGAATCACACCACCATTACCCACATACGGGCCTTCAGTGCCTTCACGTACCACCACAAAATCAATGTCACCAGGGTCAGCTAAAGGAGAGCTCACACCCGCAAATAGTCGTGAAGGGCGCAGATTAATAAAATGGTCAAACGAAAACCGTAATTTTAGGAGAATCTCACGTTCAATCAGCCCAGAAGGCACCTGAGCAGAACGAGGGTCGGCACCTACCGCACCAAAAAGAATCGCATCATGCCCACCTAGCTGCGTCAACGTCTCATCAGTGAGAGTTTCACCGGTGGCAAGCCAATGCTCTGCACCTAAAGAATACGTAGTTTTGGTGAGGGCAAAACCGTCTCGTGTAGCAACAGCGTCAAGGACGCGTTCTGCTTGTGCCACAATTTCTGGGCCGATACCGTCGCCCGGAATAATCGCAAGGTTGAGGGTGCGTTGTTCAGTCATACTACTTAAAGTAGTACGCCGGTTCGTAGCATGGCAGAATACCCACCCAACGTTTCATAATATGAAACAGCACGAACCGGCGCACCCACACGAAGTAAAAAACTACACCCTAAAAATCAGCACCAAGACACTGCACAATATACTCCTGCACTGCCTGAACACTACACGGCATATCCTTCACGCGACGCTCAGCCTCAAGAATAGAGGCAAAACGTTCAGGAACCTCCGGCTCCGTACCAGTCGCCTCATAAATCGTCTCAGCAAACTTCACCGGCAACGCCGTCTCAAGGCACACAATCGGAGTAGACACCTGCTCACGAAGCCCGCGAGCAACCTTCACACCGTCTGCCGTATGAGGGTCAAGCAGCACACCGTAGCGTTCATAACAATCACGAATCACCGCAATACGATCCTCATGAGTAGACTTCCCAGAGAGGAAACCATAACGGCCACTCACCTCAGAGAACGCCTCATCATCAGCAAGGCAGAACCCGCCAGAAGCAACAGCCGTACCAAATAACTCCCCAACCCTTGCCGCGTCACGGCCCAACACGTCAAAGATAAAACGCTCAAAGTTCGATGCCCGAGAAATATCCATCGACGGGCTAGAGGTCTTATACGTATCAGCCGAAGAACGCACACGGTACTGCCCCGTACAGAAAAACTCGTCTAATACGTCATTCTCGTTGGTGGCAACGATAAGACGGTCAATAGGTAGCCCCATCTGACGAGCAATGTGCCCTGCACAAATATCACCAAAATTACCGGTTGGTACGCAGAACGAAACACGCTCAGTGTTCTGGTCGGTAAGGCGAATCCAACACGAAACGTAGTACACAATCTGAGCCAGAAGACGAGCCCAGTTAATCGAATTGACCGCACCAATACGGTACTTCTCTTTGAACGGTGCGTCAGCAGAAATTGCTTTGACAATATCCTGACAATCATCAAAAACACCATCGAGCGCAATATTAAAAATGTTCGGCTCATCAAGACCAAACATTTGAGCCTGCTGAAACTCTGTCATACGACCGGCAGGAGTCAGCATAAAAACGTTAATGTTCTCACGCCCACGCATCGCATACTCGGCAGAAGAACCCGTATCCCCCGAGGTTGCACCCACAATGCTCATGCGTTCGCCACGGCGTGCAAGCTCATATTCAAAAAGCTCACCCAAAAGTTGCATTGCCATATCTTTAAACGCCGCCGTTGGCCCCTGAGACAAATGCCCCAAGAAAATACCGTCTTCTAACGTGGAGACAGGAACAATCTGCTCATCAGAAAACGTAGGGTACGTGTAGGCGCGGGCTGTGATAGCACGAAGATCCTTGGCAGGAATATCGTCCACAAAAAGTAGAAGCACCTCAGCGGCAAGTGCCGCATACCCTTCAGCGTTAAGGACGGTACGCCAACGAGTCAAGGTCGCGTCATCAAGCTGTGGGTATTCGGTGGGTAGGTAAAGCCCACCATCAGGTGCTAGCCCGCTAAGAAGAATATCGGTAAAACGGGCAGGAGTTCGGGTGGTATCTCGCGTCGATATGTACTGCATAATCTCAAGTCTAGGGGTTTTTATCAGGTTTATGGGTTCTCTTATCTCTATCGGTGAGATATTGCGTTGCATGTCGTGAGGTTACACGCCCTCACAAGAGATGCTAACCATGTGCAGTAACAGAAGCGCCCGCTGAGGCAGTATCAGGCTGTGCCGTAGCGTCTGTCATGCTGCTACTTGGTGTTGGAGAAGGCTGTTCAATCGGAGAAGAATTCTGAGGATTCTCACGGTCATGAGCAACATTCTCTAACGCTCGCTGGTGAATCTTTTTAATCTGAGAAGACACCTGCTTAAGACGCTGATACACCGCCTCATAATACCCGTTCTCAATATCATGAGTTTTCTGATCATAACTAATATCGGTACGGCATCGGGTGTCAGCTTGCGCAATATCTTTTTGTTGCTGCTCAGTGCTAGAAGACGCTACATCTTCTGCTGCCTCTACCGTATGCAAATCAGCATACCCAGCTTTTTCCATGCACGCAGACCACTGTTCCACCAGTTTTTGGTAGTCCTTATCCTGATGGACATCATCACGAATAGTCTGCGCAAAAGTAGGTGCTAATAAGGCAACATTCATGCCATCTTGAACGGTGCCATAAATATACTGGTAGCTTTGCGCCATGCACCCGTCACGAGGAATATCCCCACTGTGATAATCCATAAAATCGGTGCTAACCGTACCATTTTGAGCGTCCCCAAAGAATGCTGCTTTACCAGCCGTATCATAGTGTGCTTGCGCTAATTCTTGTGAGCTTGGACGGTAGCCACGTTCACTAATTTCTTGTGCGGTCAGTCCCCCAGCAAAAGATATTTTAAGTTGGTATTCTCGTGCTGGTTCTTCGTATACTCCGCCACGTGCTTGCACGCATCGTGCCGTAAATTTACGGCGTGCCTGTTCTGCTTCGTGAGGAGGGAAAATCCACTCTTTAAGTTCGTTGAGGTGTTCTTCTTGAGCTGGAGTATATTTCAGTTCTTCAAAATTTTGTGGTGGCGGTGTGCAACCAGTTAAAACCGTCAGTACAATAGTAGACAGGATGATAAGGCTTCGTTGTGAAGTCTTAGGGTTTTGGGACACGCTCACTCACTCTCAAAAATTTTTACTATCTTAGTATAGTGACAAACTCATTCCGAAACATACTACTCACACCCATAGAAAGGGTGCTTTAGGCAATACTTATGCACAATACACCAGATTTTTCGTCCTCTCGTCGAGGTTTGTTCCGTATGGGCGCGCTAGGTGGCGCTGTCGCTGGGGCAACTGTTCTCACAGCCCGCAGTGTTGCACCTGCACAAGCTGCACCTACGGCACACAACTTCCCTGAGAAGTTCATCTATCCGGCTATTGCAGGCCCCTCTTTAGCGTTATGGGGTAGCTCCTCTATTGAGGGGGCACGAGCCACAGAAGGTGTTGTTGCCGGTTACGATGTGCGCCTGAGCACCCTACTCACCCGATACCTTCAAGTACCCGTCCTCAACTTTGGTCAAGGCTCCGAAACCTCCACCAACATTCTGGCGCGTCGAGGTGCACCACGGTTCACCATGACACTCAAATTCCCTGAAGACCTCATCCCCGCAGAAGGTTCTGTCACCGTACAACAAACAGAATCTACCGCCATCGAATGGAATGACGCCTCCTACTACCCCGGCTATGTTCAAGACATCCCCGGCACATTACAAGCCATCAAAGGCGCACCCGGCTCATATACGTTCACACGCACCATCGCCGGAGAACCACGCTACGCACCCGCAACAGTAGCTAAAGCCTCAGTATTTTCCTCTTATCAGCAGATGATTTCTTATTCATCGCACCACCTTGTGCAAATAGGACGCAACAACATCACCGAACTCGACCGCATCAAAGAGCACACCCAAATCGCTGTTGATATGGCACCAGAACGCACCATCATTCTCGGGCATTTCGCGGTAGATGGAGACGGCCCCGACTCAGGGCGCGCCAAAGCAGTTCGCGCATACAACGAGTGGGGACGTCAAACCTACGGTAACGCATTCATCAACCCCCAAGAATACCTACGAGAAGTCACCCAACAACCATGGCTACGTTATGGCGATTTGAACGGTTCTGGGGTGTGGAACAGCAAAGAAGACACCGACGACTACCAACAAGGCAGACTCCCCCGCTCCCTCTACGCCACCGACGGTATTCACCTCAACGGCTGGGGCTATCTCGCATTAGCCCGACAAATTCAAGCTGTAGTCACCGAACTCAAATGGTTTAGCGCCTAAAACCCTACATATTAAGTATGGTGTCTCTCATGTTCTAGAACATGAGAGGCACCATACTTTCTACGAGCTTTCTATTGCCAGCACTTTACTCTTTATCATCCTCGTAACGAGGGAACACAGGAGAAGGCTTCGGCAACTGAGCACCAGCAACCAGCACCTGATCAAAGAAACTAAAAGTACGCTCCGACTCGGCAACACCCAAAAGGTCAAGCATTTTAGACATCGACTCTGGCATCACCGGCTGAACCAACAACGCCACACGACGCAACGTCTCAGCAGTCACATACAAAACAGTGTTCATGCGTTGCGGGTCAGTCTTCTTCAACTTCCACGGCTCTTCAGCAGTGAAATAACGGTTACAATCAGCAACAACTTTCCAGATACTCTCCAACGCACGGTGGAAAGCCTGCTCCTCAAAATCAGCACGCACACTCTCATATAAAGCAGCAGCAGCATCAAGCATCTTCTGGTCAGTATCCGAGAACTCACCAAATTCAGGAACACAACCGCCACAATTCTTTGCAATCATCGACAAAGAACGCTGCGCCAAGTTTCCTAAATCATTCGCCAAATCAGCGTTAATACGGTTCTTAATAGCCTCAGGAGAATACGAGCCGTCCTGTCCGAAAGACACCTCACGCAACAAGAAGAAACGGAACGGGTCAAGACCAAACGTCTTCACCAAATCAGCAGGGCCAACCACGTTACCAACAGACTTCGACATTTTCTCACCATCAACGAGCAAGAACCCGTGTGCAAAGACACGCTGTGGTAGCTCAATACCAGCAGACCACAAGAAAGCAGGCCAATAAATAGCGTGGAAACGAGAAATGTCCTTACCAATCATGTGAACGTTAGCAGGCCAATACTTTGTGAACATCTCACTATCAACATCGGGGAAGCCTACACCCGTCAAATAGTTGGTGAGAGCGTCAACCCACACATACATCACATGTCGATCATTACCGGGGACAGGAACACCCCAGTCAAAAGTTGTACGAGAAATAGAAAGATCGTTCAATCCCCCACGAATAAAGCTTGCTAGCTCATTACGACGAGTCTCAGGATAAATAAAACCTTCATTCTCATATAGTTCAAGCAAACGATCCTGATACTTAGACAAGCGGAAGAAATAGGACTCTTCTTCCGTCCACTCCACCTCAGTGCCAGTCGTCTTCGCATAACGCTGACCGTCACGAAGCTCCGTCTCGTCCTCCGCATAATAGGCTTCATCACGCACAGAATACCAGCCAGCATATTTATCAAGATAAATATCGCCATTTGCTTCCATACGCTTCCAAATAGCCTGTGAAGCCTCATAATGGTCTGCGTCAGTAGTACGAATATAACGGTCATACGAAACGCCCATCATATCGTCCATCGCACGGAAACGAATAGCGTTCTGATCAGCAAGCTCTTTAGCGCTCATACCAAGCTTAGCTGCAGTAGTCTGCATCTTCTGACCGTGCTCATCAGTACCAGTCAAAAAACGGACGTCATAACCGTCAAGACGTTTAAAACGCGCCATGGCGTCAGTAGCAATATGTTCGTATGCGTGACCAATATGAGGGTCACCATTCGGGTAAGCAATAGCAGTGGTGATGTAATACGGGGTTGAACTCATACCCATTACTTTATATGGCGCTACAGATAAAACGGAACTTTTCACAGTCTTTATCCATAAATAGCCCATAATTCACATCAATATACAACAGCACCACCAACACAAAGAAGAGGGTGAACACCCAAAATGGTGCCCACCCCCTTCTACTGCTAATGCTTAGCTATTGTGCAAGGTTCACACACGCAGCACGTGAAGCATTCACAATATTCTTAATGCTATTGACCACTTCTGCACTAGGAGCAGAATCAAGCGCCAACACAGCCACCGCCTGATCACCCTTATCCCCACGAGAGACCTGCATACCAGCAATATTGATTGACGCCGTACCCAAAAGCGTACCCATCGCAGCAATCATGCCTGGGCGATCTTCATACTCAAGGATGAGCATATAATCCGTAATCGGAATCTCAAGATCATAGCCACCAATATTTGTCAGCTTCTCAACAAGTTTAGGGCCAGTAACCGTACCCGAAACTTTAACAGTGCTACCTGATGCAAGTACCGCCGAAAGAATCGTCTCATTACGGAAGTATTCTGTCTCCTCCGTAGTAGTAAGCTCCACCTCAATACCACGTTGTTGAGCAATCATCGGAGCATTCACATAAGACACTTTCTCCGAAACAACATCAGTGAAGACACCCTTCAACGCCGAAAGCTTCAACGAAGTCACATCTTTTGTAGCAATTTCTCCAGCAACCTTAACCTCAACATGAGTCATCGCCTCACCACTGCTAAGCGCCGTCACAATACGGCCAAGCTTCTCAGCCAAAGGCACACCTGGGCGCACATCCTTATCGATAGCGCCACCGGCAACGTTAACAGCGTCAGGCACGAGGTCACCTTCAAGCGCAAGACGTACCGAACGAGCCACCGACACACCAGCTTTTTCTTGAGCCTCAGCGGTGGACGCACCTAAATGCGGGGTACACACCACGTTCGGCAATTCAATAAATGGAACGTTCTTTGCAGGTTCTTTCACGAACACGTCAATAGCGGCACCAGCAATCTGGCCAGAACGCAACGCAGTATCTAACGCAGCCTCATCAATAAGCCCACCACGAGCAACGTTAATGACGTAGGCGGTGTTCTTCATCTTCTTAAAAGACTGCTCATTAATCATGCCCATAGTCTCTGGTGTACGTGGCATGTGAATCGTCAAAAAGTCAGCACGCTCTAATAGTTCATCTAGCTCAACGAGTTCAACGCCCATTGTTGCTGCACGAGAAGAGGTCACAAACGGATCGTACGCAATCAGTTCAGTACCAAAACCTTTAAGACGTTCTGCAACCAGACTGCCGATACGTCCCAAACCAATAATGCCAATAGTCTTTTCGTAAAGTTCTACACCAGCATATTGCGAGCGCTTCCATTGCCCTTCTTTCATGGAGGCAGATGCTGGTGCGATGTTGCGTGCTAGTCCGAGGATGTGTCCGACGGTGAGTTCTGCAGCAGAGATAACGTTTGAGGTGGGTGCATTGACGACCATCACGCCGGCGGCTGTTGCTGCTTTGATATCGACGTTGTCGAGTCCTACTCCGGCGCGTGCAATCACTTTGAGGTGTTTTCCGGCGGCGATGGCTTCGGCATCGACTTGGGTTGCCGAGCGGATGAGGATGGCGTCAACGTCGGCTAGTGCTTTGAGTAGTTCAGGGCGGTTGGTTCCATCGACGGCTCGGATGTCGAAGTCGGGGCCGAGTGCTTCGATGGTTGCTGGGGAGAGTTCTTCTGTGATGAGAACGACGGGTTTATGAGTCACGAAAATGTTCCTTAAGGGGTATTCAAGGCAGTCTTGAAGGGGGCGGTACCGTTCACCCGATACGGCGGTAACGCTCATGGTATGTTGGTGAGCTTTTGCGCTCATTTTGTTGTGGAGGAGGTGCTGTCAGTTCACCCTGACGGCCAACAGCGCCGGTTAGTAGACTATCTTACCGTTGAGTTTCTTGATGGTGCTACTGTGTCTTAGCCGTTACGTGGGATGTTGCCAAGACCATGAGTAGAGCCGATGAGGGCGGTGACTCTCATCGGCTCTACTTTTTGGGGTGTTTATGGTGTTTTAGCGTTGGGTGCTTCCGTCGGTGTAGTCGTCTTGGACTTTGTTCCATGAGAAGAGTTTGCGTAGTTCACGTCCGGTTGCTTCGATGGGGTGAGCTTCGCCTTTGGCGCGTAGTTCGAGGAATTCTTGTGCGCCGTTGGCTTGGTCGTCCATGAAGCGTTGTGCGAAGGTTCCGTTTTGGATGTCGTTGAGCACAGCTTTCATGTGTTCTTTGGTTTCTGGTGTGACGACGCGTGGGCCGGAGACGTAGTCGCCGTATTCTGCGGTGTCGGAGCAGGACCAGCGTTGTTTGGTGATTCCGCCTTCGTTGATGAGGTCAACGATGAGTTTGAGTTCGTGGCAGACCTCAAAGTAGGCGATTTCTGGTTGGTATCCGGCTTCGGTGAGGGTTTCAAAACCGTATTGGATCAGTTGTGATACGCCGCCGCAGAGTACTGCTTGTTCGCCGAAGAGGTCGGTTTCGGTTTCTTCGGTGAAGGTGGTTTCGATGACGCCTGCACGGGTTGCGCCGAGGCCTTTTGCGTAGGATAGCGCTAGTTCTTGGGCGGTTCCGGATGCGTTGACTTCAACGGCTACGAGTGCTGGTACGCCACGTCCGGTTTCGTATTCGCGGCGTACGGTGTGGCCAGGGCCTTTGGGTGCGACCATGGCGACGTCGACGCCTTGTGGTGCTTGAATGTAGCCGAATCGGATGTTGAATCCGTGTGCGAAGAAGAGTGCGTCGCCTTCTTCAAGGTTGGGTTCGATGTCTTGAGTGTAGACCTGTGCTTGTACTTGGTCTGGGGTGAGGATCATGATGACGTCTGCGTCTGCGGTTGCTTCCGCAACAGTCATAACGGTGAAGCCTTCTGCTTCTGCTTTGGCTCGTGATTTAGAGCCTTCTGCTAGGCCGATGCGTACGTCGACGCCGGAGTCGCGCAGGTTTTGTGCGTGTGCTTGGCCTTGGGAGCCGTAGCCGATGATGGCGACGGAGCGTCCTTGGATGATGGATAGGTCTGCGTCATCGTTGTAGAAGATTTTTGCTGCCATGAGAGGTGTTCTCCTTGGTGTTAGTGTGTGGTGACTGTTCTGGTGTTGAGCAGTCGTATCTAAAAACTCGTGTCGGGGTGTGCCCGTGTTGGGGTGCCCCTGTGGTGGTGTTGAGCGGTTTAGCTTCTGAGGGCTTTTTCGCTCATGGAACGTGGACCACGTGCGAGTCCGAGTGTTCCGGCTCGGATAATTTCTCGGATGCCGAAGGGTTCTAGCACGTCGAGTAGGGCGCTGAGCTTTTCGGCGGATCCGGTTGCTTCGATGATGACGGACTCTGTAGAGACGTCAACCACTTGGGCGCGGAAGAGGTCTGCTGCTTGGGTGACTTGCAGACGTGTTTGTGCGTCAGCTTTAACTTTGACCATGATGTGGTCTCGTTGCACTGAGGTTTCTGGTGTGAGTTCAACAATTTTGAGGACGTGAATGAGTTTATTGAGCTGTTTGGTCACTTGCTCTAATAGGTTTCCTTCGGCGTCTACCACAATGGTAATACGTGAGATGCCGGGAACTTCTGTATTACCGACGGCGAGGGACTCAATGTTGAACATTCTTCGGGCGAAGAGTCCGGAGACTCGTGCCAGCACGCCGGGTTTGTCTTCGACTAAGACGGAGAAAGTGTGGCGGCTCATGGCTTAGTCCTCTCTTTCAAAGATGGGTGAGGTGTCTTTGGCGATTTGGATGAGGTCGTTGGAGACTCCGGTGGGCACCATGGGCCAGACCATGGCGTCGGGGCTGACGGTAAAGTCTACGACGACGGGGCGGTCGTTAATGGCGAGCGCCTGTTGGATAGTTGCGTCAACGTCGGCGTCTGATTCGCAGCGTAGCCCGACACAACCGTAGGCTTCTGCTAGTTTGACGAAGTCTGGGATGCGTACGGTGCCGGCCCCCGTGTTGAGGTGGGTGTGTGAGTAGCGTCCGTCGTAGAAGAGGTTTTGCCATTGGCGTACCATGCCCAGTGAGGAGTTGTTGATAATAGCAACTTTGATGGGGATGTTGTTTTGTGCGCAGGTGGCTAGTTCTTGGTTGGTCATTTGGAAGCAGCCGTCTCCGTCGATGGACCAGACGATTGCGTCGGGGTGTGCTACTTGTACGCCCATGGCGGCGGGCACGGAGTAGCCCATGGTGCCGAGTCCTGCCGAGTTGATGAAGTGGCGTGGTTTTTCGTGTTTGAGGAAGTGGGCGCTCCACATTTGGTGTTGTCCAACGCCGGCAACATAGTAGGCGTCGGGTCCGCTCAGCGCTGAGATGCGTTCGATGGCGTATTGGGGTGAGCCGAGTCCGTCGTCGGTGGTGGTGTATCCCAGCGGGTAGTTTTCTTTGAGGGCGTTGAGGGTTTGCCACCATGGTTCGAGTGGGCTGAGTTCTGTTGCGTAGTCGGTTTCGAGGAGGCTGTTGAGTTCGGGTAGTACTTGTGCGAGGTCTCCTACGATGGGTACGTCTGCGTAACGAATTTTTGAGATTTCGGCGGGGTCGATGTCGATATGGATGACTTTCGCTTCGGGTGCGAAGGATGAGAGGACGCCGGTGACGCGGTCGTCGAAGCGTGCTCCGAGTGAGAGCAGTACGTCAGCTTTTTGGAGTGCGGTGACTGCTGGTACGGTGCCGTGCATACCGGGCATTCCGAGGTTTTGTGGGTCGGAGTCGGGGTATGCGCCGCGTGCGGTGAGTGTGGTGACGACGGGTGCGTGGGTGTTTTTTGCGAGGCGTTTTAGTTCTTCTGGTGCGTTGGCGCGTACCATTCCCCCGCCGACGTAGAGTACGGGGCGTTGTGCTTGTGCGAGCAGTTTTGCTGCTTCACGGATTTGTTTGGAGTGTCCGCGGGTGACGGGTGTGTATCCGCGGATTTCGACGGTGGGTGGCCATGAGAAGTCCATCATGCCTTGTTGTGCGTCTTTGGTGATGTCTACGAGCACGGGGCCGGGGCGTCCGGTGGAGGCGATGTGGAAGGCAGTGGCGATACAGCGTGGGATTTCTTGGGGGTCACGGACCATAAAGCTGTGTTTGGTGATGGGCATGGTCATGCCGACGATGTCTGCTTCTTGGAAGGCGTCGGTGCCGATGACGGAGCTTGAGACTTGTCCGGTGATGGCGACGATGGGTACGGAGTCCATGTTTGCGTCGGCGATGGGTGTGAGGAGGTTGGTGGCTCCGGGGCCTGAGGTGGCGAGGCAGACTCCTACTTTTCCGGTGGATAGTGCGTATCCTTGGGCTGCGTGTCCTGCGCCTTGTTCGTGGCGTACGAGGATGTGGCGAATTTGGGTGGAGTCAAAGAGTGGGTCGTAGGTGGGGAGGATGGCTCCTCCGGGTAGGCCGAAGATGTCGGTTACGCCGAGTTTTTCGAGGCTGCGGATGATCGCTTGTGAACCGGTCATGCGTTCGGTGTGGGTTTCGGTTGCGATGCTGTCGTTGTGTTTGCCAACGTTTTGAGCGAGTACAGCTGGTGTCATCGATGGACCCGTGGTCATTTTCTTTTGCCCTTTGACGTTTTAGTGGTGGTGATGCTTTTCATGG
This sequence comes from Rothia sp. CCM 9419, assembly GCF_048512815.1. Taxonomy (NCBI): domain Bacteria; kingdom Bacillati; phylum Actinomycetota; class Actinomycetes; order Micrococcales; family Micrococcaceae; genus Rothia; species Rothia sp. CCM 9419. Next base: position 205,144 of record NZ_JBLXXY010000003.1, on the reverse strand, counting down.
TCGTTGACGGGTGTGTCTGCCGATCATGTTCGTAGGAGGTTTTGGTGTTTTCCTGATACGAAAAAACCCTCCGCCTGAGTGGAGCGAAGGGTACGCATGCATGGAACACAACAAAGTTTTGCCTAGGCTAGCGCGCCCTATCTGACGACTAGAAGGCTAATAATGTGTTGTGAACTGCGTTGCATTTGCATAGCTATAATATTTGTCGTGATGGGCGGTAAAAGTCAAAGACATCTCATCATCCGACACGTTATTGTGAGGTCTTTCGTCTTTTTGGGCGGGTTATGCGCTGTTTATGTCGTCTTTTAACGAGCGTGACCTTATGTTAAATATGACGTGCAAAACATCAATAATGTTTTAATAGTCGCGTTAGAGGGGCGTTTACCCTAGACTGGGGTTCATGACCACACATACGCTTTCTAGCGAGTTCATTACGGCAGCTTTGCACCCAGTATTTGATGAGCAGATTATCAACTATGGTGCTTATAACCTTATTTTTGCTACAGGTCATGCGTTGTATCGCAATCCTGATATTGCTATTCAGCAGCAGGATTCTCAAGAGTATTTCATTATTGGGTATCGTGATACTCCGCGAGAGGTCATTGTGGCTCCCGTGCTTTTGCCGCAGGCTTTACCGGCGGGGACTCCTACCTCTATTGATAATACGAACGCGATTCGTGCCTATAGTTTGAATGAAGATACTTTTGGTTTGGAGTCTACGACGGGTACGTCTTTTATTTTGACGATTCCTCAGAGTATTGAGATTGTTTTAGAGAATGGTTCGGGTGTATTAGAGCAGTCTAGTGACATTCTTGATTTTCAGAATTTTCTGAGTGAGTCGTGGCTTGAGGACTAATATTTTTTGATGTTTTCTGCGTGTTGATACGCTCTACAGATGTAGAAAAGGGTGGTTACCGTTTTTGTTGGTAACCACCCTTTTCGTGTGGTGCGCCCCGTGGGACTTGAACCCACAACCCATTGATTAAGAGTCAATTGCTCTGCCAATTGAGCTAGAGGCGCATTCTCGTTGCCGAAGCAACGAATAAAAACTATACCTCGGTGAGGAGGAAGACGCAAATTTTCAGACAAGAGATATGCGGCACACCGCGCATCGGGTGAGTCAGTGTTAAAGCATTGAGGGTCTGACTCGTTCGAGTCAGACCCTCAATATTATGTGGTGCGCCCCGTGGGACTTGAACCCACAACCCATTGATTAAGAGTCAATTGCTCTGCCAATTGAGCTAGAGGCGCATTCTCGTTGCTGAAGCAACGAATAAACTATATCCGACATTATGAAGATATAGCAAACCCTACACTCTCAATGTTGCACAAAACACAGTTGTTGGGGTTTATTGTTCTCGTTGAGCACGAGCAGCGTCAAGAAGTTCAGGGGTAACAATGTCAAGCACCGCAGTTGTTGGGCCAACAACTTGAGACACCTCGATGGGAGCTTCTCCTTCAGGTTGTACGGGTTCAATGTCTCCGGTGAAGTCGGCAAGTCCTACGGCGGCACGATGTTCTTCGTGAGCACCGTGAAGAACGATGTCGTTACCTTCTTCTTCCGAGAGTTTACGTACAATATCGACGAGCATCTCACGAAATTCGGGGTTAGCTAATGCGCCCAAGGAGGCGAGATTCTTATCAATTTTTTCAGCGCGTGCAAGTACATCTCGTCCCGCGTCAGTGATATCTAAAAGATAGCTGCGGCGATCGTTGGCGTTGCGCACTCTAAAAACATAGTGGTGAGATTCTAGACGGGATAGAGTCTTTCCCATGGTTTGAGCTTGCACTCCAACGATGGAGGCGATACGAACTTGTGAAGTTTTTCCTTCACGAGCAATGACACCAAGAGCGGTAACTCCGGCGTGAGTTAATCCCAACTCGCGTAGGTGGTTATTCCAGCTATGTTCAAGCATGCGAGCGGACGTAGATAACAAACGATTAATTGACCAATTACCAATATCAGGCATGTATCTAGTATAGGTAAAGTCTTTACATATTTTGACGGAATCTATACTTTGGCAAGCAAAGAATAATCACATTCAGACCTTATACACAGCCCGTGCACATAGTTTCGTCAAGCAAACCTCAGGTTTTTGAGAACGCTCTCAGAACACCGAGAAAAACCGTAGAGCCTCAAGAGACGAGAACATCACACCTAAGTGTTTCACATATTGGACACAGGTTTGGTTTTAGTGACTCCCCCACCCTAAACAATCACCAACACGCACCTAGTGCAAAACATCTGCCACCCGATAAGATAGACCCCTAAACAACACCCCCTAATAAATAGTAGGAGCATTCAATCATGGCAGAACGCCTCGACATTGGAACACCAGCACCAGCATTCTCACTCAAAAACAGCAACGGAGAAATCGTCTCCTTAGAACAATTCTCCGGGCAAAAAGTCGTACTCTATTTCTACCCCAAAGCAAATACTCCCGGCTGCACCAACCAAGCCTGCGACTTTCGTGACAACATCGCCTCACTACAAAGCCACGGATACGTTGTACTCGGAGTATCCCCCGATTCTCCTCAAGCACTCCAGAACTTCACCCAAAAACAAGAACTCAACTTCGAACTCCTATCAGATGAGGACCACACTGTAGCGGAGTCTTATGGTGCATGGGGCGAGAAAAAGAACTATGGAAAAACCTATATTGGGCTTATTCGCAGCACCTTCGTCATCGACGAAAACGGAAACATCAGCCTCGCTCAATACAATGTGAGAGCTAAAGGACACGTTGCAAAACTGCGCCGCGACCTCGGTATTGACCCCAGCTAACGCGTATTCCAGCACCCTCATCTCAAAAATTCTGCATTATTTTCTCTGCCGATTTGCACAGCCAAAATATATCGTGTACTATTTCTAGAGTTCGCTCAGCTGAACATGCGCGAGTGGTGAAATTGGCAGACACGCAGGATTTAGGTTCCTGTGCCTTCGGGCGTGAGGGTTCAAGTCCCTCCTTGCGCACTGCATAACATCATAGAAAAGATAAAGCCCGGTATATACTGGGCTTTATCTATATCTACAGGTCAATACAGCTCTTTCGTCGACCTTACCGCTCACAAGGGAAGTGTGTTTCTGTGTCTTCTGGTCTCAACCGCCGCGAACTTTTCCGCTACGGGTCACTCTTTGCTACCGCAACAGCATTTAGCGCCTGCTCTGCACAAGAGCACCAAGACACCACAACACCACACACCCACGATGCAAGCGCTTCACCCACACCGACCAAACACCAACCGATCACTCTTCGATTCGCAAACGCAGCACCCACACCATCACTAGATGTCGCCACCAGCGGAACACTTGAAACGGCACGCATCTCAGCACAAGTTCTTGAGCCCCTCCTCAGAGCAAACGTCGACACCGGCTTACCCGAAGCTTCTCTAGCAACCCAATGGGAACTCTCCTCAGACAGACTCACATACACTTTCACTCTACGAGATAACGTCACTTTCCATGACGGGTCTCCCTTTAACGCAGAATCCGTTATCAAAAACTATCAACGATGGGTTCACGCAGCAGCCGACACCACCGCATATTCTCGCACTGACTACCTGCAACTTTTTAGTGGAGTCACCGCACCAGACCAAAGAACACCGCTAGTCACAGACTGCAAAGCCATCGACGAAAAAATTATCTTCACACTTTCACGCCCCTCAACATCTTTTATTAAGGCGCTCACCCAACCAGCATTTGGCATTGCTTCCCCCGCCTCACTCAATGACGAATACCATTTCAAAAAACTACCCGTAGGAACAGGCGCATACACCCTCAAAGAATGGGACGGCTCAACAGCAACCCTCGAAGCTTCCCCCACTTATTGGGGAGCAGCACCTGTTATTGAACGGCTCATCATCAGCACCATCTCCGATTCTGATAAACGCTACTATGCTCTACGCAACGGCGATATTGATGCCTACGACCTCGTAGCCATCGACAACTATGTTCCGCTAGCACGCTCTGGCAACCTCATCCAACCACGAGACCCCTACGCCATCTGCTATATCAGCATTAACACGGATCACCCCCTTCTGAGCAAGGCGCTCATGCGTCAGGCCATAGCTCACGCCCTCGACCGTCACGATGTCGTGCGCAATAATTTCCCTCAAGGAACAAACGTCGCAAACGACTTCCTACCAGCGCTATTCATGATGAAAAATGATGACACACGCGCCTACTATAACTACGATAAAAACCGCGCCAAAGAACAACTCGAAGCAAGCGGATACAACGGCGAAGAACTCACCTTCTACTACCCCACAGGTGTTTCTTTAGCGACGATGGAATCCCCCGAAGCTATTTATGCGTCTTTGGCAGCAAACCTCGTCTCTATCGGGCTGAACATCAAACCAATGCCCGTGCCGTGGAATGAAGGCTACCTCGACATTATTAGCAAGCAAAGCACAAAACGTGCCCTAGCATTAACAGGGTTCGTAGGCTCCTACCGCGACCCAAACGCCTTCATCTCAAGGGTCCTAGCACCCACCTCAGAAATCGTGCACTCAGCCGAACAAAGTGAAGCCACCTATGTCGAAGACGGCGAATTAGAAATCCTCGAAGAATCAGCACCCGACAACCACAAACTCGACGCACCAACTGACGAACAACCCAAAGACGATACAGAAGCTCCAACAACAGAAAAAGACGACGCCCCTGCACCAGATACCACTTCACTGGCAGAATTACCGCGAGAAAAAATAACCTACACACAAATTCTCAGTGCGATGAGAGCAGCAGACCAAATCAACGACATCGACGAACGCCGTATCGCATACCAAGAAATTAATCTGCACATCGCATTATTAATGCCGGCAATCCCTATCGCATACCCTATTTCTTCGGTAGCGCTTGGCCCACGCGTCGATTATTACCCGCTCAGTGCCACAGGCATCGCAAATTTTGCTTTAGCAAAGGCTCACTCCTAAAAATTATCGAGTCTTTTTCAGGTTGCAAGCAAAAGGATTCACCGTTGAAGGCGCCGAATAAGTTAGTCTAAAACTCAGAGGTTTTTGCGCATCACCAGATACCGCAAAAATCTTTGTGGTAAGTCAAAGAAGACTTACCTCGTATTGACTTATCATCTCTTGGGAGTAATAACCGTGGCTACAACGGAATCGACTGACGTCGTACTCGTCGGTGGTGGCATTATGAGCGCAACCCTTGGTGTGTTGCTCAAAGAATTAGAGCCATCATGGAACATCATCATGTTTGAGCGTCTAGACCGCGTAGGTCAAGAATCTTCTAGCCCGTGGAATAATGCTGGCACCGGACATGCTGCACTATGCGAACTCAATTACGCACCAGCAGGTGCAGATGGTACCGTCTCTACGGCAAAAGCATTAGGCATCAACGAACAGTTTTACACGTCTCGACAACTATGGGCCTCGCTCGTCGCAGAAGGAAAACTCACAGACGCCTCCTTCATCAACTCTGTACCGCACATGTCTTTAGTCTTTGGTGAAGAGCACAGCGCCTACCTCAAGGCACGTTTTGAGGCGTTCCGTCGCGAAAAACTCTTTGAGAGAATGCAGTTCTCTACAGACCACCAAGAAATACACCAGTGGGCGCCACTGACCATGCAAGGACGTCATGCTGAACAAAAAGTAGCAGCAAACTGGTCCCCCGAAGGAACAGACGTCGATTTTGGGTACTTGACCGAACAGCTCACCAACTACCTCACCTCACAGGGAGTGAGCGTACGATACGGTCACCACGTCACTCAACTCGTCCAAGACACCAACGGGCAATGGAAAATTACGGTCAAAAACCGTTTGAACTCCGAAGAACACCTTGTGGTTAATACTCGTTTTGCGTTCTTAGGTGCTGGCGGTGGAGCATTAAAACTCCTCCAAAAATCTGGTATCCCAGAAGGAAAAGGCTACGGAGGGTTCCCCGTATCTGGCCTATTCTTAAGAAACACCAACGAAGCCACCGCAACAGAACATTGCGCCAAAGTGTACGGTCAAGCTTCTGTCGGCGCCCCACCCATGTCGGTGCCTCACCTTGACACCCGCTATGTTCGCGGGCAACGTTCCCTACTCTTTGGGCCTTACGCCGGTTTTAGCACAAACTTTTTAAAACAAGGATCGTTCTTAGATCTTCCGTTATCGGTACGCCCCGATAACCTCTACCCGATGGTTCGTGCAGGGCTCGATAACCTCTCTCTCGTAAAATACCTTGTAGGGGAACTTGCAAAGAATCAGTCAAGCCGTATTGACGCATTACACGAATACTATCCGTTAGCTCAAGCCGACGAATGGGAACTAATTCAAGCAGGTCAGCGTGTACAAGTCATGAAACGTGACAGCGCTAAAGGCGGCATCCTCCAATTTGGTACAGAACTCATTTCTGCTCACGACGGCTCTCTTGCTGCGCTTCTTGGTGCTTCTCCCGGAGCATCTACAGCTGTTCCCATCATGTTGAACCTCCTACAACGATGCTTTAAAGAACAGTTCCCAGCATGGGAGTCTCGTATCCGTGAACTGATTCCGGCTTTCGGCGTTCGACTCAACGAAACACCAGAACTTGCCGACGAAGTACTAGAACACACCTCAAAGGTTCTAGGACTCTCGTACTAACACCCACAAGATACAGACGATTCATGTATATCAGAGTAGAAGGCGTGCAAAGATTTTTGCACGCCTTCTACTCTATTGCCACTTGTCACACCCCTTATCAACATAAAAATACAGTATCCCAGTATTTTTGAGGGAAGCTAACAGCTAAAGCCCAAGAGTTCTAGAAGCACACTGAACAAACATGTTAAGCTTACGTAGCAACTCATTCGCATCGACTAGGAGTTCGGATGTCTTTAGAGGAACAAACAATCACTCGCGCTCAAGAAGCCCCCGCACCAGAAAAAGTTCATAAACGCTACACCATCAAAGAAGTCACCAATTTTAACTGGGGGTACGTCATCAAACGTGCCTTTAACAAGTTTGGTACTGACGGTTGTACCGATATGGCAGCAGCACTCACCTACCATGCGGTGCTTTCCATCTTCCCTGCTCTATTGGCAGTAGTTTCTCTCCTCGGCGTTTTCGGACGTGGCCAAGAAACCACGCACGCAATTATCAATTTCATTAGTGATATTGCCCCAGCAGAAGTTCTTTCTATCGTCGAAGAACCCATTTCTCAGCTCACCTCATCAAGTGCTGCTGGTTTAGCGCTTATTACCGGTGTTGTCGGTGCGCTCTGGACAGCTTCCGGATACATCGGCGCTTTTGGGCGTGCACTCAATAGGCTTTATGGTGTCGTTGAAGGCCGACCCATCTGGAAACTTCGACCTCAAAACCTATTAGTCACCGCGATTCTCGTCTTCATGCTTGTTCTCATGCTCATGGTGCTGCTCATGAGTGGTGGAGTCCTCACCTTCATCTCAGATAGCGTCCCCGGTCTAGACCTCACCGCATTCACCAGTGTATGGCTCTGGTTCCGTTGGCCTATTATCCTCTGCCTCGCCGTTGCACTCGTAGCATTGCTCTACCACGGCACGCCCAACGTCAAACAACCCAAACTACGAATCTTCTCGGCTGGTGCAGCCTTCGCATTGGTCTCAATGGGTATCGCCGGCTTAGGGTTCTCGTTCTATGTATCAAACTTCGGCAAATATAACGCCACCTATGGTCTAATCGGCGCTGTCATCGTCATGCTCCTATTCATCTGGATTATGAACAATGTGCTACTTCTCGGCGCAGAAATTGACGCAGAAATTGAGCGTATGCGCGAACTACGTGCCGGTATTTCGGCAGAAGAATTCGTTCAGCTTCGCCCACGCGATAATACTCAAGCCATCAAAATTATTGAGACAAAAGAGAAATTTATTGCTGAGGGGAAAGCGATTCGCCTATCCCAAAACGGTTTAGATTATCAGGCGCTTGCTCAAAAACTTGAGAAAGAGAAATCTTCACCTCAACAGTAGGTGCTTGTTTTCTGCCCTCGTACACCCTGATAGAGGGATGGGGTGTACGAGGGCAGAACGTTATCTTCCTCATTTTCTTTGGTCACCAGTCACACTGCACACTACAGTGGACTGGTGACTATTTTTCCTCCTCTTTCGTATCGGATATTCCCTGCTGCACAAAACAGCCCAGAACGTTCCCCTATCATCTTTTTACACGGCTTCGCCGCAACCGGAGAACAATTATGGGTGCGCACCGGATGGGTCAAACGGTTCACCGCTGAAGGGTATCCTTGCATCATCGTTGATTTGCCGTATCACCGCAATGAAGACCTCAAAAACCCAGACCCATCACTAACCTATACGGGTGATATTCCATTACCTGAAGAACACGGATTCTTCGTATCAGCAGCTCACGCCGTGGCACAATTTATTGACGAGCTTGACTCCCCTGCCCACCTTGTAGGGTTTAGCGCTGGTGCCCGTATCGCATGGGAAGCTAGCTCCTACGCAGGTCATAACGTGCTCTCTACAAGTATTGGTGGGCTACCTCAGCACGATCATCTACCACTCATCGCACAATATCTTTTAGGTTCCTTAGAGCAAGAAAATATTAATCCGACGTTCCCCGCCGTCATTAATCATTCGCTCATACGAGAATCATCACTCAAACATTTTGCATGTTTGCCGTTAGCTTTTGATTTTGACCCAACACTTTTACACCCACTCTGCCCTATTCTGCTGGTGCGCGGCAGTGAAGATAGCGTAGCCGGTGATTATTCGTGGCTTACTGAGGCTCTGACCGAAGCTCACGTTCCCTATGAACAGCTCATCTTAGACGGACGTAACCATGTCAATGCTCTTACCAGCGGAGTCTTTAAAAAACGTGTGTTAGCGCTCGTTCAAGAAAGCGAAGAAGCCTTTATTATCTAGAGCAGATTCTCTATCTCTTAGTATAAGAAACATGGGTGTGCCCCTGCCGAACAGAAAAGCTCAGCAGGGGCACACCCATATTTTAAGGGGAAGAGCCTTATGAGGTTGTCGACGACGGAGGGTCAAAATCTTCTAAGAGTGGAAGACGTTCTTCGTAGGTTGCTCTCCATTTGGCACCATATACGTGAGATAAGAGCGCAAAAAGAACAGCCGCAAATAGCGGAATAAGCATCGCTGATTGTTGCCCTAAACTCTCACCCACGGTTGCCGCCCACACATACCCTAAAGCAAGCCCACCAATATAAGTGGTTTGTATGGCAGATAAGGCTAAGCCCACGTTGGCACGCGCCGCAATAGCAGTCATAATCGACTCCATACACATCAGTGATGCGCCAAGCAGTCCACCGTAGATGGCAAGAACAGCAGTAATCCAGAATTGAGATTGTGGGATAGACAGAATCAAACCCACCAATAACAGGAGATGAGCGTCTAAGAGCCAGCCTTGCCATGTGCCTAAACGTAACCGTAGAACCGTCAAAATAACGCAGGTACAAGCGCCAGCAGTTCCCATCATGCCAATATAAAACCCCACAAATTCGAGGGTGTCAGAATGTAGACCGCGAATCACCAACGCGGTCTGTGTCGAGCCGATTGCTGTACCAATGCAGGCGATACCAAGCATCGGCAAAACACCAAAAGGAGGCGGGTTACGGATGGGAATAGGTATCGTCTCAATGGAGGGGTGCGAAAATTTGAGCGTTACGATAGCTTTCGGAAACCACAAGATAAAGAAAATTGCGAAGACGTCAATGAAGATAACAGCATATAGCGAGGATAACGCCCCCGAAAAAATAGCGATAGCACCCACACTTGCCGCAGCCAGAGGCAACGCAATAACGTCAAGGATAGATTCTAAAGCGATAGCAGAGTTCAGGAGTCGACGATCTTGAGTTGCCGTATAACGTTCACTCCAATAACTACGCATAGCGGCACTTATCGGTATGGTGGTTGCTCCTGCCAATGCAGAAGCTATCAAGAAGATAGGTATGGATCCGCTGGCACGGTTGGGAGCAAATTGCACCGTTTGCACCATCAAAAACGCTACCGCCGGAATGTTCAATGTTGCCGTAATGCACACTACTGAACGGTACCCAAGACGTTGAGCTATACGCCTATAGGTTCTTTGCATCACCGCTGAGCTCATCGTGATGAGCCCCGCAGAATACGCGCCAAGTGTGATTTCGCTGGTGCGTGTTCCCATGCTAATGAGCACTGCGAGCGCCACCATGTAGGTGGGTAGTCGGCTAAAAAGTGAGAAGATAATAAATTTTTTGCCGACAATCGATGTCAGGTAGATGAGGCGGTTTTGTAGGTAGCGTACGGAGTGTCGTATGCGTAGTGTTCTGGTGTAGCTCGGTGTTTCGGTCTGTTTAGGATATTTGGGTGACAATATCTGACCCTTCTGGTGAGCTGACCAAGGTGATGTGTTCAGGTATTCGGGTTTTGAGTTCGTTCACGTGTGAGATGAGTCCGATGACGCGTCCTTGTTCGCGTAGTCCGTCGAGTGTTTCCATGACGTTGTTGAGAGTGTCTTCGTCTAAGGTACCAAATCCTTCGTCGACGAAGAGGGTGTCTATTTCTATTCCTCCGTGTCGGTGTTGTACGACGTCTGCTAGTCCGAGTGCGAGGGAGAGTGATGCCATGAAGGTTTCTCCTCCTGAGAGCGTTTCGGGTGAGCGTTGTCTATCGTGCCAGTGGTCGTATACGGCTAATCCTAGACCAGATTTGCTCTGTGTTTTGTGGTCGCTGTGTTGGAGTTGGTATCTTCCGTGTGTCATGGCTTGGAGGTGTTCGCTGGCTGCTTGTGTGATGTCTTCAAGTTGTGCAGCAAGGATGTAGGTGGTCAGCTGCATTTTGAGGGTGTTGTCGGTAGATGTTGCGTGCGCAATTTTAGCGAGTTCTTGTTTCATCTGTGCTTGAGATGTGAGTTCTTCGCATGTTGCACGGTGTTCTCGGTATTGTTCGAGGAGTTCGGTGGTGGTGTTTTGGGCTTGTTCGAGGGTGAGGGTTTGTCCGAGGAGGACGTCTTTATAGGTGCTCAGGTTTTTGGTTTTGTGTTGTTGGTGTTCGAGGTCTTTGGGGCTTGGTGGTTGGTGTCCTTGTGCTAGTTCGTTGGCGACGGCAACCATGTGTTCGTGGGTGAGCGCTTGTGTGATGTAGTGGGTGTTTGCGTCGTGGTTTGTGATGTCTTCTTCCCACTGTTGTAGTTGTGTGGTGGGGATGGTGGCGTCTTGTATTGTTTGGATGCTGGTGAAGGATGATTCTTCTAGTTTTTGGTGCCATTCATCCTGATTTTTTTGGTGTTGTTCGCTGATGTTTTGTGCGTGGGCGCGGGTGATTTTGAGTTCGTCGAGGATGCTGTTGAGCTTGTTGAGGTTTTGTATTCTTTCGTTCAGTGTGTAGTTGGTGTGGTGTTGTTTGAGGGTGTTTTCTTGGGTAGTGATGTGTTGGTGTTGTTCGTTGAGAGTTTTCTGGTGTTCTTCGTAGCTGGTGTGGTGTTGGATGGCTTGTTCTTTGAGTTCTTGAAGCTGGTGTTCTAGGGAGTTGAGTTGTTCTTTGAGGATGTTGCGTTGGTGGTGGCGTTGTTCTGCTTGGTGTTGTTGTTCGCGGTGTGCGGTGAGGTTTTCGTGGGCTTGGTCGATGGGTAGTGCGCCATTGCGGGTGAGTTCTTCTAGGTGTTGGGTGATACGTTGAACGTTTTGGTGGCTGTTTTTGGTGTTTTCGGTGGAGTGTTCTAGTTGTTGTTGTGCTTGGTCGATGTCTCGTTGTTCGACGAGTTCTTCGGTGGTGTTGTGGTGTGCTGGTGCGGGGTGTTCGCAGGATCCGCAGACGGGGCAGGGTTCGTTGGGTGTGAGGTTGATTGCGAGGCTATAGGCGGTTTGGTTGTAGCGTAGTTGTTGTAGTTTTTCGAGGTGTTGTGCGTCTTTTCGTCGTTGCGTTTCGTAGGTTTTGTAGTGTTCTTGTTCTTTGTTGAGGTGTTGTTGTTCTTTTTCGTGTTCTTGGGATAGGGCAAGAATGTTTTGTGCGTGGGTGTATTCCTGTTGGGCGTGTATGAGTTCTTCTTCGGTGTCTGCTAGTTGTTGGTATTGTTCGTTGAGTTCTTCGTAGCGTTGTTGTGTTTTTTCGTGTTGTTGTTGGGTTTGTTCAACGGCCGTGCTCAGTGTTTTTTGGCGTGTGAGTAGCTGTTGGTAGTGTTTTTTGGCGTGGTTGAGTTGTTCTTCTTCTCGTGTGAGTTCGTGCAGTGTTTGGAGTAGGTGTGGGAGTTGTTCACCATATTCTTTGAGGTTGGTGCTGTGTTCTAACGGGTGTTCGTAGAGTTGTGTGATGAGGGGCAGTTCAATGCTTTGAGGGTTGTGGTGGATGTGTTGGTGGTGTTCGGTGCAGAGTTGTTGTATGTGGTGGGCAAGTTTTTGTTGCTGTTGGGTGTTGTGTTCTTGTTGCTGTTGAGTTTCGATGAAGCGACGGTAGAGCGGTAGGAGTTGTTGTGCTTCTTGTGCTCGGCGTACTTTTTGGCGTTGTTCGTTGATGTGGCTGGTTTGCGCGGTAAGTTGCTGTTGTTGTTCTTGTAGCTGAGTGTAGTGGTGGTGGTGTTCTATACGGCGTTGGAGCTGGGTTTTGTGTTCGTGGTTGCATTCTAGTTCTTCTGCAATGTTTTGGTGTAGTTGACGTACTAGTGGCAGTACACGTTGGATGATGGTGTGGTGTTGTTCCATCTGTTCTTGACGTTGGTCAAGAGTGTATGTGTCGTCATCTTTTGGGGTGGTTGGGGTGTGTTCTTGGGTGAGTTGTTTGAGCTGTTGTAGATAGGTGTTGTGTTGTTCTTCGGGGAGTTCGTCTATGAGATTTTGTGCAGCGTGGTTGAGTTCTTCTTCGAGGTGTTCGATACGGCAGCGTTGGTAGGTGTTGAAGAATTGTTCCTCAAGGTGGCGGAGTTGTTCCGTTATCTGTGTGGTGTGTTCGTTGGCTTGTTGTGCTTGTTCTTTGAGGAGTTCTTGTACTTTTTCGAAGGTGTCGATGGGAAATAGTTTTTTGAGGAGGGTTTCTCTTTCTGCTGATTTTGCGTTGAGAAACTTCGCAAATTCGCCCTGTGGTAGGAGCATGATTTGGGTGAATTGTTTTTCGTCGAGTCCGATGAGTCCGGTGATATAGGTGGCTGCGTCGCTGATTCGTTCGGCGAGAGTGTCCCATTGTTGTGTGGTGGTGTTGAATTGTTGGACGTGAACTCGGTGATGGTTTTTTGTTTTTTTCTGCGGGTTTTGCCATTCGGGGCTACGCCAGATTTTTAGTCGAGTGTTGCTGATGGTGCATTCTAGTTCGACGGAGGGAATGGCTTCTGGTGTGGCGAAGTGGCTTTTGAGGTCTGCTCTTGCACTAGAGGTTTTTCCGTATAGGGCGAAGCAGATAGCGTCAAAGATAGTGGTTTTTCCTGATCCGGTGGGCCCTGTGAGGAGGAAGAGTCCACTCTCGTTAAGTTTTTCGTAGTCGATGCTGACGGTGTGCGCAAACGGCCCAAAGGCGGTCATTTCTAGTCGATGCAGTCTCATCGTTAGCCTTCTTTCGCTTCGAGTTCGCGTTGTGCTTGTTGGACGATGCTGTTGACGTATGTTTTTTCTGTTTCGGTCAGTGGATTTTGTCGGACGTGTTCGAAGAATTCGGTGCAGGTCGCAACGACGTCGTGACTTTTTTTGATACGTTCGCGGTATGTTTTTGGTTCTGTTTCGCTGCGTTGTTCTGGTTCAAAATGGAGCTCAGCGATACTCTGATATTTTTGGCGTAGTTGTTCAAGAGCACCAGTGGGGCGGGGTGTATCGGTGATGTAGATTCTGCAATAGTGCTCATAGTAGGCGCTGTATTCGGGGTTGTTGAGCAGTTCGTGTAGTGTGCCTCGAAGGGTTTTCAGGTTAACTGTTGTGCGCCAATGATGTTCTTGGATGTTTAGTGCCCCGTCGTCAGTAATGTCGAGAATCCACGCCCCTTTACGATGTTTTTCCTCTGAGTAGGAGTACGCCAATAATGATCCGCTATAACGGATGGTGTCGGTAATTTTTTGGGGGCGGTGCAGGTGCCCTAACGCGGTGTAGCTGAACCCTTCAAAGGTTTGAGCGCCTACGGTGCCTAACCCGCCCACATGGATGTTGCGTTCTGATTCTGAGGGTTCTGCGCTGGTCACAAAACAGTGCGCCATCATGATAGAGGCCGTGATGTGTTGTTGTTTTTGTAGATTTTTTTTGGCTTGTTTACTAGCGTATTCGAGAACGTGCGCGTGGGTTGGTTCCACCTCAAAGCGTGCGCCGGCGCTTCGTGGTTCGAGGTATGGGATGGCGTAGATAGCTACTTTTTGGTTGTCACGTTCGATGATGACCGGCTGGTCAATGTTGTCGATACTGGTGCGCATGTAAACTTCGGAGCGTTCAAGAATTTTTGTTCCAAACCCTAAACGGATAGAGGAGTCGTGGTTACCGCTAGAAATGACGATAGCGCACCCTAAAGCGTTAATAGTTTCGAGGGTTTGCGACAGCATTTTGACGGTATTCACACGTGGCTGAGCCTGATCGTAGACATCTCCACTGATAAGAAGCACGTCGATAGATTTGGTGCGGATAGTATCTATCAGTTCTTTCAGAAGTTCTTGGGTGTGTTCTTCTAGGGAGAACCCGTGGAATGAACGTCCAAGATGCCAGTCAGAGGTGTGCAGAATACGCATATCCCCTAGTTTACCTATTGGCGCTTAACACTGCAGAAGTTTTTCTTCAAAGTAGTTCACTGTTGAGTTATCTAGAGTTTAGAATGGCAGTTATGATTTCTGCAGAAGGTATTATTGCCCCTAGCCCCGAGTCGCCTACGTATCGAGATTCTCTTCGAGGCGTTTTATGGGGTACAGCTCTAGGAGACTATGCTGGCAGGCAGGTTCTCTCCCCCGAGTCTTCTTCAGCAGATGACATTTTAGAAGATGCTGTTGTACGTCATGAGCTTTTACGTTCATTGTTCTCGCATCACATCACCTGTTTTACAATTTCTCAAGATACTCAGCTGACCCTGTTCACTTTAGACGCTCTTACAGAAGTTCTTGAATGGAATAATGAGGGTTCTTCAGCGGATGAGTTAGCGTGCCTGTGGTTAGCGTATTTGCGGTGGTATCGCGGTACCGGACGTGTTCTCGAGTCTGATGCGCCAATATCTTTGCCACGCGAGATTGATAGCCACCCAGCTTTACAAAAAGCTCACACTCTTGACCCCGCTATTTCTCGCTCATTAAACACTGGTCAGATGCAAACGCTTGATAAACATGTTTGCCCCGATGAGCAAACTACCGGAGCGTTAGCGCCTTCTGCTGTTTTTGGTTTTCTTCCTCTTGAGCAAGAAAGCACTGTTATTTCGTTGAGTGCACGGGCTACGGCTCTTACCCACGGGCACCCCGAAACAATAGTTTCTTCTATTGCCTATACGTTGTTGATTCGTTATGCCATTGCCTATCGTGATGTGGTAGAGCAGCCTATTCGGCAGGCGGTCCTTTCGGTCTTGGATTGGATTGATTCTCTTCCTCAGCGTGGGATTCCTTCTAACGGTGAGAAGATTCGTTGTGCGTTACGTCAGGCAAAAGCCTTGTCTGAGCAGGATGTGCCAACACATCTTTTAGATGAGGCGTTTCGTCATGAGCAGGTTTCTTCTGCGGTGCTCGGTCGTGGAGTGTTGTCTGCTTTGGTTGCAGAGAATCGTGAAGAAGTTTCTGCTCTTGACGCGATTGCTCATGCGGTGCGTGTGCCGTTGGTGTCTGATTCTTCTGCAACGGTTACGGGCGCTCTTTTGGGCGCTGGTTATGGTTCAAGTATTTTTTCGCCAGAATTTACGTCGCGTCTTGAAGTGCTTGATGTGATAGATGAGGCGCTCAATCGTTGGTGTGCCCAGTTGGGTGGTTCTGCCGTTCAGCAGAAGAGCTAGATTACGGTTCTCATATTTTTGAGTTGATAGTGGCTTGTTTGTGGGTTTGTCTCATCGACAAGCCACTATTTTCATAGTGAACGGCTCTATGTACGTAGGTTCTGACGTTTTGTGAGGTTTAGTCCTATTGTATGAGGCTTTGACGGTGCGTTTGTAACCAGTGGTCGGCTCTTTCGACGGCTAAACGGATAATACCGCCACCTTTACCGTTATGAATGGCGTATGCTACCGCTTCTAACGCCACCAGACGAGAGATAATTTGTGCCCGATGAATCTCATCTTCTCCTAAGAATGAGCTGAGGCAGTCCCACCCGTACCAGTTCCCTAAGGACGCGTAATCGTAGGCGGGGTCGGCAAGAGTTGCGTGGTCCCAGTCAATGACGCCAGTAAGTTTATCCCCGTTCCAGAGGATGTTATGCCCTGCAAGGTCATTATGGATGAGTACGGGTTCAACCTCGGGAAGGTCATGTACTTGTTGAATAATGTTCTGCGCTGTTGAACGGTTCGTTTTGAGAAGACGCGGAAGCACATCCTGTTCGAGGGCACTCAGCCCGTCTTCTCCGCCCCAATGCTGGTGTGCAGAATCAAGGTATGGTTCCATCCCCTCATAATCAACACGGTGTATTTCGCGGACGAGTTGCGCCAAATATTTTGCTGGTGCAGGCCCGGGGTTTCTTGGTTCGCCTTTAATCCACCGTAGCCCTACTGCGGTAAAACCTTGGCGGGTGATGGTTCGAGTGATGGGGCGAGGAACTTCAAAAGAAAAATGGTGCGGTAAACGGCGAAGCACTTCTGTACGACGCGCCACATGGCGGGCAACTTGGTCACTTTTTGCCACGCGAATACTCAGTTCTCCACCCATATTAATCACAATATGGGCGGAGCCGCTGGTGCGAATATCCCACCGATCTTGTGAGATATTCAGACCGGCTTGAGCCATCACAGCTTGAACCACTGGCAGGTATTGTGCCTGCTCTAGATACCCGTGATGTGGTGTCATCGTTTACTCCTACGCCGCTAACATCTGAAGAACTATTGTTCGTCTGAACCGTGTTCGTCAGATAACAGTGCAATCAGGTGAGGAATCAGCGCTTCAAATGCGCGAGCGCGGTGACTCATCGTGTTTTTGACCTCGCGTGGTATTTCTGCGCAGCTTTGCCCCACGTATGGTGCTTCGAGGTCTTCGGGTACGAGAATGGGGTCGTATCCGAAGCCTCCTTCTCCGCGTGGTTCGCGTAAGAGTGTTCCGCGCATGTACCCGTGTTCGACGTGTTCTTCGCCGGTGGGTGTGACGACGCTTGCGGCACAGCAGAATTGTGCTCCACGATGTTCGTCGTCAATATCGGATAGTTGGGCAAGTAGTAGGTTGAGGTTTGCGGTGTCGTCGCCGTGGTGTCCGCACCAGCGTGCCGAGAAGATACCGGGGGCACCGCCGAGCACGTCAACGCTTAGTCCGGAGTCGTCGGCGATGGCGATAAGCCCTGTTGCGGCTGCAACGGCGCGCGCTTTTTTGAGGGAGTTTTCTGCGAAGGTTACGCCGTCTTCGACGACGTCAACAGCACCTATGGTTGAGGCGTCGACGACGTCTTCGTCGACGTTGAGTCCGCTAATTTTGTCGCGCAGAATCTCTCGTAGTTCGCGTAGTTTTCCGGTGTTGTGTGAGGCGAGGACGATGCGGGCTGGCATGTTTATTCTCCTAGTGTTTCACGCTGAATACGGGTGAGTTCTGCTGTTCCTTCTAATGCTAGGTCAAGGAGTGCGTTAAGTTCGTCTCTGTCGAAGGGCACGCCTTCTGCTGTTCCTTGTACTTCGATGAATTTTCCGTCGCCGGTGACAACAATATTCATGTCGGTTTCGGCACGGACGTCTTCTTCGTAGGGTAGGTCAAGCATGGGTGTTCCGTCGATGATGCCGACGGATGTTGCGCAGACGCTTCCGGTGATGGGTTGTGCGTTGCGGTTGATAATGCGTTCTTTTTTAGCCCATTCGATAGCTTGTACGAGGGCGATGTATGCGCCGGTGATGGCGGCGGTGCGGGTTCCGCCGTCTGCTTGGAGTACGTCGCAGTCGAGGACGATGGTGTTTTCGCCGAGTGCTTGGGTGTCGATGACGGCGCGTAGGGAGCGTCCGATCAGTCGTGAGATTTCGTGGGTGCGTCCACCAATTTTGCCTTTGACGGATTCGCGGGTGGAACGGCTGTTGGTGGCGCGTGGCAGCATTGCGTATTCTGCGGTGACCCATCCTTTGCCTTGTCCTTTGAGCCAGCGTGGTACGCCTTCGGTGAAGGATGCTGTGCAGAGGACGCGGGTGTTTCCGCATTCGATGAGGGCTGAGCCTTCTGCGTTTTGTGACCATCCGCGGGTGATGGTGATGGGGCGTAGTTCGTTGTGTGCGCGTCCGTCTTTGCGTGTTGTCATGAGTTGTTCTCTTTTCTTGTAGGTGGTTGGGGTGCGGTTTTTTAGAGTCGTTTTCCGATGACTTTGAGGGTGGTGGTGTGTGCTGGTATGTGTTGTGGTCTGGGGTGTACGACGTAGGTTGCGCTGGCTTCTGCTATTCCGATTCCGCCGTCGTATACGGTTTCTGCTTCGGCGCGTATGGTTTCGGGGTCGTTCCATACGGGTAGGTGTGTGAGGAGGAGGTTGCGTGCGCCGGCTTCTTTGGCGGCTTCTGCTGCGCGTTTTCCGGTGAGGTGGATGCCGCGTAGGTGGTCGTCTCGTCCTTCTTGGTAGGCGGCTTCGCAGAGGAAGAGGTCTGCTTGGTGTGCGGCTTTGACGAGTCCGGGGCAGGAGTCTGTGTCTCCAGAGTATGCGATGATGGTGTGCCCTTGGTCTGAGTCGCATTCGATACGTAGCGCGTAGGGTGCTACGACGGGGTGGACAACATCATAGGGTGTGACGGTGAATGGGCCGATGTTGACGGGTTGTTCGGCTTGCCATTCGTGGAAGGTGAATTCGGTGTCCATGCTGGTTTCCATGGTCAGTCCGTGCGTGTTGAGGAGGTATTCGTGGATGCCTTCGGGTGCGTAGAGCGGGATGGGTGGTTTGTTCCATCCGCGGGGGTCCCATTTGACGGCGACGTGTACGCCGGAGAGGTCGATGCAGTGGTCTGGGTGGAGGTGGGAGATGAGGATTGCGTCGATGTCTTCGAGTTTGACGTGACGTTGGAGGACGCCTAATGCCCCGTTGCCCATGTCTACGAGTATTCGCCAGGTTTTGCCGTTGAGGTCTGTTGCTGAGATCATGTAGCAGGACGCTGGTGAGGTGGCGCTAGGGAATGAGCCGGAGCAGCCGATGACGGTCAAACGCATAGATGATGAACCTTATTTGTTGTGCTCGCTGATGGCAGGTGAGACGCTGATACGCGGGGTTTCTGGTGTCATCACTGCTAGTGAGCCGGTGGGGTATTGGTGTGCGATAGATTCTGTGTGTCTAACGCTGGTGACTTCTGGGCCGAGGAAGCGTCGGGCAAGTTTTTCGAAGGATTCTGTTTCACCGGTGGCAAGGAATTCGTGGGAGGTGCTCAGCCCTGCTTCTCGTTCCATGCCGTGTTGTACGAGTGCACGGTAGACGTCTTTTGCTGATTCTTCTGAGGATGAGACGAGGGTGACGTCCTCCCCCATGATGTATGAGATGACGCCGGTCAGTAGCGGGTAGTGTGTGCATCCTAGCACGAGGGTGTCGACGCCGGCTTCTTTGAGGGGTGTGAGGTATTTTTGTGCGGTGGCGAGGAGTCCTTCGCCGGAGGTGATACCGTTTTCGACGAATTCGACGAATCGTGGGCAGGGTACGGAGTAGATGTCGCAGGTGCTCACGGCGAAGGTGTCTTCGTAGGCTCGTGAGTTGACGGTTGCTTCGGTGGCGATAACGCCTATTTTTCCGTTGCGTGTTGCTGAGACTGCTCGGCGTGCTGCTGGTTGGATGACTTCTACGACGGGTATTCCGTATTTTTTGGTGTAGCGTTCGCGTGCGTCGCGTAGTACGGCTGCTGATGCGGTGTTGCAGGCGATGACGAGCATTTTGACGCCGGAGTCTACGAGTTCGTCCATGATGCGTAGGGCGTTGGCGCGTACTTGTGCGATGGTCAGTGGCCCGTATGGGCCGTTTGCGGTGTCTCCGACGTAGATGATGTTTTCGTGTGGGAGCTGGTCCATTACTGCGCGTGCGACGGTGAGTCCGCCGACTCCGGAGTCGAAGACTCCGATGGGTGCGTTGGAGGTGGGGGTTGCTGGTATGTGCGTTCCCCAACTCGTTTGTATGGTGGTGTGTTTTTGGTCGGTCATGGTGTTTTCGAGAATACTGTGTGTGGGTGTTGTTGTGGTGTTCCTGAGTGTTATGTTGTGGGAAAGAGGATAAATCTCACGCTGTGGTGTGAGGTGTGTTAGTTTTCGTCGGGTAGTTGGCTGAGCATTGCTTCCATGAGGGTGTCTTGGAGCCATGTGATGAAGTTGTAGACGAAGGACATGTATTCTTCGACGGTTTCGACGGTGTTGTTGTTGGTGTATTCGCCGATTTTCTCGGCTTGTTCTTCACTGTGGATGTTGAGTCTTTCGGCGAGTGTGAGGCGTACGTCGTTGAGTGCGGAGGCCCATGCTTGTGCGTGTTCGTCGTTGAGGGTGATGTTTTGGTGTTGTACTTGCATGTGTGCAAGTTTGAGGTTGCCTATTTTGTGTTGGCGTAGTGAGAGTTCGGTGTAGCGTCGGTATTCGTCGGCTACTTCTGGGTCGTCGGATGCGACGGGGAGCATGCGTGCGACGGCTGGGTCTTCGGGGATGTCGGTGTTTTCGGTGATGCCGATGAGTGCGGCGAGGGGGTCTTTTTCTGGTTGTTCGTCGGGGGTGAGTGCGGTGGCTACGTCGTTGAAGAGTTTGCCGAGTAGTTCTGCTTCGGTGGCGGAGAATTGTGCGGTGTATCCGCGTGGTGTGGCTTTGAATCCTTGTGCCATGTTAGTTTTCTGCCCTTTCGAAGGTTGCCCAGAGTCCCCAGCTGTGTAGTGCTTGGGTGTGTTTTTCGGCGGTTTCTTTGGTGCCGGTGTAGACGATGGCTTTTCCGTCGTTGTGTACTTGTAGCATGAGGGTTTTGGCTTTGTTGGTGCTGTAGCCGAAGTGTACTTTGAAGACGTATGTTACGTAGCTCATCAGGTTGACGGGGTCGTTCCAGACGATGACGTTCCAGGGGGTGTCTGGTTGTTGGTGGGTGCTGGCCTCTTGGTGTGGGGCTTCTTGTGGGGCAATTGACATGTTTGCTCCTTACGTCCTGGGGTGGGTGAGCTCTCGTGTGGATGGGTGGTCGGTAGCTACTGGTCTATCCTATCGGTTGAGCTGTCTTTGGCCAGTGTGGTGTGGAGTGTGGTGTTGTTTTGTG
Source organism: Rothia sp. CCM 9419 (assembly GCF_048512815.1). Classification (NCBI taxonomy): domain Bacteria; kingdom Bacillati; phylum Actinomycetota; class Actinomycetes; order Micrococcales; family Micrococcaceae; genus Rothia; species Rothia sp. CCM 9419. Next base: position 183,945 of record NZ_JBLXXY010000003.1, on the reverse strand, counting down.
TCCAGCAATCTACTTACATGCAATTTTACCTTATGTATTTAGTATAAAGTTCGTGCTGGAGGTTATATAACGTTCTTTCAGGCAGTAAAGTTAGTGTCGTGTCTACTTCAACAGCTTTATTAACTGACCATTATGAATTGACGATGCTTCAGGCAGCGCTTAAGTCTGGTACGGCGCACCGTCACAGTGTTTTTGAGGTCTTTACTCGCCGTCTTCCTGCAGGCAGACGCTACGGTGTTCTTGCCGGTACAGGACGTTTCTTAGAGGGTCTTGCAGATTTTCGTTTTACCACCGCAGAGCTAGATTATTTAGCGGATGCGCAGGTGGTCAATGATGAGACGCTCTCGTATTTAGAGAATTTTCGTTTTAGCGGAAACATCTATGGTTATGCTGAGGGTGAGGTGTTCTTCCCTCATTCTCCGGTGTTGCAGGTGGAGGGCACTTTTGCTGAGGCCTGCATTTTAGAGACGTATCTGCTGTCTATTTTGAATTATGATTCTGCGGTGGCTTCGGCGGCATCTCGCATGTCTGTTACTGCAAACGACCGCCCGTGTCTTGAGATGGGTAGCCGACGCGCCCAAGAACAGGCGGCAGTGGCGGCTGCTCGTGCCGCCGTCATTGCCGGTTTTGAGGGGACGTCTAACCTTGAGGCAGGCAGACGCTACGGTTTGCACACGATTGGTACGAGCGCTCATTCTTTCACTCTTTTGCACGATAGCGAAGAGGAAGCATTCCGCGCACAGTTAGCTTCTCTTGGTAATAAGACCACTCTTTTGGTGGATACCTATGATGTGGAGAAAGCTGTTCGTTTAGCGGTTGATCTTGCCGGTCAGGAGCTTGGCGGTGTTCGTCTCGATTCTGGCGATTTGGTGGTTCAGGCGCGTTGGGTGCGCGAACTTCTTGACTCTTTAGGAAATACGAACACGAAGATTACGGTCACCAGTGATTTAGATGAGTACGCTATTGCGTCCTTAGCTGCTGCCCCTGTTGATTCGTATGGTGTGGGCACTAAGCTGGTGACCGGTTCTGGTGCTCCTACCTCCTCAATGGTGTATAAGGTTGTTGCCCGCGAGAATAGTGATGGTGTGATGGAGCCTGTTGCTAAGGCTTCTCGGGGTAAGGGTTCTCATGGCGGGCGTAAGTCTGCTGTACGCCAGTTGAATTCTCGTGGTGTTGCTACGGCGGAGCTGATTGGTGTTGGGCCGACCCCGTTGAAGGTTGAGGGGTCTCGTGAGCTACTTGTCGAGTTCGTCAAGGACGGGCAGCTTCTGCCTGGTTTTGTGGGTGCTGAGGGTGTGCGTCGTGCGGCGGAGCGTCATCAGCGTTCTATTCAGGAGCTTCCGTATGCGGCGCATCGTCTTTCTGCTGGTGATCCGGTGATTCCTACCGAGTTTATTGACCAGAAATAGGGTTTTTGCTCTTTTTTGATATGGTGTTGCCTCACCTCGTAGCCGGCTGGTTATGTGGTGAGGCAACATGTACACACAGCATAGATGTCTAGAAAGAAACGGGTTTATACCATGTCTAAAGCGTTGATTATTGTCGATGTTCAGAACGATTTTTGTCAGGGTGGTTCTTTAGCTACTGAGTCTGGTGCGGAGGTTGCGTCTCTCATTAGTGAGTATGTGGAGAACAACCATCATAAGTACAGCACGATTGTGGCGACCTTGGATTGGCATATCTCCCCTGGTGAGCATTTTAGTGATACTCCTGATTATCAGGTATCGTGGCCGGTGCATTGTGTTGCCGATAGTGAGGGCGCGCAGACTCACCCTAACCTTGATACCGATTATATTGACGGGTATTTCCGTAAGGGTGCGTTTGAGGCTGCTTATTCTGGTTTTGAGGGGCTTCTTGCACCGGAGGATACTGTGATGACTGGTGAGCGTGATGCTCAGGCTCAGCAGGTGGATGATTCTCCGAAGGTCTCTCTTGATGATTGGCTTCAAGAGCATGAGATTGCTGAGGTTGATGTGGTGGGTATTGCCACCGATTTTTGTGTGAAGGCTACGGCGCTTGACGCTATTGATGCCGGCTATGACACTCGTGTTCTGTTGGGTTTGACAGCACCTGTGAGTGAGCAGGGTTTGTCTGATGCTGTTGAGCAGTTAGAGGACGCGGGCGTTACCGTCGTAGAAGACTAGCACTCCCCCGCTTTTTCTGCCGTTAGAGGCTTTTACGGTGAGCGTATTACACACCCCACATAGGGTGGTGTGTAATACGCTCACCGTATTTTCTTTAATGTTTTATGGGCGCTCTACACTTATACCCGCCTAGTGTGTGTTGTTATTTTCTTCCAATAAACCAGTCAGCCAGCTTATCGATGCGTGCCCTAATTTGGTCGGCAGTTGCCTGCGCAACCGCTGGCCCACCACAGGCGCGACGCAACTCGTTATGAATCACCCCGTGCGCTTTTCCAGAACGAATAGCATAGGCAGAAACATTCTTCGCTAACTGATTTCTGAGGTTTTTGAGCTGCCGGTGATCAACCACGGTGGGTGTGCTGCCTTGTGGTTTACGTGCGGCATGTTCTTTTTGGCGTGCTTGAAGTAGCGTGCTGACTTGTTCGGCGTCTAGTAGCCCGGGGATGCCGAGGAAGTCTTGTTCTTCTTCAGAACCGAGTGCTACACCGCCGGTGCTGTATTCTGCGCCGTCGTAGAGCACCCCATGAAAAGACGCTTCAGAGCCGAGTGCCTCAAATTTTCCGCGGGTGAGTTGTTCGCTGGCGCGGTCTTCACGGTTGGCTTCGTCGATGAGGTGGTCGTCGAGTCCTTCGTTGAGCGGGTCGGCGGGTGTGTTTGCGGTTTTTCTGTCGAGTGCGTGGTCTCGTTCGGTTTCCATTTCGTTGGCGAGAATCATCAGTTGCGGTACTGATGGGAGGAACACCGACGCGGTTTCTCCTCGTTTGCGTGCACGCACAAAACGTCCGACGGCTTGTGCGAAGAAGAGCGGGGTGCTGGTTGATGTTGCGTAAACACCGACGGCGAGTCGGGGTACGTCGACGCCTTCGGATACCATGCGCACGGCGACCATCCAGCGTTGGTTTCCGGCGGAGAATTGGTCAATTTTTTCGGATGCGGTTTTGTCGTCGGAGAGTACGACGGTGGGTTTTTCGCCGGTGATGGCGTGGAGTTTTTCGGCATAGGCGCGTGCGTCTTGGTGGTCTGTGGCGATGACGAGTCCGCCGGCGTCGGGTACTGTTCGGCGTACTTCGGTGAGGCGTTTGTCGGCGGCGGTGAGCACGGTGGGTATCCATTGCCCTTGCGGGTCGAGTGCGGTGCGCCATGCTTGTGCGGTGACGTCTTTGGTGAAGCCTTCACCGAGTTGTGCCGCCATTTCTTCGCCGGCGGAGGTGCGCCATTGCATTTTGCCGGAGTATGCCATGAAGATGACGGGGCGCACGACGTGGTCTTTGAGGGCTGGGCCGTACCCGTAGGAGTAGTCAGATGCGGAGCGTCGTATGCCGTCTTGGTCTTCTTCGTAGCGGACGAATGGAATGGGTGAGTCATCGGAGCGGAAGGGTGTGCCGGTGAGGGCGAGTCGGCGTGTGGCGGGTTCGAATGCTTCGCGTAGCCCGTCTCCCCATGAGAGGGCGTCGCCGGCGTGGTGAATTTCGTCCATGATGACGAGGGTACGCCCGTTTTCGGTGCGGGCGCGGTGTAGTAGGGGTTTGTGCGCTACTTGTGAGTAGGTAAGTGCTACGCCTTGGTATTCTGCCCCGTGTGAGCCGTCGGAGTTTTTGTAGTTGGGGTCGATGGCGATGTGTACTTTTGCGGCGGCGTCTGCCCATTGTTTTTTGAGGTGGTCTGTGGGGGCGACGACGGTGAGCCGGTTGATGACTCCGCGGTTGAAGAGTTCTTTGGCGACGGTGAGCGCGAAGGTGGTTTTACCTGCGCCGGGGGTTGCTACTGCCATGAAATCGCGCGGGTTTTCGCTGAAGTATTTGTTCATGGCTTCTGCCTGCCATGCGCGTAGTTTGGTGGCGGTGCCCCATGCTGCACGGTTGGGGTATGCGGGTGAGAGTTCAGTGTTGGGTGTGTTATGTGCGTCGAATAGTGATTCTTGTTCGTTGTTTTCGCTCATGGTGTTCTCTCCCCCTGTGTTTGTGGTGGCGCCCGTGTGCTTTATGTGCGTGGGTGCTCTGTTGAGTTTAGTGCGCTTGGCTTGTTTTCTCTACTTGCGCACGAGTTCACGTACATCACAAGGTAGGAGGAACACCCTTTTTAGATAGAGTTATTTTCTTCTCAGCTGTTTTTTCTTCGCCAAGAATGATTTTCCAGAATTTTTTACTTGCACATCTTGCACATACCGTTTATTAAATTCAGGAGAGTTTAATATCTCATAGCATCTCTTAGCATTTTCCTTTTCTTTATTTTCATAGTAAGAAGCACCAGGCAACAATAGAAATATCTGATACGTTAAATACCATACAATAAATAAAATTACAAAACTACCATAGAGCAGCCAAGGATTGTTCACATAGTCACGGAAAACTTGCACAGCTGAATCTTGCACTAGAGAGAACCATCCCCCATTGTGAGCACTATATATTTGCGTTTCCGGAGGAGTCGTTGACGCTAGAAATAATGTTGGTTTTGGATCTACCAATACTGGATCTGATGTTAGTAAGTGTATTGATTTTGACACTGGCGACTTCGATAATAAAATTCCCATTTGAGCAGAATAAGAAGCCGCAAATTCAAACACAAGAATATAAATGTACGAGGAAAGTAAATTCTTTAATGGATGCCGTTCCTTGCGTTCCCCCCTAAAGATATTTAACAAAAAGGTGAAAATTAATATAAACATTACAATATAAAATTTATCATCTTTTATCTCATCATACCAATCAACCCAAGGACCAAAATTGAACAAAACGGCAAAAACTAATAGACCTACTTTTCCGAATACAAAAATTCTAGGAACAACCAAAAAAATAAGCGTAAAAAAAGAATATACACAAAACCAAGAATATAAATATGCCATCCAAAATTTCCTGTGATATAACCACCTCCATACCGAAAGAGAGTAGACATAATATCAAATTCAAGAAAAATTGCAAAAATTGGAAAAATTACAAAAAATACAAAAAGGATAAAGTTGAAATCGTTCTGAAATATAAAATTTTTCTTCATATCCAGATAGATATCTTTTATTCTTACAACACAGATAGCATCGCAGCGCCCCTGTCTAAACTCAGAATTATCAAGAAGCACTCTGTAAATTTCATTCTTAGTTTTCCCGCTTTTAACAGAAGTTTCTTTTATGTAAGCTTCAATACCATCAATATAAGATTTCTCTGAGGAACATAAGAATTTATAGTCTTTTAATCTATGCTTAAACATAAATGGGAATACTCTAATGAATTTAATGTTAAAATCATGAATTATTTTACCGTTTTCAATATTGCATATAAATGATTTTCTTAAGTAAACACAAACTATTACAGCGCAAAAATAAATAAAAATCTTCACTAATAAGATGAAAAAATATAGATAATCATCTAAAAACACACATGAACCTTTTATCCAATTTATCCAATTTAGTGGATTTAGTAAATTTATATGCTGTGATAAAAAATAAAATACTCCCATCAAAGCGAAAATTATATAAACACGAGGTGTATCTTTTAAAAAAGTATTACTCATATCAAGACCTTTAACCATCAAATATTATAAGAGTGCAGAGAATGCACAGCCTCCACCTAGTCAGCCTTATTATAAGCTGAACTAAAATTTTTAGCACCTACACTTCGTCACAAAAGCGCACACAAAAAATGACCCTACCCAGCCACATAGCTAGATAGGGTCGCCTCACAGCTTCAGCTAATTCTCGCCGTCGCCATCATCCTTACCCGGACGCAAACCATCATAAATTTCCTGACACTGCGGGCACACCGGAAACTTCTCAGGGTCACGCCCCGGAGTCCACACCTTACCGCACAACGCACGCACAGGATTACCCGTCAGAGCAGACTCCATAATCTTCTCTTTACGCACATAATGGCTAAAACGCTCATGGTCACCCGGCTCAACAGTCTCCGTCAGCTCACGCTCCAACAACGCAGTGCCACCACGCGTATCTGGCGCAAAAGGATCTTCAACTCCAGGAATAGAAGACATCTCTCCTCCTCACAAACAGCAATACATCAATAACCACATACTACACAAAAGAAAAGTATGTTACCTCTTCAACTGAGCAAAACACTCAGGAGCATGACGCTCATACCGGCGAGCACTCACACGCATCACACACCACACGCACAGCACACCATACACCAGCGACACTGCGCCCGTGCACCACGCCCACACGTCCTGCCCCGTCAACAAGTAGACGCCGTACAGCACAAAGGTTGGTATCAGCGCCGCAAAAATCAATAACGAGACACCTAAACGTGCCAGAACCAAACCAGCACCGCCCGTATTCTGCGGTGTTTTGAACGGGCCAGAACCAGGTGGCGGAGTCGGCGGCGGCAACGTCACATCAAATAATGAGCTAATAGCAGCAGCCGTACAAAAAGCACCAACCGAACCACCAGCAAGAGCGAAAAACTCCACAAAACTAGCGCCACGATACCACAAGAAAAACGTTAAACAGAAGAGCAGAATCGGCAAGAAGAGAATGCTCAAACCATAGAAACGGCCCCAGCGGTCATCCTTTCCACGCAGTGGAGAAATAAGATGTGTAGCCAACGCAGAATCATCATACGCCACCAAATAATAGAATGTAGAGCCTACCATCAACGCAATAAACAATGGCCCAATATCAGAAAAAGCGCCGCTATCCCTGCCAGCAGAAGCTGAGAACGCTTCACCAAAAGCCATCAGCACATAGAATGCAGGCGGAATCACCATATATGCGCTCATACGAGAATCGGTGAAGAAAGAATGTATGGTGCGAGCAGCAACAGCCCAACGTGTATGGGCTGGAAAATGCGCAAAAATACCGATATTCCCTGCTTCTTTAGTGCGTGTACCAGTTTTCGCTGTTGAAGCACCCAAATATTCCATCTCATGAGTGAGCAACTTATTCCATAGCACCCAACCAACCGCAACATACACAGCAGTTAGAGCACAACGACCAGCAGCCATCACCCATGCGCCGTCAAGAACATCACCGGGAACAGCCCATATAACGCCCAGCGGGCTCCACGCCAAAATGTTAAGAATGGTTGGAAGATAATCCCAGATAGATGCCACAGCACCAGCAATCAGCATAAGAAACGGGACTAAACAAATCATCAGAATAACCATGACTACCGACATCACGTTACGCAGCATACGATTCTGATAAATACGCTGACCCACCATATTAATCAGGCGAGACATCATCATCATTAACAGTAGCCCCACCGGAGCACACAAAATATAGCTGACCAACACTAACGGCTGATGAATGAAAGCACCAGCAGTCACGAGCGTGGCAAGAGCCGTTAAAAAGCCGAGAACACCTATGAGGTTGCCCCACAGTTGCGCCCATTGAATATCTCGTGCAGACAACGGGTACGGGGCAAGCTTATCGAGGTCAAGCGCATTATCAACCCATGCAAAGAACAAGGGCACCACCAGCCAGATAAGGCTAGACACCACACCAAAGCACAGCGCCCATATCTGTTGTTGGGGTGATTCTGTGCCGGCTGTCAGTGACGCAAAAGCCCATAAGACAAGAAGACCAGACCCATAGAGCAGCGCAATAATGGTGCCAAAGATAGCCCACATATTACGTTTAAAAGAGGCAAGAAAATCTGCCCATTTTAGTTTGAGGAGGACTTTAACCATGAGATTCCCTCCGAAACAACACGTCCACCAACCAGTTCAATGAACCGCTCTTCTAAAGTCTTGCCAGCACACACATCATCTAACGTGCCAGAAGCAACGATACGTCCCTCGTTCATCACTGCCACATGGTCGCATAGGCGACCCACCAAATCCATCACATGTGATGAGAGCACAATCGTTCCACCCGATTGGATATAGCCGCGCAAAATATCCTGAATGTTCGACGCCGAAACAGGGTCTACCGCCTCAAACGGCTCATCAAGAATCAGAAGTGAAGGGGCGTGAATCAGCGCGCACCCTAACCCAATTTTCTTTGTCATACCAGCAGAATAATCGCATACGCGACGCCCACCAGCATCACCCATTTCAAGGACGTTCAACAGGTCGGCACTACGTTCTTTAACCGTCTGACGGTCTAACCCATGTAACATGCCCGCATAATATAAAAGTTGTTCGCCGGTGAGCTTATCAAAAAGACGCACACCATCAGGAAGAACACCCACCTGCTTTTTAGCGGCAATAGGATCTTCCCAAATGTTTATTGTGCCAATATGCGCTGTTCCAGCGGTAGGACGCAACAACCCTGTTGCCATGTTCAGTGTGGTCGTTTTACCAGCACCGTTACGTCCCACCAGCCCAAAGAAAGAACCACGAGGAATGTCCAGATTAATACCGTCTACAGCCACCTTGTCTCGATATTCTTTGACCAGATGACGTAAGCTCAACGCCATGGGCTGTGACGGGGCAGAATGCTCTGGTGTTGGAATCTGCTCGCTCACTTGGGAAAAGTTGCGTTCTTCGGTGTCTGGTTGAGAAGGTGTATTCCACGGAATCTGATCTGTCACGAAGCGTTCCTCTCGTTGCGAGCGCATACTATTTCGGCACATCATCTAACAGTTAAAATAATAAATGCTGTGGTTCACAGTCTAGGTGTTCTTGTCAACCACAGCAAATATTCATCGCTCATACTACGCGCCCAACACCGTACCGGTGCAAGCGGTTAGGCGGTGTGTTACGGTCTCTTTTAGAAGAGGGCTGTCATTAAAGCAGTGCGCGCTTTAACCACGCGAGGATCAGCAGAACCAACCACATCAAAAAGCTCTACCAGACGTTCACGCACCGTGTTCTGAGCCGAAGTGTCCACCTGTTTAAACACGTTAATAAGACGGTTAAACGCATCCTCAACATGCCCACCCGAAATATCAAGGTCAGCAACAGCCAACGCCGCCTCAACATTCAACGGCTCTTGCGCCGCCTGAGCACGCACCTGCACCGTATCATAGGCAGACACTCGTGATAGCAGATTCACCTGAGACAGCCCCAGCTTAGCGTCCTTATCCCCCGGGTTCTCCGCTAAAGCACGCTGATACGCTTGCTGAGCAGCAGCATAATCACCACGATCAATAGCGTCTAACGCTTCTTGATGTAACGGAGGTAAAGGCTTCTCGGCAACCTCACCCGCAGAAGGAGCGAAACCACCCGGAAGCTGGTGCTCTGCAGCAATCTGAAGAACCTGTTGCAACACATCTGTCGCCTGCGCCGTATCAATCGGAGTATTAAACAAAGGTGCTGGACGCCCAGCAAGAACTGCTACACCTGCCGGAACGCTCTGCACCTGAAACGCCTGAGCAATCTCAGGGTGAGCACCCACATCCACCGACGCCAACAACAAATTACCGCCAGCAGAATTGACGACCTCCTCAACGGCACGCAACGTCTGCTCCGAAGCGGCAGACTGTGCAGACCACAGCACAAAAATAACAGCACCTTGCGAAGACATCTGAACATACTTCTGAAAATCCTCGCCACTGGTAACCTCATACCGGTAACTCACCGCAGTATCACCAGCAGGTGCAGAAGACTCAGCAGAAGCCGGCTGTTGAGCCAACTGAGATAAGTCAGGTGCACGACGTACCGACGACGGAATAAAAGGTTCATGAGAAGAAGCCACAGTTTACCTCCTACAAATAAAAGAATGTTGCGTTATCTAAAATCTACCGTTTTTTCTCGTCATAAAGCAGTGTTTCTAGCCGTCGGCTGAATCCTACTCTCAGGAATAAGGTATAAAGTTGTCTCAGATACACCGTATATCAAGACGAAAATAAAAAATTATGACCAAAGAATCTGCAGTCGAGAAAACTTTCAAACATCTCAAAGAAAAACTCAACCAATGCAAAAATAAATGCGTAGGCTTACCTAGCCCACAACCTCGCCCACGCTTTGAACCACCAGAAGAACCCGAAACGTTAACAGAAGAAACCAGCATCGACACCATCGAAAACACGGCAGAAGAAACCGACTCTTCACCCAACACCTTCGAAGCGCCCGCTATCGCTATCGCTAACCCTGTTCGTGTCGGCTTCCTCCTGACCGTCGGTGTTGGTGCAGCACTACTAGCACTCTACTTCCTCACCAATATCGGCCCACTCGCCGGCTGGATTGTTGGGGCGCTCTTTATCGCCCTCGGACTCGACCCCGCCGTACGCAAGCTAGAAAGTCTCGGCCTTCCACGTGCAGCCGCCGTACCCGCCGTCGTCGTCACTTTCGCCCTCGTCGTTGTTGGACTCATCTCATGGGTCGTCCCAAAAATTGCGCGACAGACCATCCAATTCGTCAATTCTTTCCCCAACGACTTCGCAGACTTCCTCAACTCACCATTTTTCACCTCCATCGACGAAAAATTTGGTATACGTAACTGGGTCACAAACGAAGTATCAAAAACATTCCAAGGACTCACCTCAGACTCCAACGTTGTCAGTTCCTTCTTCAACACCCTCGTCAACGCTGGCTCAACCGTTGCCAACATTCTTACCGGAACAATTATTGTGCTCTTCTTGAGCCTCTACTTCCTCTCATCACTACCCCTGATGAAAGCATGGTTTGTTCGACTCACTCCCGCCTCAAAACGTGAAACCGTCAGCAAACTCACCGACAAAATCACCGAATCCGTTGGTAACTATGTTCTCGGGCAAGCAGCCGTAGCCTTACTCAACGGCACTTTTGCGCTAACCGTCATGCTCATCGTAGGGGTTCCTTTTCCTGAGCTTTTCTCACTCATCGTCGTCATCCTTGCCTTTATCCCCCTTATTGGTGGAGTCTCCGCAGGAATTATCGTCTCCGTATTCTCACTCACCGCTGGATGGCAAGTCTCTCTAGCATTCGCTATCTGCTACTTCATCTACCTACAAGTTGAAGCGTACTTCATCTCACCGCGCATCATGTCTAAAGCTGTTGCAGTCCCCGGTGGTATCGCCATCATTGCAGTGGCTGCAGGCGGAAGCCTCTGGAGCGTACTCGGTGCACTCATCGGCATCCCTGTTGCGGCGTCTTGCCTCATCCTCGTTCAAGAAATACTCGTACCAAGACAGGACAAAAACTAAAACCGTATAACACCAATACAACGGGGTGTGGGGTATGAAGAATCGTTCTTCATACCCCACACCCCGTCCTATTGCAGGATTACACCTAAAATATCAACGGCGACGAGTCTGCCAACACCGCTGATGCCAATGCCGACGCTCAGCAATAGCCTGAGCCTTACCAAAAAGATGATTTTCTTGCCACACCACCAAATGTGCAACACCGGGGCTAATAGTTCGCCCACATTCAGGACAAATATAATTCTTGCGAGCATTCACCGCCGGCATATACTGCACATACCAGTGACCATCTGAAGCGACCTCAACCGTCGGAGACGGATCAAGAATCCTCGAAATATCACGGCCAGAAGAAACAGCGGCACGCTGCCACTTACTAGGAGCACGGCCAGAATTGCCATTACGACGACGAGAAGAATTGCGGGACATAAATACTACTATCGTACATATCCGGCTCACACTCAAATACACACCCACAGAATCGACACCCAGCGCCTGCACAAACTGTTAGAGTTATGTGCGTGCGACTTGTTATAGCAGAATGTTCCGTAGATTATGAGGGCAGATTACGTGCCCACCTCCCCCGTGCCACACGCCTACTCATGCTCAAAAATGACGGCTCGGTACTCATCCACTCCGACGGAGGCTCCTATAAGCCCCTGAACTGGATGAACCCACCGGTCAATATGCACGTCCTAGAGGGAGAAAAACTCACCCAAAGCAGCCAATTCACCGAACTGGCAGACCCCGAAATACAACAATTATGGACGGTACAAGCAGCCAAAAGCGACGACCGTCTTCTCATCAGAATCTACGAGGTCATCGGAGAACTCTCCCACGACCTCGGCATCGACCCCGGACTCGTCAAAGACGGCGTAGAATCCGATCTACAACGCCTCCTTGCCGAACAAATCGAAACCCTCGGTGCCGGATATACTCTCGTCCGCAGAGAATACCCCACCGCTATCGGCCCTGTTGACATCATGGCACGAGACGCCAACGGCGCATCCATTGCGGTAGAGCTCAAACGTGTAGGCGACATCGACGGTGTTGAACAGCTCACCCGATACCTCGAACTACTCAATCGTGACCCGCTACTTGCCCCCGTCAAAGGCGTATTCGCAGCTCAACGCATCAAACCACAAGCGAGAACCCTCGCAGAAGACCGCGGTATCCGCTGTATCAGCCTCGACTACGACGCCATGCGCGGAGTAGACCAATCAGAAAACCGACTCTTCTAAACCCCAAAATATAACACCATATAAAAATTCATCATGCTCTTAGACTCACAGTGTTAGAGCACCACCATTAAAAACAAGAGGTGTTTGCTTCTTCACCCTTCTGAACAGAAGGAGAAGAAACAAACACCTCTTCTCATATGAGGTTTATTTAGACCTTCGCGTGCTTAGCAGCAATAGTGACGCGGTCATTAGAAACCGTCAAAAACCCCTCTTGAAGAGTGGTCGTCATCGGCTCACCAGAAACCGGCTCAATATACAGCTCACCATCTTCAGCAAGAAGAACACACGTCGGGATATGCCCCGGAAGGATACCCAAATCACCGGTGACAGTGCGAGCACGAACATATTTCGCCTCGCCCTCCCACACACGGTGTTCACGAGATACAACCTCGACTTTTAGTGCCGTCATTACTTGGCTCCAGTCTGTGCCTTGATTTCCTCGTAGCGGCGGAAGACATCGTCCATACCACCAATGTTGTAGAACGCCTGCTCAGGGATGTGGTCTACATCGCCGTTGCAAATCATCTGGAAGGACTCAATGGTGTCCTTCAACGGAACAGTTGAACCCTCAACACCGGTAAACTGCTTCGCAGTGTAAGTGTTCTGAGAGAGGAACTGCTCAATACGACGTGCACGAGAAACAACAACCTTCTGCTCTTCAGAAAGTTCGTCCACACCAAGAATCGCGATGATGTCCTGAAGTTCCTTGTTCTCCTGAAGAATAGCCTTCACACGGATAGCAGTATCGTAGTGTTCGTTACCGATGTACTGCGGATCCAAAATACGTGAGGTTGAAGAAAGCGGGTCAATAGCAGGGTACAGACCACGAGAAGCAATCTCACGAGAAAGCTCAGTTGTTGCATCCAAGTGAGCGAAGGTTGTCGCTGGAGCAGGGTCAGTGTAGTCATCCGCAGGAACATAAATAGCCTGCATAGAGGTAATAGAGTGACCACGAGTTGAGGTAATACGCTCCTGCAACAAGCCCATCTCATCAGCAAGGTTAGGCTGGTAACCCACAGCAGAAGGCATACGACCGAGAAGGGTGGATACCTCAGAACCTGCCTGAGTGAAACGGAAGATGTTGTCGATGAAGAGCAGAACGTCCTGATTCTTCACATCACGGAAGTATTCCGCCATGGTCAAACCAGTCAAAGCCACACGAAGACGAGTTCCCGGAGGCTCATCCATCTGACCGAACACAAGCGCGGTGTCTTTAAGAACGCCGGCTTCTTCCATTTCAACCCAGAGGTCGTTACCTTCACGAGTACGCTCACCCACACCGGTGAATACAGAAGTACCACCGAAGTTACGAGCCACACGGGTAATCATTTCCTGAATCAAAACGGTCTTACCAACGCCCGCACCACCGAACAGACCAATCTTACCGCCCTTAATATAAGGGGTCAGCAAGTCAATGGACTTAATACCGGTCTCAAGCATTTCGGTAGAACCTTCAAGTTCTGCGAAGCCAGGAGCAGTACGGTGAATAGGCCAGTAAGTGTCAGCCTTAATCTCGGAGTTATCGACGTCAAGAGCGTCACCGAGAACGTTGAAGATGTGTCCTTTCACGCCGTCGCCCACAGGAACAGAAATAGGTGCTCCAGTGTCAACAACAGCCTGTCCACGCACCAAACCGTCGGTCTGCTTCAAAGAAATTGCGCGGATGATAGAGTCGCCCAAGTGCTGAGCGGTCTCGAAAGTAATCGTAGTAGTAGTGCCACCGAGAGTTAAATCAGCGGTGAGCGCATTGTAAATATCCGGTACCTGACCGGCAGGAAACTCAACGTCGACAACAGGGCCGATGACGCGCACGATGCGGCCAGTAGCGCCCTGAGTCGGCGTAGCTGCCGATTCATTTACAGTGGAGGTCATAGTTCTCACTTACCTAATAAGAGAAAGTTATTGGTTGGTCTTCTGTTAAGATGCGGCGAGGGCGTCAGCGCCACCGACAATCTCAGAAATCTCGTTAGTAATCTCAGCCTGACGAGCGTTGTTCATCAAACGAGTGTACTTCTTGACAAGTTCATCTGCGTTATCACCAGCAGACTTCATCGCACGCTGGCGAGAAGCAAGTTCGCTAGCAGCAGCTTGCAATAAGCAGGCGTACAGACGAGACGCCACATAACGAGGCATCAACGCGTCCAGCACTTCCTGAGGGCTAGGTTCAAACTCGAACATAGCATCCTGTTCAAATTGCTCTTCATCAAGGCGAACACCTGGAACAATTTCTTCACCCATACGACGTGCTTCTTTAACAGCAATCGGTAGTAGACGAAGAATCTTTGTTTCCTGAGTTACCATCGACAAAAATTCGGTGTACACGATATGCAATTCATCGACACCGCCCTCTTCGAAAGGACGCTCATACGCACCAAGCAAAGCTTCACGCATTTCGATAGCCATTTCGACGTTGGGGTTATCGGTGTTACCCTCCCATGCACGCTCATACGGGCGTTCACGGAATTCAAAATATGATTTTGCTTTACGGCCAACAAGGTAAAGCTGAACCTCGCGACCTTCGCTACGCAACTTCTCAATCAGACCCTCCGCTTTTTTCAAAACGGATGAAGAGTATGATCCAGCTAAGCCACGGTCACTCGTCATCACCAAAATAGCTGAACGACGATGCTTAACAGACGTATCAGTCAACAACGGGTGTTGAATGGGGTGCTGAGTAGCAATAGCAGTAACAGCCTTTGTCAAAGCAGCAGCATAAGGGCTTGCAGCATCTGCGCTCTTACGTGCCTTATTGATACGAGAGGTCGCGATCATCTCCATCGCCTTGAAGATTTTTTTCATCGACGACGTCGAATTAATCTTCTGGCGGTAAACCCTAATTTGGGCTCCCATAGAGCTTCCTTTCAGTCCTAGCAGTTGTGCTGTTCTACGCTGTTAGGCTCAGAACAGCACAACCACATCAGGATTATCGCTAACCGATGGTTTCCTGAGATACGTCCGCATCAGATACTGGCTTATGCTCCTCATGACCAGCGTCTACGAGGTGGCTAGTACCTTCAGAGGAAAAGTTACGCTTGACCTCAGCAACCGCATTCTTCAATGCAGCTACAGTGTCGTCTTCAAGCTTTCCGGACTCGCTAATAGCGGTCAAGACGCCAGTGGAACGACGGAGGTAGTCGATGAACTCTTTCTCAAAACGGAGTACGTCAGAGACCTCAACGTCATCAAGGTATCCGTTCGTACCTGCCCAGATAGAAACAACCTGCTCTTCAACCGCGTACGGGGTGTACTGAGGCTGACGCAAAAGCTCCGTCAAACGAGCACCGCGAGTGAGCTGCTGTTTGGACGCATCGTCCAAGTCAGAAGCGAACATTGCGAAAGCTTCCATTGCGCGGAACTGTGCAAGGTCGAGTTTGAGAGTACCGGAGACTTTCTTCATGGCCTTGGTCTGTGCGGCACCACCCACACGAGAAACCGAGATACCTACGTCAACTGCAGGACGCTGGTTTGCGTTGAAGAGGTCAGACTGCAAGAAGATCTGTCCGTCGGTAATGGAAATAACGTTCGTAGGAATGAACGCGGAGACGTCATTTGCTTTGGTTTCGATGATGGGGAAACCAGTCATCGAACCAGCGCCTAGCTCGTCAGAGAGCTTTGCACAACGCTCAAGCAAACGAGAGTGCAAGTAGAAAACGTCGCCGGGGTATGCTTCACGTCCTGGTGGGCGGCGTAGAAGCAAGGAAACAGAACGGTATGCTTCTGCCTGCTTTGACAAGTCGTCAAAGATAATCAAAACGTGCTTGCCACCGTACATCCAGTGCTGACCAATAGCAGAACCGGTGTAAGGTGCGAGGTACTTGAAGCCTGCTGCATCAGATGCAGGAGAAGCAACGATGGTGGTGTATTCCAAAGCGCCGCGTGCTTCAAGGGTGCTACGTACTGCAGCGATAGTCGATGCTTTCTGACCGACAGCTACATAGATACAACGAACCTGCTTTTGAGGATCGCCAGATTCCCAGTTAGCTTTCTGGTTCAAAATGGTATCGACGGCGATAGCGGTCTTACCGGTCTGGCGGTCACCAATGATGAGCTGACGCTGTCCGCGACCGATAGGAATCATTGCGTCAATAGCCTTAAGGCCGGTCTGCAATGGTTCGTGCACAGACTTACGCTGGGTAACACCAGGTGCCTGTAGTTCTAGCGCACGGCGACCTTCAGCTTCGATAGGTCCCATGTCGTCGATGGGGTTACCCAGAGGATCAACAACACGACCAAGGTATGCGTCGCCTACGGGTACGGAAAGAACTTCACCGGTGCGGTGTACTTCTTGTCCTTCTTCGATACCGGTGAAATCGCCAAGGATAATAGCACCAATATCGCGGGTGTCTAGGTTCTGCGCCAAGCCAAGAGTGCCGTCTTCAAAACGAAGCAACTCATTAGCCATGACGGAGGGAAGACCCTCAATGCGGGCGATACCGTCAGATGCTGACGATACTCGACCCACCTCTACTCGTTCTACTTTGCCGGGTTCGTAAGACGCTGCAAACTCGTTTAGCGCGTTACGGACGTCGTCGGCGTTGATGGTCAAATCGGCCATCTTTTGTCCCTGCTCTCCTAATGTGTGGTTCTCCCCCACAGGTCGTGGGTGAAAACCGAAACTTGCTTTACGGTTGGTACGTTCTTCTAACCACCGTGGTGAGAAGAACCGCACCTTCCATCTGTATCTGCTAAATCACTATTGCGTATGCAATCCGTGGTCTTAGGCAACGATAGAGCGGTTGAGTTCGTTCAGACGTGACTGGACGGTGCCGTCAATAATGTCGTCTCCAACTTGAACCTTGAGTCCGCCTATTACCTGAGGATCAACGGTGATGTCTAGCTTCAGTTCTTGTCCATAGGCTTGTGAAAGCCCACGGCGCAACTTTTCGATGTGTGCGTCGGTTAGAGGTCGGGCTGATACAACACGTGCAACCGAGCGTTTTTGACGTTTGACGATAATTTCAACGAATTTTTCTGCCAAACGTGCAGGTGTCATTCCGCGAGGTGCGACGCTCACACGTTCAATCAACAACTGGCCTTCAGCTGTTGCTGGAGAACCAGCAAGAGTGAGAGCAAGTTTTTTCTTTGCTTCTGGTAGTGCACGGTCGTCGTTGAGAGCGATCTGTGCTGGTGCAGAAGAATTCAAAGTGTTGATGAAAGTGAGTAGTTCATCAAGAACCGTCTCCAAAGCGTTGGCGCCTGCGCGTACCTCTGCAGCTTGAGCTGTTGCATCAACAGCCACATGCTCGAGAGCATCAGCTAAATCACGTTCAGCAGACCAACGTGCAGTTGCAGCCGCTACAAAAACGTTCAGTGCCGGCTCCGAGACCTTACCGCGAAATACTTTCTGAACGATTCCTTCGCGTGCTTGTTCGCTACGAGAAGGGTCGGTCAGTGCTCGTCGCAGACCGCCATCAGCGTCTAGGACGTCAACAACAGCAAACAGCTCTTTAGCAAGATAGTCAGGACTTACTGCACGCTGTGCAGCAAGAACCGCTTCCACCTTCTTCAGTGATTCAGTAGATACTCCTGCCATTACCGAGCTACACCTGCGTTCTGCTGCTCGGTTTCAAGGTCAGCAAGAAAACGATCTACTACACGAGCTGATCGCTCATCATCGTTAAGGGATTCGCCAACAATTTTGCCAGCCAAAGATGTTGCTAAAGTTCCTACCTCTGAGCGAAGAGAAACTAGAGCAGCTACACGTTCAGCTTCGATAGTCTTCTGTGCATTATCGGTAATGCGCTGAGCCTCAACAGTTGCACGTTCTTTGAACTCAGCAAGAATTGCTTCACCCTCAGTACGAGCTTCTTCGCGAATCTTCTGTGCTTCCAAACGAGCGCTTTCAAGCTGTTGGTTGTACTCTTCGCGTGCTGCGGCCGCTTCTGCCTGAGCTTTTTCAGCTTTAGCAAGACCGCCCTCAATAGCCTCTTTACGTTCCTGATAGATCTCTTCGAACATCGGGATAACGTATTTGGTAACGATGAGGAGGAGGATCAGGAACCCGATGAAGACAATGACCATTTCCCAAACATTCGGGAAGAGAGGGCTAACGCTGTGCTCCTCTCCAGCAGCCATCAAATATGACATAGGGAAAATTCCTGTTCTATAGATTAGAGAATAAGGCGTGAGCCTTTATTACATAATGAACGCGAGAATGAGACCCAAAACTGCAAGTGCTTCAACCAAAGCGAAGCCCATGAAGAGCATTGGCTGAAGAGTGCGCTGTGACTCAGGCTGACGAGCAACGCTAGTCATGTAAGCAGCGAAGATTAGACCAACGCCAATACCGCCACCGATAGATGCAAGACCGTAGCCGATAACACTCAGGGAGCCTGCGATTGCCATGTTGTTTCCTTTCAACAGTGCCCGTTATGTGTTTTGTTCAACGAGCAGAGTTTTGATTATGTGGTGATTACCCGCATGTTACGGGATGCTATATCCTTCAAGCTCTAGATGAACTTGAGAAAACTTTTTTAGTGTCCTTCTGAAACTGAACCTTGTAGATAAACAGCTAGAAGCAACGTGAAGATGTACGCCTGAATACACTGAATCATCAGTTCAAGGAAGTAGAAGAATAGACCGAGAGCACCAGAACCTACAGCTGCAAGAGAACCGAATCCCCCCACCTCAACAATGAGGTACTGAGTCAAAGATGCAGCAACCAAAATCGCCATATGCCCACCGAACATCGTCGCAAAAAGACGAAGGGCGTGAGTTACAGGGCGAATCAAAAGATTTGAGAGGAACTCAATCGGTACAAGAATGATGTACAAGATAGGAGGAACACCAGAAGGCATGGTGAGATCTTTGAAGAACGTGCCAAAGCCCTTACGTTTGATACCTACGCCAACCCATGTAAACCATGCGAAGCCTGCCATTACATACGCTGCGCCAGCGTGAGACATTGGAGGTAGCTGAATACCAGGAATAGAACCAAAAAGGTTATTAACCAAGATGAAGAAAAAAGCAGTAAAGAGCAATGGCACAAAAGGCTTATATGCGTGAGCGCCAATGAGTTCTTTTGCTAGAGAGTTACGAATAAAAAGGTAACCGCTCTCTGCGATAAATTGCTCACGTCCGGGAACCATCGCACGCTTGCGACCTGCATGCATAAAAAATGCTGCGACGATGACAACGGAAAGTATCACCAGCAGCATCTGCTTGCCGAAACCAAACGAACCAATCGTGAAAATATCGGGAAGATGAGTATCTTCAACCGTGGGAGGAACATATCCCGCGGCGGTAACAAGCCCGTTTACGATCAAGGCAAGTCCTTTCTTGCATCAAAGTATTGGTCAAAATGACCGTGTACATATAAGTATGTTATTGAAAAATTATGTGTGACTCAATGATGTGGTCAGTTACGGTTCGTCATGTGATACCAAACGAGGTAGAACCCTCCGATTGCGCCAACAAGGGCACCAGCAAAAACTAACCATCGAGTTCCTAAAAAGTGATCCAGCACAAAGCCTACCAAACTCCAGATAGCAATGCCCAATATGACATAGAGCAAAGTCATGATTGCCCCAGCAATTCCGCCACCTGCAACAAGCTCTCCCGTAGTACGAAGCTTTTTATCGCCACGCCACCAAGGATTCTGCGCTTTACTCACTTTTTATTTCCTTCACACTTATTCTGACTATCTACCTTAATCATGATCAGCAAAATACAAGATACGCATTGCCATAATGCTCTTCATTGTCATCACTAACCACACCAATGTAGTAATCAAAGCGCCAGATAGCATCCAACCATTCGTCATCGCTTGTGGCAAAGGAACAATCAGTAGCAACATTGCACCAATCATTACTTTAATGACGTAGCACACCACCATTTGGCGTGCCACATTTGCCATCGAAACACGCTCAGCACGATGAGCAACAAGAACATCTATGCTAAACCATATCTGAACGATGAGACTACCTACCAAGAAAGCTAGAAAACCCCAGCGCCCTTGAATAAGTGCTCCCACCATAATACCTGTGATCGTTACTGGAATAACAATTTTACTCACCGAAAAGAAAATGTTTTTCCAGACAGAGCTATTACTGCCCATCAACAGACCCTTGCCCCTGACTCTTTTCAAGGCTATCTTTTTTAAATTTCTTCACCAGCTGAGGAGAATACAAATACATACCAAGCAACACAAAAGTCAGTAAACCGGCCCAAATAGCTTCCTGAGTTTCATACGGCAACGTCACAATAGCAAGAACCGAAATAAAAATAGTCAACAACGAAACCACTAAAGCACTTTGGATATGGGATAAACCAACATCGGTCAAACGCTGATAAGCATGTTGGCGATGCGGACAATACCACTTCTCTTTACGATAGATACGCAGCCAAAGAGTCACACCCGTATCCGCCAAATACACCAAAACAGGAGATAACAAATACTCTAAATACACTCCAGAGAGAAAAGCGCCAACAGCCATTGACGCAATAGAACCACCTAAAAAGTAAGAACCAGAATCCCCCAAGAAAACATTATTAACACTTCTAAGATTCCACGGTAAAAATGCTAAATACGCCAGTGATAAAGCAGAGCCACCAATAAATAACCAATTGAGATCATTCACCCAACCGGCATAAGCATAAAATCCGCCAACAATAAAACCGTGCAACCCAGAAATACCGTTCAAGCCGTCCATAAAGTTTGCAACGTTGATATAAGCGGCAATGGCCAAAACCGCTAGAGGAACCCACACCCACGATGTATGCAAAGAATAGGTCAGCAAAGATGTCACGACCACGCCGATAGCAAGTTGAATACCAAAACGCCAAAGAATAGGAACGCCTCGATAATCTTCGAGCCAACCAAGAATTACTGAGCCAAGCATTCCCACCAAAACAGAAAGCGCAACAGAACGGTCAATAGAAATCATGCCGAAAACAATCGCGAGAATATAAGCGATACAAGTGCCAGCAGCAGCGGCAATACCCATCCCCCTCAACGTCTGACGGTGATGCGAAGAACGTTCAGTTGGAATATCCACCATGTTCCATTTTTTCAGCAAAGGAATAATTGCCCGTGGCAAGAAAAGACTCACCATAAAAGCAACGAAGGCAGGAACCCACATCATAATGTTTTCCACGACAACACCCCATTCTGAAAAGACACGAGAGGATAGCAGGTCATCCTATTTTCGCCCATACCCACGGTGATTAATATAGTTTTGACACCACTGCTCATAGTCTAAATCTGCTGGTGCAAACGGCGGAACATGAGCATGAGAAATATGTTTATTCTTCTCATTCGAAACGTTTTTCTCTTCTTTGCTGAAAAGAACTTCCTCTAACTTTTCGCCATCCCGTAATCCGGTGTATTGAATATCAAGGTCAGGGCACTTATACACCTCAAGTATTTGCCGAGCAATTTTCTCGATAGGAACAGCCTGTCCCATATCCAGAACGAGAACTTCGCCACTATTGCCCAAGGCACCAGCAAGAAGGACCAATGCACAGGCGTCATCAACCAACATGAAAAAACGGGTAGCTTTAGCATCTGTCACCGTTAACGGTTTATTATTGCGAATCTGCTTGATAAATAGCGGTTTAACAGAACCTCTGGAACCAAAAACGTTACCGAAACGAACGGAAACATATTTTTTTCCAGTAGTTTGCCCGTACCAGCTACACAGTCTTTCAGCGGTGCGTTTGGACTGCCCCAAAGCACTCTTCGGGTCAGCAGCTTTATCAGTAGAGATATTCACAAAAACATCAACCTCTACTTTAGATGCAGCTTCAAGAATGTTAAGCGTTCCTTGAACGTTAGTCTTCCAGCCCTCTTTCGGATTCGATTCAAGAGCAGCCACATGCTTCAACGCAGCAACATGAAAAACCACATGTGGACGATGTTCTTCAAAAGCATTGTTCACAGCCTCAACGTCACGAATATCAGCAACCACGATACCGTCATCAGCTAAAGAACCAGAATATTTAATTCCATAAAGGGCGTCTAAAAGCAAGGTCTCATCACGATCGAGCATGATTAATTTTTCTGGCTCATACTCCATAATCTGACGGCAC
Source organism: Rothia sp. CCM 9419 (assembly GCF_048512815.1). NCBI lineage: Bacteria > Bacillati > Actinomycetota > Actinomycetes > Micrococcales > Micrococcaceae > Rothia > Rothia sp. CCM 9419. The sequence goes on along the minus strand of NZ_JBLXXY010000003.1, from coordinate 161,520 downwards.
AACTCAGATCCAATAGACCCACCAGCACCAGTCACAAGAACACGCTTACCCTGTAAATATTGAAAAATATCCTGGCGCTCAACGTTGTAATCGACTTTTCCGCGTACAGCCTCAATAATTCTACGATCTATTTCAAGCTCAGGATTTCTCATTAAAGGGTATTCATAATGGAGATTCCCATTCACTCCAGCCGTCACTCCAGCATAATGCAAAAAATCCACACCCAAACTTCGCATCTCCTCCGCAACCGTCTGATACCCCAGCGGCAATTCTTTCTTTGCACAAATAACGGCAGATGCGCCAAGCCTCGTCACCAAATGACGAAGATCTTCACGGGTTCCTCGAATAGGAACACCCTGAATACGCTGATTACGTAACGAAGGATCATCATCAACAAGTGCAACAGGATGATAGAGAGAGCTCGGGTCCGATAACAGGTTCGTCACTAATTGTTGCCCAAGAAAACCTGCACCATACACAATCACAGGAACTGCCTTATCAACAGGAGAAAGATTCTGATATTCCTGAAGCATCCTCTTAAAATAACGGAACACTGACATAATAATCAGAGCAAAAGGCGCAACAATTAATATTGCTGAGCGAGGCACACCAATATGCCACGAAAACTGAATAAGAACAGCCTGAATAACTGCCACAGCAGATAAAACGGTATACCCCAGAAGCTTCGTCTCTGCAAAAGAACCATACGGTAAACGATTACTGTACAAACCAACGGCATACCCAACTCCAAGCTGAATACTTAGAGCTATCGCAGTAACCACAGAAAAACCGAATGGGTTAATCAGCTCAAAACTTCCATACCTCAAGAAGAACCCAATGAATAAAGCGGCAATCCAAGCACCAGCGTCCAAGGCCATACGATAATAAATCCACCGCTGTTTATGGTCGCGCTCAGGGCGTGCAGAAGAATCATGCACCATATCACTGGACATATCCGTCATGAACATTTTTCCTTCCGCAGGTTATTATCAACCTGCCCACTACCAATCAACGACCGAAAAGCCTTTTTACGTAATCCAACAGGAACAAAACGATACACCAGACGAACACCTAAATTCGTCACAAAATCAGTCTTGTTAATCATACCGCCGTTATAAAGAGTCTGTTGCACTTTCACATCCTTAGTAAAAGCACCCACACCACCACGACGGGTATACACACCAGCACCAGTACGATATTTCACCAAAGAATCAGCAATATTCTGGAACACAAAGCCAGCAGCATTCATACGGCTCCACAACCAATAATCCTCAGCTCCAGGGACTTCCTCATAACCCCCAACAGCCTCCACTGCAGACTTACGAAAAATCACCGTAGGATGAAACATCGGATTTCGATGAGCAAAAGCAGAACGAATCTGCTCAGAACCAAGAACAGCATGCCGTTCAGACTCAATATAAGAAGCATCCAAAGATACTTCAAACATCGACGAACCAAGCACCGCAACATTCTTGCCAACCAACTCAGGAAGCTGACGTTCAAAACGATGCGGTAAAGAAATATCGTCAGCATCAGCACGAGCCACTACATCATAGGAACATTCTTTAAGCCCCTCGTTCAAAGCATTTGCAAGACCCGCATTACGAGGTAACGAAACCACCTTAATCGGGCACACCTCACCTTTTCGAGAACGAGCACACCAACGCTCAATGACCTCATCTAACTCAGGTGTTAGAACACCATCTTTGACCAAAACAAACTCATCAGGAGCTCGATTCTGCTCAACCGTATTCGAGGCAATAGCACGGTCAAGGAAACGTGCATCATCACGAGAATAAGTGCTCATCAACACCGAAAACTTCTGCTCAGGCGAAGAACACGACACACACTGCTGACGAACATCTGAAAAATCATACGCCCCAGCAAGCACGTCCTGATTAGAACGAAAAGGCTTCAAAGAACTTTTAATACCATGATAGAAATAGCCGGCGTACTTTTTTTTCTTTGAAGTACGCAATAAAGTACTACACCACAGTCTTACCGTAGAACCGCTGTACAGCACTTTTTCTAAAGGAGTGAGCGTACGACAACGTGTAAACACCCATATCTTATTACGCACATCATTATAAAAACGTTTCCCGGGGTCAGCATCTGTTGTGCCGAAAGTCTTAGTATGGTGAACCACCACAGAATCAGCCACAGCAATAGCATGCCGATGATGAGCCAAACGCGTAGAATACTCAAAATCATCATTCCAGATGAAAAAATCAGCCCAAGGCAACCCCACACGACGCATCACAGCAGCGTCCATGAGCAACGACACAAAAGAGCCAGAACGAATGGGGCGCCCACCCACTTTTTGCGCCAACTGATGTTGACGACGAGTAGCCCCAAACATGGTACGCATCGTATTCATCGGATGGTCAAGACCGTTCTTCCACACCACACGAGAAGCAACAAAAGCAGGGCGTTCCGAACGAATCACCGAATAATCACGCCACGCACGATAACTGGCTAAAAGAGTATTTTCTAAAGGCTGAGTATCGTCGTCCATCACCCACACCAAATCTGCCTGATGAGTAAACAACGCACGATCAATACCAACAGCAAAGCCACCAGCGCCACCAGTATTTTTAGATAAATGAATAATATCTAAAGGAATGTCATATTCAAGGTCATCTAAATATGCAGCCGTCCCATCAGTAGAATCATTATTTACCACCACAACACAATCAGGACGGCAAGCACCCTGTCGTATTCCCTCCATGGTCATACGCAGAAGATCCAACCTGTTATAGGTCACAACGACCGCTACAATATGGTCCTGAGAACTCGTCGCTGAGTTAGGTACTCGTTGGGAGATATGAAGATGCGACATTACCTCTAGACCATAACCTTTCTAGGATTCATACAACTCTAAGCACCTGCTAAGAGCTCAAATCGTCGATGCCCTCTACTTATCAGTATTGAACAACTCTAGCTAGTTTACTGAACATCAGACGGTGATACCCCTTTTATCACCCATAAGATACCTAAAAGGTTGCTGTGTCTGTTAGTGATTTTGCACCACTTATGATTATGTTAGGTATATCAGCCCGTCATTAACCTCATCGACGGGTCTAGAAAGGGGACATTGTGGCTGAGGCAAGCTGGAAAGTTATTGGAGCAAGCGGATTCGTCGGGTCGTCCATTATTGCACGTCTACAAGCAGACGGCATCGACAGCGACCCTATCGAAGCTCCTCGTCTTGCAACATCACAGACAAATCCGCAAGCACTCATCAAAGAAGCCTATAGGCTCGAAGGAATCATCAACTCTCTGGCTGATTCTTTTGCTGGAGCAGACGTCGTCATTAACGCATCAGGATTAGCTGCCCCACACCAACAAGAGTTAGCACCTCTCATCGGAGCCAACGCCCTGCTACCAGCAGTTATCGCTATTGCAGCCCAACGTACCGGCGTCAAAAGAATACTTCACATGTCATCTGCCGCAGTACAAGGCTCCTCCCCTGTACTCAACAACGAAATCAAAACCTCACCCTTCTCAGCATATTCTTTCTCAAAAGCACTCGGAGAAAAAGTACTCCTCATGCTCTTAGAAGAATCACAACAACACGCTCGCACACCAGAAATATGTATTATCCGTGCAACCAGTGTGCAAGGCTCAGGACGTAAAACCACAGAATCCTTTGCAAAAATTGCGTCTTCATTCCTCGGCTCCGTTGCCGGAACAGGTCAGCAATCCTCACCTGTTTCATCATCCTACGCATTAGCAGAATTCGTGTCCATGGTCGGTCAATTCCCTCAACGACTACCAGCAATCGTTGTTCAGCCGTGGGAAGGAAGCACCTGCTCCTCCGTTCTCATTGATGCTGGTCGACGACGCCCATTCACCCTACCTCATCAACTATGCCAAGGCATCATTAGAAGCGGCTACGCTTTCTCACGCCTTTTAGACGACCGTTTTCAAGGCACTGTACGCCGTGTAGAAGTCATGTGGTTCGGACAAAGAATAGATGACTCTTGGGCACGTCATCATGGGCTCATTCCAGAACCAAGAATCCAAGAAGTCCTCAGAAGCGCTCATCTTGCCCTCGGGCGTAAAAAGGACCGAAAATACCGTTCCTCTTCAACATCATAAAACCACAAAAATATGGGGTGCTCCTCACCAACGTGAGAAGCACCCCATATTTTTATGAGGAGAACACATTAATTCGCTGAACTCTCATCTTCAGCACCGTCAAACACCAACGAATGAGCCTGAGCAGTACTCAACGGCTTCGTCACAGTTATATCTAACGGCTGACGGACAGAACGCACCGGCTGAGCCAAAGAACGACGCTGATCAATACCAGATACCGGTGAAGACTCCGAAACAAGACGTTCATGTAAACTACCCGAAGCCGGCACCGGTGCTTGACGATAACTAGGAGTATCCGACGACTCATCAGGCTCTAAAAAGTCATCATCAAGTTCAGAGAATTCATCATGATTCTCTTGAGGATCTTTCAACTGGCTACGAGACTCTAACTCAGCTTTCGTGACAATCTCCGGAACAACTTCACGTAAAGCATCAAGAGAAATAGCACCCTCACGAACAACAACAGCCTGCTCCCCCGTGCAATCCACAATAGTAGAAGCCACCGGAACAGTATGCTCAGCACCCTCACCGTCAAGAGCACGAGAACCAGCATCAAGAATTAGCTCAACATCATCACCTAACTGGTCTAAAGCTTCTTGCGCGTCCACCGCGGCAGGACGACCTGTCTTATTCGCAGAAGACACCGCTAACGGGCCCGTTAAACGAAGCACATCAATAGCAACCTCATCGTCAGGAACACGAAGAGCGACAGTTCCTTGAGTATCCCCCAAATCCCAGTTCAAAGACGGCTGAGAGTAACAAATAATGGTGAGTGCACCGGGCCAAAACGCTTCTGCCAAAGCAGAAGCATCAGCAGAGAGCTCATCAGCAAGACCGGGTAAAACAGAAGAACTATAAATCAACACCGGCGGAGGCATACGCCGTGAACGCCCCTTAGCAGAGAGTAACTTAGTAACCGCTTCAGGAGAAAACGCATCAGCGCCGATGCCATACACGGTATCGGTAGGAAGAACAATCGTTTTCTTCTCTTTAATAGCTTTCTGAGCAGCAGCAAGCGCCTCAGTACGGTTCTGTTCAGTATCGGTTGAATACAGGGTAGCTTTCACGTGGTTTATTCTCTCATGTTCTCAAAGAACTCTACGGATATTCTCTTAATTATTCTGCGAATAATTCGGTTTCTCACCGGCAGTATGTCGTGCACGAGAGGCTAAATCGTCAATAGATTCAATAGCATTGAACCCTAAAGACTCAAAAGTCTCAACCATCACCTCACGCTGAGTCTGAGCATGCTCCATGATGCAATACCCACCAGGCTTCAGAAGTTCAAAAGCCCGAGAGGCAATAGCCCGCGGAATTCTCATACCATCCTCACTACCACCATAAAGCGCCATATGAGGGTCGTGTTCACGGACTTCCACATCACACGGAATAGCGTTCTCAGGGATATACGGAGGATTACTCACAACAATATCGTAACTCCCCTCTTCTCCCTCGAGAGCATCTCTGGCATCAGCTTGCACCAAGCGAACGCCCGTTCCTTGAAGATTACGCTCTGCCCAAGCATACGCCAAATCGCTCAGCTCAACAGCTGTCACCTCTACATGAGGTCGTTCTGTTGCCAAAGCCGCCGCAATAGCACCAGAACCAGTACACAAATCAAGAATACGGATAGGAGAATCTATAACAGAACGTAACCTATCCACACGCCCTAAAGCGTGTTCGACAAGAAGTTCTGTTTCAGGACGAGGAATAAAAACACCAGGCCCAACAGACAATTTAAGAGAACGGAAATACGCAACACCGGTAAGATGCTGTAGCGGAATCCGCTCAGCCCGTAAAGACACCAGTTTCTCGTATCCGGCAGGAACAGGCGCATCCACTAACGCTAAGGCTTGAACTCTCCCGCGAGAAATAACCTCTCCGGTTTCTTGTTCAAGAAGATGCGCTACAAGTAGCTGAGCATCAACCTCAGCCTGATCAATTCCAGCTTCTGCTAAGTGCGCCGATGCCCGACGAAGAGCGGAATCAAGCTCCTCATCGGGCATAAGCATAAACTCTGAACTCAAAAATCTAGTTCTCTTCCTGACCTAACTGCTCCAAACGAGCCGCTTCATCCATGGCAATAGCAGACTGAACGATCGCTTCGAGGTCTCCGTTAAGTACCGCATCAAGGTTATAGGACTTATATCCAGTACGGTGATCAGCAATACGGTTCTCAGGGAAGTTATAGGTGCGGATACGTTCAGAACGATCCATGGTACGCACCTGAGAATGACGCTTTTCAGCATTCTCAGCATCAATCTGTTCTTGCTGCCATGCCAGAAGACGAGCACGCAACACACGCATCGCCGCTTCACGGTTTTGAATCTGAGACTTCTCATTCTGCATAGCTACCACAATGCCAGTAGGCAAGTGAGTAATACGCACAGCAGAGTCTGTTGTGTTCACTGACTGACCACCAGGACCAGAAGAACGATACACGTCAATCTTCAAATCATTCTGGTTAATCTCAATTTCTTCAGGCTCATCCACTTCAGGGAACACCAAAACACCGGCAGCTGAAGTGTGAATACGTCCTTGAGACTCAGTAGCGGGAACACGCTGAACACGGTGCACACCGCCTTCGTACTTGAGATGCGCCCAAACACCCTCTGCAGGGTCTGTTGACTGCCCTTTAATAGCAACCTGAACATCTTTATAACCGCCGACGTCGGTGCTTGTCGAAGAAATAATCTCGGTCTTCCAGCCCTTAGACTCAGCATAACGAGAATACATGCGTAACAAGTCTGCAGCGAAAAGACTTGCTTCGTCTCCGCCTTCTCCGCCTTTGACTTCAAGGATGACGTTACGTCCATCGTCAGGGTCACGAGGAATGAGAAGACGGTGTAATTTTTCGGAGGCCTCGTCAAGTTGTTGTTGTAGAACAGGGACTTCTTCAGCGAAGTCTGGGTCTTCGGAAGCCATTTCTTGAGCTGCTTGCAAGTCTTCAGTCAAAGTGTTGACACGATGATAAGCCTCAACGATACCGTTCAACTCAGAATAGCGTCGCCCCAGTTTACGGGCTTTACCCTGATCTGCGTGAACTGCTGGGTCTGCTAGTTGTTTCTGAAGATCAGCATGCTCATCAAGCAGAGACTGAATTTCGTACAAAATATGCCTTCTTTACTATTCGCGAGAGCGTCCATCCCTCGACTTTTAGTGCAAATAATAGTGGTCGATATGATACGTGTGTGCCGTCTCATCCAAAGACGGCACACACCAACTATCTCTAGTCTCCTGTATTCGTTCCCAAACCGGACTTTTGAACGGTCAAAAGGAACTCAACATTTGATTGGGTTTCGCGTAGCTTTGAGGTGAGTACGCCAAGAGCCTGCTCTTGTTCCAGACCAGCAAGAACACGACGCAAACGCCACATAATCTTAATTTCTTCTGGTGAAAGAAGATTCTCTTCACGGCGAGTACCCGAAGAGGTAACATCCACCGCAGGGAAAATTCGCTTATCTGCCAGCTGACGAGATAGACGCAATTCCATGTTGCCAGTGCCTTTGAACTCTTCGAAGATGACCTCATCCATCTTAGAACCAGTCTCAACCAATGCGGTGGCAAGAATGGTCAAGGAGCCGCCTTCTTCAATGTTGCGTGCTGCACCGAAGAATTTCTTAGGTGGGTACAGTGCCGCAGAGTCTACACCACCAGAGAGGATACGACCAGAAGTCGGCGCTGAAAGGTTGTAGGCACGTCCCAAACGAGTCATCGAGTCAAGTAGAACGACAACATCCAGACCCTGTTCAACAAGGCGCTTTGCGCGTTCAATAGCGAGTTCAGCAACGGTTGTGTGGTCGTCTGCGGGACGGTCAAAGGTCGAAGCAATCACTTCACCCTTGACAGTGCGCTGCATGTCGGTGACCTCTTCAGGACGTTCATCAACAAGTACCATCATCAAGTGAACTTCAGGGTTATTAGTCGTAATCGCATTAGCGATGGACTGAAGCATGAGAGTCTTACCTGCTTTAGGAGGTGAGACAATCAATCCACGCTGGCCTTTACCAATCGGTGCGATGAGGTCAACCACACGGGTGCCCAGTTTCTTCGCATCGGTTTCAAGACGTAGACGTTCTTGAGGGTATAGCGGGGTAAGTTTGCTAAAGTCACGACGGTTCTTTGAAGTTTCAGGGTCAAGACCGTTGATAGAGGTCAGCTGTAGTAGCGCGTTAAACTTTTGACGGTTGTTGTGCTTATCGTTTTCACGAGGAGCGCGGATAGCACCGACGATAGCATCGCCTTTACGTAACCCGTATCGTTTGACTTGGTTCAAAGAGACGTAGACGTCGGAAGGTCCGGGGAGGTATCCGGAGGTACGGACAAACGCATAGTTTTCGAGGACGTCTAAGATACCGGCGACAGGAACGAGTACATCGTCTTCGCTGATTTCTGGTTCGTCGTAATCATTGTGATGGCGTCGGTTGTTTCGGTTGCGACGTTCGTTTTGGCGTTCGCGTCGGTTGTTTCGGTTGCGTCCACGGCGGTCTTCATCAGGACCATGTGAATTTTCGCGCTCGCCGCGGTCGTTACGGTCACGGTCTCCACGCTCACGGTCGCGGTCGTTACGGTCTCCACGCTCACGGTCACGGTCGTTACGGTCATGACGATTACGAGTACGCTTACGCTGAGGACGCTCATCATCCTCAAAACGTTCTGAACTCTCATCGGCAACAGAAACATCCTCAGCAGAAGTATTCTCTACCTCTTCAGAAGAAACATTCTTCTTCTCATCATGCTTCTGCTCAGAACCCTTACGGCGACGATCAGTACGAGTACGAGTACGGCGAGTAGTCTTCTCAGATTCCCCCGCTTCCCCGTTCTCTTGCTCCTGAGCTGAAGATTCTTCAGAAGACTGTGAAAGGTTCTTTTCCTGAGCGTTACGGGAAGAACGACGACGTGTAGTTTTCTTTTCGCTCTTCTCGCTCTTTGACGGCTGAGCAGAATCTGCTTCACCCGCTTCGCTAGAAGTCTCTACCTCAGCAGCAGAAGATTCCTCAACCTTCTTTGCACCACGGACGGTACGCTTACGAGTAGTTTTTTGAGCTTTAGCAGGTTTCTGCTCCTGAGATTCAGCACTTTGCTCTTCGCGCTCAGCCATTGCACCACCACGCTGATGGTTAGAAATAGCTTCAACAAGATTAGATTTACGCATACGTCGTGCACCCGTAATACCTAGCTGTACTGCTAGAGATTGAAGCTGAGTAAGTTTGAGAGTGCTCAAAGACGGCGATTTAGTTTCCTCCGCACCAGCGGTACGGTCGGTAGTTTCAGCCAAGAAGGTTCCTTCCCCCTCGATATTCGAAATAAGATTCGGTAATGATCGGCACAACAGAATAAGTGCCACACCAGACATCAGATAGCCCAGTGAATAGTTAACCCACATGCATCCGCACACACCACACACCGACATCGAAAAAGTTGGTGATAGGGCAGACACAATATTCCAAGAAAACAAGGAAAAGAGTTTCTCAAGAGAATGTCATGTGAAAGTTAGACGTCCAAGCGCACGGCTATGCACATGCTTGAAAACGCATACGAATCGTAAAGTCTTCCATTACAAAATATCAGCACTTTACAACATAAAACACGAAATAGCTGCTTCTTAGCTATCCCGCCTTGTGTCAAAGAAACACCATTTTTCTTCACCATAAGAGGTCAGATAACGGTTTCTTCTCCAGTAACTATAGCACCTTCTCGATCAATATCTACAGGTAATACACGCCAAAAAAGCTTTTCTGACCCATATTCGCCAATATCAGAACGCTCAAGGCCCTCAGCAATAGCATCCATCACCTCACTACGCTCCGACATCGAACGGCCCAAAACCATCACCGTCGGCCCAGCACCAGAAATCACCGCACAGTACCCACGCTCACGCAAAAAACACACCAGTTCATACGACGGACGCATCGCATCAGCACGATACTGCTGATGCAACAAATCCTCGGTCGCCGCAAAAAGATGCTCCGGATAAGCATGCAAAGATTGAGTCAATAACCCCGTACGCGCAGAATTTACCGCAGCATCACGATGGCTCACAACCTCCGGAATCAACGCCCGAACACTAGCAGTAGACACCTCATACTCTGGAATCGCAACCACCGGAAAAATTTCTTCATGCACAGCAACATTCAACGTATGCCACTGCCCCAACTCACCATACGACAACGCAAAATTACCCTCTAAACAAGGAGCAACATTATCGGGGTGCCCCTCCATATCCGAACAAATCGTCAAAAGTTCGGCAGCACCCTTACGCAAAGACTCAGGCAACAACGCATTAGCCGCATACACACCAGAAACAATGGCAGCAGCAGAAGATCCCAAACCTCGAGAATGAGGAATATTATTCTTCGCCCGAAGATGAAGACCAGGCAACCCCTCTAAACCGACAGCCTCCCACAGCCTCATCATCGCACGAACCACTAGATGAGAACTATCACGAGGCACACTCTGAGAACCAGCACCACAAATATCAAATTCTAAGCCCTCAGAAATGCGAGTCACCTCCAACTCATCGTAATGACACAATGCCACACCCAACGAGTCATAGCCCGGCCCCAAGTTAGCGCTCGTAGCAGGAACACGAACACTAACGCGCCGACCCACCGGAATATAATCCGCCACGAAACCACGTGAAATACCAGAAGAAACAGGCATAGAAGTCACACTTTCTCCACAAACACAACAGCACACAAGGAAAAATTACTCCCCTTCTACCGCCACAACAGAAATAATCTCGCGAACACTCTCAAGAGAATCCACAACAGCCATCGTCCGGCGTACCGAAATATCACTTGCACGGTGAGTAACCAAACGAATCACCGCAGAATCCCCCGAACGATCTTTCACCTGACGCACAGCCTGCAACGAAACCCCATGCTCAGCAAAAATACGCGAAACATTAGCCAGAACACCGAGCTTATCTTCAACCCGCAAACCAATAGCGAAACGAGTCACCACTTCGTCCATACCAACAGCACACAAACCAGCATAGGTAGATTCTGGAACGCCAGCACCACCAAGAACCATACGTCGCGCTAACGACACAAAATCACCTAACACGGCAGAGGCAGTCGGAGCACCGCCTGCACCAGGCCCATAAAACATCAGCTCACCGGCGTCACGAGCCTGAACAAACACCGCATTATACGCATCATGCACAGACGCTAAAGGATGCTCACGCGGAACAAGCGTAGGACTAACACGAATATTAATCCCCTCACCTTGACGCTCACAAATAGCCAAAAGTTTAATAACATACCCATCTAATGCGGCAGCCTGAACGTCCTCCGCACTGATAGCACTAATACCCTCACAATGTACATCTGCCAGCGTAAACTCAGAATGAAATGCCAACGACGCCACAATTGCAGCCTTAGCAGCAGCATCAAGACCTTCAACATCAGCCGTCGGATCAGCCTCTGCATAACCAAGCTCTTGTGCCTGCGCTAAAGCATCAGAAAATTGCGCCCCAGTGGTATCCATCTGGTCAAGAATGTAGTTAGTCGTCCCATTCATGATGCCCAAAACACGTTGAATCTGATCCCCCGCAAGAGAATCACGTAACGGACGCAGAATAGGGATAGCACCAGCAACAGCTGCCTCATACGAAAGCTGAGCACCGCTAGCCTTCGCTGCCGCTTGAAGCTCAGCACCATGCTGCGCCAATAAAGCCTTATTACCAGAGACCACAGACTTACCAGCGTTAAGAGCACGAAGAATACGAGTACGCGCCGGCTCAATACCGCCGGTAAGCTCAATCACAACATCCGCAGCGTCAATCAATGATTCCGCATCAGTTGTATACAACGATGCAGGAGCATTCCAATCACGAGAACTCGTTACATCACGTACAGCAATACCAATAAGCTCAATATCAGCACCGATACGCTGTCCTAAGGAAACAGCGTCCTCTAAAAGAATACGAGCAACTTGAGAACCAACAGTACCCGCTCCTAAAAGGGCTACCTTAATCTTTTTCATCGGGTACAACTCACCAATCTTTCTATGGATAAGGGGTGTATCGTCTCCTTCCCCATCACAGGAGAGAAGCGCTCATCAACTATCGTTATTTTTGCAGGTTCTACAAAAGAACGCACGCCTTAGCTTAGAGATATCCAAGCGTTACGGCAGTGCGTTCTTTTATGTCGTTATATGAATCAACATCAACTATTGTGTTATTTCTACATCATAAGAGAGCATCTCATCTTCGCTTTGACCGCGAACAATCACAGATGGCTCTCGATCAGTCGCTGTAGAAACCACCGGCGGACGCGTCAAATAGTTGTAGTTTGAGCTCAACGCATAGCAATACGCGCCAGTTGCCGGAACAGCCAACATGTCGCCGGCACGGATATCTTGTGGAAGATAAACATAACGCACCACGACATCTCCCGATTCGCAATGCTTACCGACCACACGAGAAAGCACCTGCTCCCCCGTGGGAGCACGATTCGCTAAAACTGCCGTATAGTCTGCTTCATACAAGACTGGACGAGCGTTATCACTCATACCACCGTCTACCGACACATACCGGCGGACACGCGTCTGACCATTCTCGTCTTCAACAGCAACGTCTTTGACCGTTCCTACCGTGTATAAAGTCATTCCAGAAGGACCAGAAATAGAACGTCCCGGTTCAAAACTCATATGAGGAATAGGCATCGACAGACGCTCACACGTTTGCGCAATAGAATCTGCTAGTTCTTGAGCAATATGTTCAGCTTCACGCGGAGTATCTGAGCAGGTGTACCCAATACCGTAACCGCCACCTAAGTCAAGCTCAGCAAGGTTGATACCTAGGCGCTGATTCAGATATTGCATATATTCAAGCACCTTTGTGGCAGCAGCGATAAAACCATCTGCCTCAAAAATTTGCGACCCAATATGGCAATGCACACCACGAAAATCAAGGTGTTGGCTTTGATGAGCTAACACCGCTGCAACCGTGGCATAAGAATCTTCTTGACCGATACCCAAACTGGTTAACGTCTGCGAATCTAACCCGCTCAGTTCAGCTGTCCCAGACACCAACGACTGACCAAATTTTTGATCTTCGTGTGCGGTTGCAATGAAATCATGAGTTGAGGCATGAACACCAGGGGTCAAACGTAAAAGTACCGGCGCAATAATACCCATCGACTCAGCAATCCGAGCAATCTGCTGAACTTCAGGCACAGAATCAGCGACGATACGACCAACACCGTACTCTAAAGCACGACGAATCTCAGCGTCAGACTTGTTATTACCGTGTAAAGCAACTTTATGTGCCGGCACACCGGCACGGATAGCTAAAGCGAGTTCCCCGCCCGAAGCAGTATCAAGGTAAAGCCCTTCGTCATCTGCCCAGTGAGCAACAGCGCTACACAGAAAAGACTTACCAGCATAGTAGATAGATACCGGCGCCCCGACTGCTTCAAAAGCTTGCTCAAAAGCAACTCTAAAGGTGCGAGCGCGCCGACGAAAAACAGACTCCGAAAAAACGTATTGTGGAGTGCCAAAACGTTCACGCAGCTGTTCAACCGGTGTTCCGTCGACGAGTAGTTCGCCAGATTCTGCCCGTGAAAAGTTTTGCTCCCAAATGGTAGGTTCAAGAACTTCTGGGTGTTCGGGCATTTGTAGCCACGACGGCACGTAGAGAGGTGTTTGGTCGCTCACGTTACATTCTTTCTGGTGCGGTTACACCCAGCAGGTATAGCGCGTTGTGAAGCACCTGTGCGGTGGCGTTGTTAAGGAGCAAGCGACTGCTATGTACGGCGGTAATTTCTTCGTCACCACGTGGTGCGACACGTGAAGCACCGTACCAGCGGTGGTATGTTCCAGCCAATGTTTCGGCGTAACGTGCTACACGGTGAGGTTCACGGAAGAGCGCTGCTTCTTTGACGGTGTTAGCGTATTCTCCGAGCACACCAAGGAGCTGAGCGTCGAGTTCAGAGTCAAGCGCTTGCGGGTCAAAGAGGTCGGTGTTTACCCCGGCAAGTTCTGCGTTACGTGCGACAGCGCAGGTACGAGCGTGTGCGTATTGAACGTAGAATACGGGGTTTTCGTTACTCTGCTTGGTGAGCAGATCAAGGTCAATATCAATATTTGAATCCACAGAGTAGCGTGTCAGTGTGTAGCGTGCGGCGTCTACTCCAACTGCTTCGACGAGGTCTTCAAGGGTGACGATGGTTCCGGCACGTTTAGACATACGTACAGGTTTTCCATCTTTGACGAGATTGACGAGCTGACCAATCATCACTTCGACGCGACGTGGATCATCGCCAAGTGCGGCGGCAGCAGCTTTAAGACGTGCAGTGTACCCGTGATGGTCTGCACCAAGCATGTAAATGGCGATGTCTGCGGGGTTTTGTGCACGGTGAATCTTATCTTGGAAGTAGGCGATATCTCCGGCGATATAGGCGGCGTTCCCGTCAGATTTGATGACGACGCGATCTTTATCGTCACCGTAATCGGTAGATTTGAGCCACCATGCACCATCAGCGAAGTACAGGTTTGATGATTCTTTGAGCTTTTCGAGGAGCTCATCAACTTTTCCAGATTCGAAGAGGGAATTCTCGTGGAAGAACACATCAAATTCCACACCAAACTCTTTCAGAGAGCGTTTGATTTGGGAGAACATGAGTTCGACGCCTTCAGCGCGGAACACTTCTTGGGGGTCTTCACTCTCAAGAGCATGAGGGTGAGTTTTGAGAATGTCCTGAGCAATTTCAGAGATGTAGTTTCCACCGTAACCGTCTTCGGGTGCAGGTTCGTTTCGTGCGGAAGCAAGAAGGGAACGTGCGAAACGGTTAATCTGGTTACCGTGATCGTTGAAGTAGTATTCTCGTACAACGTTTGCGCCTTGAGCTTCAAGAATACGTGCGAGAGAATCTCCTACCGCAGCCCAACGGGTACCACCGAGATGGATAGGTCCAGTGGGGTTAGCGGAAACATATTCGAGGTTAATGGTTTTTCCGGCGAGGGTGTCGTTGTGTCCGAAGGCTTCTCCAGCTGTGACGATGGTGCGTGCAAGTTCTCCTGCTGCGCCTGCTTCGAGGACAATGTTTAAGAATCCGGGGCCTGCGATGTCTACTGATGCGACACCTGAAATATCTGATATGGGTTGAGCAAGAATCTGTGCAACTTCTCGAGGATTTTTACCCACTTTTTTAGCAAGTTGCAGAGCGATATTGGTCGCCCAATCGCCGTGTTCACGGTTCTTTGGTCGTTCCACTTTAACGGTGGGAAGTTGTTCTTCACCGTTGAGGGTTAGTTCACCAGCGTTAACGGTGTTAGAGAGGATTTGTGCAATTGCCGTTGAGAGTTCTTCAGGTGTCATGCTGATAAGTTTACCTAAAAGTATCGGTGAGCCAAGTTTCTCTACAGGGTAAATCGTAGATTCGGCGTCTCCTCCCCACTTTTAGATGTTTTGTGTTGTTGATATTGCACCTAAATTGTTCACCGCAAATATCGTCTTCCTCGGGTGCTTCTGGTATCGTGGATAGTCGTTGCATCCATCGTCCGTAGACGATGTAGCACCGTGCCCCCGTAGCTCAGTGGATAGAGCACCAGTTTCCGGAGCTGGGTGTCGAAGGTTCGAATCCTTTCGGGGGCACTTTTTTCTTCCCCAAAGATACCTCGCCACCACAAAAACTATTCGACGTGATTCATCGTTACAAAGAATCAAGGTTACAAAGAACAAAGCCATTACGGCTTCTACCGCCCCACTGTGAACATCACCTAAAGTTGCGTACCCATGTCTGAGAAAAAAACTTCGCCTCAAGCCCCTTCTTTAAGCGCTCTTGCCGCTACTATTCATCACGCCCCGACCCGTATGAGTAGCTCATCAGCACAAGAGTCACACAAGAACGTTCATCGTTCATCTCGCGGTACAAGTAAATCTGGTGCCCCAAAGAATACACGGCGTTCCCGCCGTTCATCATCGCAGGGGGCAAAGCAGCCACCAAAGCCACGGCGAGTTATTGCACCAGAAAGTATCACCTACCCTGCAGACCTTCCAGTTTGTACGCAACGACAAGAAATCATCGATGCCATTCGCTCTCACCAAGTTGTGATTGTTGCTGGTGAAACTGGTTCAGGTAAAACAACTCAGCTACCTAAAATTTGTTTAGAAATGGGATTAGCAGAATACGGCATGGTCGGTCATACCCAACCACGACGTATTGCAGCGCGCTCGGTAGCAGAGCGTATCGCCGAAGAGTTAGGTGAAGAGCTCGGTCACACCGTCGGTTATCAGGTACGTTTCACCTCACAGGTGAGCGATACTTCTGCCATCAAATTAATGACTGACGGTATCCTCCTTGCAGAGATACATCACGATAAGCTGCTAACAAAGTATTCTGTTATCATCATCGACGAGGCACACGAACGTAGCCTTAACATCGACTTTATCCTCGGGTATCTCAAACAGATTCTTCCCAAACGGCCAGATTTGAAGGTGATTATCACCTCGGCAACTATTGACCCAGAACGTTTTAGCCGACACTTTTGTGCAGAAGAACTCAGCGCCGACGACGAGCTACCCCCTCATGCGCCACCGATTATCGAAGTCTCGGGAAGAACCTACCCTGTTGAAATCAGGTATCGCCCGTTATCGGAAGAGGCAGAACACCCTGACGAAGACTCCGAAGACCTAGCAACAGAAGATAGAGACCCTATCGACGGTATTCTCGACGGCATCGTTGAGCTATCACGTGAAGGGAACGGGGATATCCTCATCTTTTTCGCCGGAGAACGAGAGATTCGAGATGCTCAAGAAGCTATTGAACAGCTTATCCGTAACACCCCTCAACTGCCCCGCTACGAAGTTTTACCGTTATATGCTCGGCTCTCTTTAACAGAGCAAAATCGTATTTTCCGTACCGGTTCAAAACCTCGTATTGTACTGGCAACAAACGTAGCAGAGACATCGCTAACAGTACCGGGTATCACCTACGTGATTGATACGGGCACGGCAAGAATCTCACGATACTCAGCACGCACCAAAGTTCAGCGTCTACCGATTGAAAGAATCTCTCAGGCAAGTGCACGGCAGCGTTCTGGTCGTAGTGGCCGTACCAGTGCCGGTATTGCAATACGTCTCTACTCTGAAGAGGATTTTCTTTCACGCCCAGAATTCACAGACCCCGAGATTCTACGCACGAACCTCGCCGCCGTCATCCTCAATATGAGCGCTATGGGTGTAGTTCAGTCCATTGGGGATATTGAGCGTTTCCCATTTGTGCAGAAACCTGAGAATCGAGCCATCAACGACGGCGTCGCCTTATTGAGAGAGCTCGGCGCATTAAGTATGAAATCTTCTCATAGCCGACGTCGCGGTTCCTCACCGCTGACCGTTATCGGGCGTGCCATGTCTAAGCTTCCTTTAGACCCGCGTTTGAGCCGTATGATCGTTGAAGCTCAAAAACGTGGATGTGCTAAAGAGATGATGGTTCTTGCTGCTGCGTTGACCATTCAAGACCCTCGAGAACGTCCCTACGAACAACGCGCACAAGCAGATACTTTCCACCGCCGTTTTGTCGACGATAACTCTGATTTTTCCAGTTTCTTATTGTTATGGCAGTATCTGCATGAGCAGCAAGAAGAACTTTCCTCATCACAGTTTAGAAAGCTTTGTCACCGCGAACATATCAACTTTTTGAGAGTTCGAGAATGGCAAGATCTCTTTGCGCAGCTACGCGATATTGCCCAAGAAGCAAAGATTAAGGTTAGCGCTGGGCGCATTATTGAACCGGCAGCGCATGAAGAGAATTTGCACAAGAGTGTTCTTTCGGGTTTGCTCTCTCATATCGGGTTAAAAGATGAGCGCACACGCGGAGAATATCGTGGAGTCAGAGGAACACGTTTCCATATTTTCCCTGCTTCGTCACTATTCTCAAAAAAACCAGAATGGGTGGTTGGTGCAGAACTTGTAGAAACATCAAAACTATGGGCTCGAACCAACGCCAAAATATCCCCAGAATGGGTGGAAGAAGTCGGCTCGCACCTCGTTAAACGACAATATGATGACCCTCATTGGTCGGCTGCTGCTGGTGCCGTCCTCGCTCACGAGAAAGTAACATTACTGGGGTTGCCTATTATTGCTGACCGTAAAGTTCAGTACTCTCGTATTGATCCAGAGTTATGTCGCGAGATATTTATTCGCTCAGCACTTGTTGAAGGTGGCTGGAAGACACGACATCGTTTCTTCAAACGTAATCAGCGCGCTTTAGCCGATATTGAAGAGTTAGAGACGCGTCTTCGACGACGAGATTTACGTGTCGATGACCAAGCTCTCTTTGATTTCTACAATCAGCGTATTCCTGCCCATGTGGTCTCAGCACGACATTTTGATCGGTGGTGGAAAGAAGAACGTACTCGCAACGAACATCTTCTCGATTTTTCGACTGACCACCTCATCGATCAAGAAGCAGCCGATTACGATGAAAGCCAGTTCCCCCGAACATGGACCGTCACCACAGACGGTGGTGAGCTACACCTCGATTTACGATATGAGTACGCCCCTCACCCCGTCGATACAGCATCATCTGCGCATACTGATGGTATTGCGGTGCAGATACCGTTACTCTTTTTGAACCAGCTCAGCCCAGAACCTTTCCAATGGCTTATTCCCGGTCTTCGTGAAGAACTCGTCACAGCATTAATTCGTTCATTACCAAAACAGATTCGCAAGAATTTTGTTCCAGCACCAGACGTTGCTCGCCAGGTCATAAAACTTTTAGACGAAGAATTTTCTCCGATAGAAGATGTTTTTGACCAGTCCGTGGCGCGGTGTCTTAAACAGTTGCGTTCAGTGCCGGTGCAGCCCGAAGACTTTGATCAGAAGAAGATACCTGAACATCTACGTTTCACGTTCCAGGTGCGTAATCATCAGAACGTTATCGTAGGAGAAGGAAAAGATCTTCTTGCTTTGCAAAGCTCTCTTCATGAACAGGTACGAAACGCGTTAGCCCAGTCATTAGGAGCTAGTGTTGAGGATATTGCGGCACTTACTGCTCTAGGCAAAACGGCTCATACGGTTGCACAGTCTTCAGCGCCCAAACCATCACCACAGAAGAAAGCTGGCGCTGCGAGCCAAGGAGATTCGACAGCTTCTGATAGTTCAGTTCGTGAACGTTCAGGTCTGTTGCACTGGCCAGAAGAAGATTTTCCGCGAACAATAACTCGCACTATTGCAACCCAACAGGTTACGGGGTATCCGGCTCTTACCGATCAGCAAAAGAGCGTTGGTTTGCAGATTTTTTCGCAGGAGGTGGAGGCCTGCTCCTCACAACGTCAAGCGGTCATACGGCTTCTAAGTCTTGAGTTACCGTCGGTAGTTCGTTATGTTAGCGATCATCTTTCGCATCAGGAGAAACTGATTTTTACCCAGAATCCGCATGGTTCGGTAGATCAGTTGGTTCAAGATTGTTTAGCAGCTGCTATCGATCATCTCACCCCAGAAAACCCACCATGGACGAAAGCTGAGTATCAGATACTTTATGATCGTGTACGAGCCGATTTAATAGATACTGTCTTTGAGGTTACGAAGCTTGTTGCAGATATTCTTCGTGAGTCTGCTGCTGTACAGAAAATGTTAAAGAAGGCTACCTCTTTATCGGTCATCCATGCTGTGAGCGATATGAAATCTCAGCAGGAGAATCTTGTTTACCCGGGGTTTGTCGCTCAAACGGGGTATCAGCATTTAGCGCATATTCCGCGCTATCTTCAAGGTATTTCACGCCGTCTTGAAAAGTTAGGGTCTCAGCTACATCGAGATCATCAGCAGATGCTCATTGTACAAGAACTCGAAGATGCCTATGATGAGGCAGTTAAATCTTTACCAGCTGGTACGCACGTTACCCAAGAGTTAAAAGATGTTGGCTGGATGACCGAAGAGCTACGCATCAGTTTCTTTGCACAAAATTTGGGCACAGCATATACGGTCTCCGAAAAACGTATCAAAAAAGCTTTACGTGAAGCGTTAGAAAAATCCTCTCGAAACTAGCTCATCTACGGTTGTACCGGTTCGTGCTGTTCAATGCTGTGGGGTGTGGGTAAAACTGACACTAGTTTTACCCACACCCCACAGCATATGGACGCGAGTTATTCTGCTAAGGCCTCACGTAAGGACTGTGCATGTTGTGCTAGTTCTTCTGGCGGAACGTCACGTTGGATAGCTTCGGGCGAGAAGTCTGCCATGCTATTGGCAGGGTACACGTGAAAGTGAGTATGCGGAACTTCAAAACCAGCAATCATCAAGGCGCTACGTTCTGAGTCAAATACTGTACGTTGAGCTTGTGCAATTTTCTGTGCCACAGCAAAAAGGTGGTTACGTAAACCATCGGGCAAGTCGACCCAATGGTCTATTTCTTCTCGAGGAACGACAAGCGTATGTCCAGAGTTCACTGGTTCAATCGTCAAAAATGCTGCGCATTGGTCATCTTCATAGACGATGTGTCCAGGTAGTTCGCCGGTCATAATTTTTGTAAAGATGGTGGTCATCAGGTGTTCTGCCTTTCTTTGAGCAGTTCGTCAAAACTTTAGGAGATTTCTACGCTCTCTTTGGGTTCAAGTAACGAAAATTCTGTTCCATACCGTGCAGCAAAGTTCTTCGTGTGTGTGCCAATCATCGTTCGACCAGAATCTGCTAAGAGAGAATCATGAATCTGGTAGGCACGTGGAGCACGTACTGAAGCCACAAAGTCAATAACCTCACCAATTTTATTCCACGGTGCGTGGATTGGAACAAGGAGCGTTTTAACGTTGACTCCATCAGGAACAACAAAATTGTCACCGGGGTGGTATAAGTTATCGTTGATAAAGTACCCAACGTTAGGAATCATTGGGATGAGCGGATGAATCAACGCATGCTGACCACCAAATGTTTTGATATTAAAACCGTCAAGAGTGATGCTTTCTGCACCAGCTACAGCCTGTATCTGGGAGTTAGGTAGGGTGCGAGACATCTGTTCTACAACAGGCGCCGGCGCGTAGATACGTACTTCAGGATGTTCTTGAAGATAAGGGTCAACACGTTCAGGGTCATAATGGTCAGGATGCCCGTGGGTAATCAATAAATAGTCGGCGCCCTCGAGAGCTTCAGATACTTCCGAGAAGTTTCCGGGGTCAAGAACTAGTATTTTTCCTTCGTGTTCAAGACGAACACAAGAATGAGTGTATTTCGTAAGTTTCATGTATCCACCCTAATATGAGTGTGCTTTATAGTCTCTCAGATTATTCTAGAGATGGGGATAAATATCGCAATATAGCGTATCTATATCCCCTAGTGTAAGGTGTTGAAAGTATATTTTCGGTGATATGAAGGGCTAGAGCATGATGGCTGAATCTCAGAACGCTAAACCTGAGGTACGCAACACAAAGCAGCGTCGCATTGTTAAAGCAACGTTAGAGGGCTTAGATGATTTTATCTCAGCGCAAGAATTACATATGCTCATGGTTTCACGTCAAGAGGCTGTTTCTTTAGCGACAACGTACCGTATTTTGCAATCTTTAGCAGAATACGGTGAGGTGGACGTACTCAAAACCGAAGATGGAGAATCTATCTACCGTAAATGCGAAGTAGAACATCACCATCATCATTTACTCTGCCGCCGTTGCGGTGCTGCAGTTGAGTTAGAAGCACCTTCTATTGAGGATTGGGCCACAGCTATTGGAGCACAATACGGTTATACAGATATCGACCATGTTATTGAGGTAACCGGTGTGTGTTCCTTATGCCAGAAGAAAGACCTCCCCTAGCAGAGCTCTCGTTTTATACGATATTTATACCCGTGATGATACGCTCACGGTTCGACGTCCAGAGCCACTATAACGGCGACGTACTGCGCTGATAACACGGCTTATCAGATACAAAATGAAGGAAATGCTTGTAACGTATGGGCTAATCGGTAAAGAGCCAGCAAGCGCAAGCATAATGCCACCAACAATAGATATCTCGGCAAAAAGAATAGATAACGCTAACGCTTTTAACGGGTTAGCACTTAGTTGCAAAGCTGCAGCAGCAGGAGTAATCAGTAGCGCTAGCACCAGTAGAGACCCTACAATCTGCACAGATAGGGCAACTGCGACTCCTAAAACTAGCATAAAAACCATCGACAAAAATTGCAGTGGTACGCCTTTAGCGCGAGCAACGTCAGGGTCTAAAGAAGCAAAAGTGAGAGGCCTCCAGATAGCGATAAGAATACCAATAATAAAGATGGCACCCACTATCATGTAGTTCAGTTGTGACTCATCAACAGAAACAATTTGTCCGGTCAGAAGATAAAACTTGTTACCAGAACGTCCAGGGTATAAGGACAAGAATAAGATGCCCATTCCTAACCCAAATGGCATCAATGCACCAATAACGGAGTTTGTACTATGTGTTTTCGAACCAAGTACGCCCATCAATAAAGCAGAGAGCACTGAGCCAACAAGAGATCCGGTGACGACATTATATCCCAGCAGGAGAAACAGCGCTGCACCGGCGAATGACATTTCAGCGATACCGTGAACGGCGAATGCATGGTCACGCATCATGACGAAGGTGCCAACAAACCCTCCAATGAGCCCTAGTACTGCGCCTGCCAGAATAGAAGGCATGAGCAGTTCAACCAGTTCTCCATACCTGTCAAAAACAAAGATTTGTGAGAACAGGGAGGAACTATATGCAAGAGTATTAATCATGAGAGTTCTCCCGAGTTAGTGCAATGGGTGTGTTCTTCAACAGTTGCTCCTGGCGCGTGATTTTCTCCACCAACGACGATATATCGTCCATTTGTTTTGATGACGCTCACCGGAGTCTGATAGAGGTTGGTCAGCACTTCACTGCGCATGACTTCTTCGACTGTTCCAATCGTAAAACGCCCGTTAGCAAGGTAGAGGACTCTATCAACATGGTCAATAATGGGGTTTATTTCGTGGGTTACGAAGATGACAGTCCCTTGCTGTTGGCGATTATATTGGTGGATGAGTTCAGCAACAGCGTATTGATGGTTTAAGTCAAGAGAAAGTAGAGCTTCATCGGCGAGAAGAATTTTTGGGTTATGTGCGAGTGCTTGGGCTATGCGGATACGTTGTTGTTCACCACCAGAGAGTAATCCTACGGGAACGTTTGCGTATTCTTCTGCGCCGACAGCTTCTAAAAGTTCTTCGACTCGTGCTTGTACTTTTCGCCGCCCGTGGGTCAGTATTCCCCAACGGTGCCCGTCGATACCTAAACGGACAACGTCACGGGCACGTAACGGGGTGTGTGCCGGCATCATTTTTTGTTGTGGAATATATCCGACGCCGGGGTGTCCGGTGCGTGCTGGGGAGCCAAGGATGCTGATTTTTCCGTGGCTGAGGGTTTCTAGTCCCAAAACAACTTTGAGGAATGTTGATTTTCCGGAGCCGTTGGGTCCAAGTACTGCAAAGTATTCTCCTTGTTCAACCGTGAGGTCAAGGTCTTTCCAGAGAGTTCTTTGCCCGTAGGAAAGTCCGCCTCCGCGAATGGTGATAGCAGTCTTAGAGGCGGACTTTGTGATGTTGTTGTGCATATTTTTAGGAAGTTAGTGATTTTTTGATGTTCTCAATGTTTTCTTTCATCCATCCTAGGTAGTCTTTCCCTTCAGGCAGGGTTTCGGTGAATGATACATGAGGAATCTGTGCTTCCTGAGCGTCTTTGAGCAGTTCTTCTGTTTGTGGTGAAGATGTCTGTTCATTGTAGGCGAAGAATCCAACCTGTTTTTCTTGGAGTTCTTCTTTAACCTGGTTCATGATTAATGGTGCAATGTCGCTACCGGATTCTACGGCTGAGGTTAGTTCTGAAGGTGTTGCGTCAGAGAATCCTGCCATGGTGAGTAGGTATCCGGGGACAGGTTCTGTTGCAATATATTTTTTGCCTTCAGCGTTAATTCCTCGAGTTTGTGAGATGAGTTCTCCCAACTCTGATTTAAATTTTCCGGCTGCTTGGCGGTATTGTTCAGCGTGCTCGGGGGCTTCTTCTGCGAGGTCTTCTGCGATAGCTCCCGCAAGTTTTTGCATAGCTACAAAGTCATACCAGACGTGTTCGTTAAAGTCCCCGTGATGATGGTGATGGTGTCCGTGCTCGTGGGAGTGGTCGTCACCGTGTTCGTGGGAGTGTCCGTGGTCGTCGCCGTGTTCGTGAGCGTGCTCGTCCCCATGTTCGTGAGCGTGTTCGTGAGCGTGTTCGTCACCGTGCTCGTGAGCGTGGTCATCATCTTTTTGAAGACCAGAAATCTCAACAGCATTCAGCACTTTCTGGTCTTTATGATCTTGACCAGCCATATTTTCAAGGAACTGATCGTAGCCACCACCGTTAAGCACCACCAACTGCGCATCTTTAACACTCAAACGGTCAGCACTAGTTGCCTCGTACGAATGAGGATCCTCGCTCGTTGAGTTAATAAGAGGAGTTACTTCGACAGTGTCCCCACCAATACTCTCAACAATATTTGCATACACATCAGTGCTCGTCACAACTTTAATAACGCCTTTTTCGGAGTTCTTCGCCGACTCTTCACTCTTTTCGACGGTGCTTCCACACGCACTTAAACTCAATGAAGCAATAGAAAGAAATGCGATTCCTGTCAAAAACTTTTTCATAGCGGGAGCTCCAAACTCTATAGACCTCTGAAAACGGTTCTCATTTAGCATACTCCATTATCAACTAAACATTGCTCATCACAACGAGTACTACATCACTTTTAGCACCAACACCCACCACCTAGAGCAAAAGGAGTAGACCGCCACCGGACTACCCCCTTTAAAAACTCTTATACCAACTTACGAACGACGCAAAGACACATCACGCTTACGCACATGTTCCTGAGTCGTATCTCTAATCTCGCCCACAAGCTGTTCTAAAACATCTTCCAAGAACAAGACACCATAAGACGTACCATCCGATGTTGCAACATGCGACACATGGCAACTCTTACGTTGCATCACAGCAAGAGCATCATCAATTTCCATCGACGGAGGAACAACCGACATCGGCCGAATAGACCCCCATGGTATTGCCTCCTTACGACGCTCCCCCACCACTGACAACGCATCTTTAACATGCACATACCCCAGATACGGGCCACCCTCTGAGGATTCAATCAAAAACCGAGAATAACCAGTATGAGCAACAGCGCGCTCAATATCTTCAGGAGTACTCGAACGAGGCAACGTCACAACATCAGAAGGCAGAATCATAATCTCCGAAACCTTCTTCTCAGAAAACTCT
The DNA here is from genome assembly GCF_048512815.1 of Rothia sp. CCM 9419. Lineage (NCBI taxonomy): Bacteria > Bacillati > Actinomycetota > Actinomycetes > Micrococcales > Micrococcaceae > Rothia > Rothia sp. CCM 9419. The sequence goes on along the minus strand of NZ_JBLXXY010000003.1, from coordinate 136,196 downwards.
AACGCCCCAGAAAGCACACCCGAACCGTCAGCAACAGTTCCTTCAGCCGTCGACTCTGCAACAATATTCTGCAACTCATCCAACGTAAAAGTAGAAGACACCTCGTCCTTCGGCTCAATCTTCATCGCCTTAAGCGCACGGTCTGCAATGCTATTTAAAAACCAGACAATAGGCCCAAAAAGCTTTGAAAACCATACCAAAGGTGGAGCAATCCACAAAGCTACCCCCTCAGCCGCCAACGACACCGCAGCATTCTTAGGAACCATTTCACCAAGAATCACATGCAAAAACGTCACCAACACCAAAGCAAGCAAGAACCCTAAAGTATCCGCCACAGCAAGAGGAACACCCCAATGCTCTAACGGGCCAGCAACCATATGATGCAAAGCAGGCTCAGAAACGTTAAGAATCAACAACGAGCAAACCGTAATACCCAGTTGACAGGTTGCCAACATCAACGAAACGTTTTCTAACGCATAAAGTACCGTTTGCGCTCGCTTATTACCAGCTTGCGCTAAGGGCTCTACCTGAGAACGACGGGTAGACATAATCGCAAATTCACCGGCAACGAAAAAAGCGTTACCAGCTAAAAGCAGTACTAAAAGCAACATTGCGGTAATATCATTCATTATTTTTTACCCTCGTTAGCAGCTGCCAAAGTAGTTTTACGGTAGGGATCTTGCGGGATGAAACGAATCCGATCTACTCGCCGCTGTTCCATCGCCTCAATTTTAAAAGAGCCCTGTTCAATGGAAAGAGTATCTCCCACTTTGGGAATACGCCCCAGACGATCCATCACATATCCGCCCATCGTTTCGTAGGAGGCGTCGTCCTCAATGTGGAGAATGTTAATATACTCGTTGAGTTCGTCCGGTCGAAGTAGCCCCGAGAACAACCAGTCTCCATTACTGAGCATGAGTGGCCTGTCTTCGGTTTCAAGAAGCTCATGTTCGTCAGAGACTTCTCCAACGATTTCTTCGATGAGGTCTTCTAAGGTCGCCATGCCAGCAGTTCCACCATATTCGTCTAAGACGATAGCTAGCTGGAGTGCACCATTGCGTAGCTGTAACAGTAAAGAATCCAGATGAACAGTCTCAGGAACCTGAAGTATATTTTCCATCAAGGTTCCTGCTTGCAAGGTTTCACGCACCTCAATCGGAACACTTACAGCACGTTTAATGTGGACAACGCCCACAACGTTATCTTGATCTCCACGATAAATAGGAAAGCGAGAATATCCGGTCTTCTGTGCGGCTTTCACAACTTCAGCGACGCTTTCAGTATCTTCTAGCATGACAACTTTACGTCGCGGTGTCATCACGTCTGCAGCGGTGAGTTCGGCAAATGAAAGAGTTTTACCAACGAACCGTGCAGTATCAGAATCTAATACGCCTTGTTCTGCGGAACGTCGCACCATAGAAGAAAGTTCTTCGGGTGAGCGAGCACCAGAAAGTTCTTCTTTTGCTTCCATACCAAAGAGGTGAAGAATCTTATTAGCAGAGCCGTTCATGAGACGGACAAAGGGTGCGATGATTTTCGTGAAAACAAGTTGTGCAGGAGCTAATGTGCGTGCCACTTTATAGGCTTCGGCGATAGCGAGGTTTTTAGGGATAAGCTCACCGAGAATCATGGATAGCAAGGTGGCGATAACCATCGCAAAGATAAGGGTCAAGATATTAGCGATGCTATCGGGTAGTCCCCATGACGAAATAGTATCTACCACTAGGCTTTTCATGGCGTAGTCGAGAGTATAGCCGGTGAGCAAGGTGGTGATGGTAATACCGATTTGGCAACTTGAAAGTTGTGTAGAGAGTGATTTGAGGCAACGGAGCACTTTTTCGCCGCCACGATCTCCAGAATCAATTTCTTTTTGCACTGCTGATTGGTCAAGTGCAACTAAGGAGAACTCTACGGCAACGAAGAACCCTGTTCCGAGAATCAGTAGAAGCCCTAGTAAAAGTAATATCCATTCCATCGTTAGTGCACCGCCGGCTTCATTGCGCGGGCGTTTTGAGATGGTAGCGCTGGGTAAAGGGCATAGAAATATTGGTCGCTCATAGTGTTATACGAATGCTCAATAGCATAGGTCATGGGTCTATGGCGATAACTAGAAGGTTCATCCATGGCACAAGATTCTACCAAAGGGGCTGCCTTAAGGTGGAGGGGAACATCCATTCTGTTTCAAAGTGAGAGATAGCTATCTACTTGAGGAAATGGAGCATACATATCACTTGAATATGCATCAGTTCACATTTTATTGTGAAATGATTGGCGTCAAGGTGGAAAGTTCAGGTAAAAAATTACTAAACTGAGTTGAAGCACACACCGCCAAGGTTTTGGTGGTGCAAGCATCCCACAATACAACAGTGAGAAACCACCACTGACACTTCAAAACCTTTGAGGTTTTAGCGCGAGGCTCTCGCTGCTCTGTATGAAACATGACACTTATGGAAGAGGCGTAGAGACTGTGCCCACACTGCCAGAGCACCACGTGCCCGAAGAATTTGCTGGCAACGAATGGCTCGTAGAAGAGCTATTTGAACAATACCAGCACGACAAAAACTCCGTATCACAAAGCTGGTGGCCTATTTTTCAGGCAATGCAGGCTGAACAAACGAACACCACCCCAGCTCAGACAACTCAAAAACCAGTAGCACAAGCTCCTGCCGCTACAACATCTCATCCCACACAACGTGCTACAACACCAGCACCAGCTACTTCCCGTCCCACACCTCAAGCAGCTAAAACACTCCCCCACAAGACAACAGCTGAGCCAAAGAACAATACCCCCAAAGAGGACAAAGAAGTTCCTTTGCGTGGTCCAGCAAAAGCTGTCGTCACCACCATGGAAGAATCGTTGAGCGTCCCAACCGCAACAACCGTTCGAGCCATACCAGCAAAACTCCTCATTGATAACCGTCTGGCCATTAACGAGTACCTTAAAAGAACTCGTGGCGGAAAAATTTCTTTTACCCACATCATCGGTTACGCCGTCATTCGTGCAACAGTTGCCCTACCGTCTATGAACGTCCTCTACGGAACAAATGACAAAGGCAAGCCTGTTGCTATCCACCCAGCACATATTAATTTTGGTTTAGCCATCGATATTCCTCGCCCTGACGGCTCACGAAATCTCGTCGTACCCAACGTCAAAGGTGCCGAAGAACTTAGCTTTAGCGAGTTTTGGGAAGCCTATGACGACATCGTCAAACGCGGCCGTGACGGGCAACTAAGCGTCCAAGATTTTCAAGGCACCACTATCTCATTGACGAACCCCGGCGGTATTGGAACAGTCCATTCTGTGCCACGTCTTTCCAAGGGTCAAGCATGCATTATTGCAGCTGGTGCACTCGATTACCCTGCCGAGTACCGCGGTTCATCAGAAAAAACTATCGCCCAACACGGTGTCTCTAAAATTTTGACCCTTACCTCCACCTATGATCACCGTGTTATTCAAGGTGCCGGCTCAGGTGAATTCCTACGACAGATTGAACACTATCTGCTCGGCGGAGACGGATTCTACGACCAAATCTTTGAAGACCTCCGCATCCCCTTTGAACCAGTTCGTTGGGCAGTAGATAACCAAGTAGACCCTTCAGCGGAAGTATCTAAAGTTGCTCGTATTCAGCAACTCATCCACGCATACCGTGTACGCGGACACCTCATCGCCCAAACTAACCCCCTCGGCTATGAGATGCTCTCACACCCCGACCTACGCATCGAAAATTACGGCCTCACTCTTTGGGATCTTGACCGTATCTGGCCAACAGGCGGTTTTGGAGACAAAGACTCACTCCCCCTACGAACCATCCTCACCCTCCTTCGTGAAGCATATTGCTCCACGATGGCGGTTGAATATATGCACATTGAAGACCCCCAAGAACGCCGCTGGTTCCAAGACCACCTTGAGCACGGGTACACCAAACCATCACGAGAAGAACAATTCCGTGTTCTTGCGAAGCTCAACGCAGCAGAAGCGTTCGAGACTTTCCTTCAAACCAAATACCTTGGGCAGAAGCGTTTCTCTCTCGAAGGTGGAGAGTCACTCATTCCTCTGCTAGATTCTGTCATCTCCGAAGCAGCCGACGCCGGGCTCTCTGGCGTTGGTATCGGCATGGCACACCGTGGACGCCTCAACGTTCTCGCAAATATTGCTGGAAAGTCCTACGCACAAATTTTCCGTGAGTTTGATGGGGAGCTTGATCCTCGTCTCAGTGGCAGCTCCGGTGACGTCAAATATCACCTCGGCACCGAAGGTATTTTCAGCTCTGACGACGGTAACCAAACGCAAGTCTATTTAGCAGCCAACCCTTCACACCTTGAAGCCGCAAATACGGTACTTGAAGGCATCGTCCGAGCAAAACAGGATGTTCTTGAAGAACACGGCATCACAGGTTTCCCGGTGCTACCTATTCTCGTGCACGGTGACGCTGCATTTGCTGGTCAAGGTGTTGTGATGGAGACACTACAGATGTCCCAGCTTCAAGGGTATACCACAGGCGGCACGGTTCATATCGTTGTTAATAATCAGATTGGTTTTACCACCTCGCCTGATGATGGACGTACTGCCACCTATTCAACGGATATTGCCCGCATGGTCCAAGCACCTATTTTCCACGTCAATGCAGACGACCCTGAAGCGGTAGTTCGTGCCGGACAAATGGCTTTTGAATACCGCCAGATGTTCCATAAAGATGTTGTTATCGACCTCATCTGTTACCGCCGTCGTGGACATAACGAAGCTGACGACCCGTCAATGACTCAGCCTAAGCTCTACCACGAGATTAACTCTCATGAGTCCACCCGTAAACTCTACACAGAAGCTCTTGTTGGACGTGGAGATATCTCCCATGACGAAGCCGAACGAGTACGCAAAGATTATCAAGACCTTCTCGAACAAATTTTCACGGAAACTCACGCAGCGTTAGCGTCCACAACGCCTTTGGTCACTGCTGATGCGGCAGCAGTATCTAATATTGAACGCCCCGCCGCTCAACAAAGTGAAGATGATGTTCGTGTACCGGGGTCAACCGCTGTTAGCACTGAAGTTATTGAACGTATTGGTGCGTCTTTTGTCGCTTTCCCCGAAGGTTTCACCCCTCATAAGAAGCTCAAAAAGCTGATGGAACAGCGTCAAGCGATGGCTACAGACGGTGGTATTAACTGGGGCTTTGGTGAGCTGGCAGCTTTTGGCTCTTTGCTCCTAGAAGGTGTTGATGTGCGCATGTCTGGTCAAGATGTTCAGCGTGGCACTTTCGTGCAACGACACACTGTCTTACATGATGTGCACAACGATAGTGAATGGAACCCACTACAACATCTGTCCAGCACCCAAGGACGTTTTAGCATCTATAATTCTCTGCTCTCCGAATACGGAGTTCTTGGTTTTGAGTACGGCTATTCGGTAGAACGCCCTGATTCCTTAGTAGTCTGGGAAGCCCAATTTGGTGACTTCGCTAATGGTGCACAAACCATTATTGATGAGTTTGTTAGCTCTGCAGAGCAGAAATGGGCGCAACGTTCTTCACTCGTATTACTTCTACCGCACGGTTTTGAAGGTCAAGGCCCAGATCATTCTTCAGCCCGTCAAGAACGTTATTTACAACTTTGTGCAGAGAACAATATGACGGTGGCTATTCCTTCAACACCTGCATCGTACTTCCACCTATTACGGCGTCATGCACTCTCTCGCCCGCATAAACCGCTTGTTGTCTTCACACCAAAACAGCTATTGCGTCTCAAGGCAGCGAACTCTTCGGTGGAAGATTTCACGCAGGGTAGCTTCCAGCCGGTCTTAGCAGATACTGCAGGATTGAGTCCTCAGAATGTTAAGCGTGTGGTGTTTGTCAGTGGACGTCTCTACTATGACCTTGAAGCAGAACGTGCCCGACGGGCAGACCGTACCACTGCAATTATTCGTGTAGAACAGCTTTATCCTTTGCCGTTAGAAGAGATTCAGGCTCAATTAGCTCAGTATTCTCAGGCAGAAGATATTGTGTGGGCTCAAGATGAACCAGCTAATCAGGGGCAGTGGCCGTTTATCGCATTATACCTATTACCAGAGATTGGGTATCGTATGCGGTTGGCTTCTCGTCCAGCTGCTGCGGCTCCTGCTGCTGGTACAGGTAAACGCCATACGGCAGAGCTTGATAGCCTCATCGAAGATGTTTTTGACAGCTAAACAGATCTGCCAGTCGATGAGACATGTCCTCAAGGTGTGCTCTGAAGCCTGCGGATAAGTAGCAAAAATGCCATCAGAATAGTATTTTCTGGTGGCATTTTTGTTCTTTTTCAGGTTCTTTTTCTCAACTCACCTCTATTTAGAACACAGAAGTGCGTATAGAGTTTATTCTTAGTAACAAGAGAGTGAACCTCTAAAGAGGTTTACGCCCATAGTTTTGACAGAAAGATTCTTGTGGATCAGCGAAATATTCGATTAGTTGCCGTTGGTGACGACCTCTTAGCTGGCGTAGGCGATCCGCGTGCGCTGGGCTGGTTTGGTCGTGTTCTTGCCCGCACACCTCAGCACACTGCAAAGGTTTCTGCATATAACCTTGCTGCCCCTGGGGAAGGTTCTGAACTGCTTAACGCACGTTGGTTTGATGAAGCTAGCCGTCGTTTTGCTCAAGGTGCAGATAACCGTTTGGTGATTGCACCTTCTACCTACGATATCGACCTTGATATTACAAGTGCGCGAAGCCGTTTGAACTTGGCAAATATGGTAGATATGGCTTCCCAAAACAATGTGAAGGTTTTGGTTGTAGGCCCTCCTCCATCCTTAGATACTGAACGTAACCGTCGTATCGCCGACCTCAACGCTGCGTATGCTGATGTTGTGACCCGCCGCAATCACGTCTACGTTGATACTTTTAACCCACTTTTGCACCATGAGCAGTGGCGTAATGACTTAGCGGCTAATGACGGGCGCCCTGGGCAGTCTGGTTACGGTCTTATTGCGTGGCTTGTCCTTCATCGTGGCTGGTATAACTGGTTGCAATTACCAGAACCTATCTAAACCACGTTATACCCCCGCTTTTGCCCCCTTGAGAGAATGTGTGATGTTCTTTTCCTTAAGAACATTCTTCGTCTGAGGTGCATTTAGCGGTGGAGTATGCCAGAATAGAAAACGGTGTCTCTTGTTGAGACAGGACATAAACACAAGATTTTCTTAAATCATTTGTGTTGAACTTTTATAAGGAGGCTCTCATGAGCAAGCGCGGTCGTAAGCGCAAGGACCGTCGTAAGGGCGGCGCAAACCACGGTAAGCGCCCCAACGCATAAGGTACCTTGATACTTTTCAGCTCCTCAGCTTATTACAAGCTGAGGAGCTGTCGTTTAAGCTGACACAACAGATACCACTTTCGCGCGGATTCTATTCAGATTTTTCGGAGCATTCAAGGATATGCCCCTGTTTGAGGTTATTGATAGTCCCTAGAATACGAGCTTTTAAATCAGACGGTGCGCTCTGCCGGCAAGAACGTTTCACCACAGAACGAATCACGCACTCAAGATCGTATTCTTGTGCACAATCGTGGCATTCTGCTAAATGATTTTGCAGTTCTTGCAAATCTTCGCAGGAAAGAGCGCCATCAAGGTATTCGTAAATTCTAGTGAGTTTTTCGGAACAAGAATGGTGTGACATCTTATGCTTCCTTTTGAGTGGGGGTCTTTAAACCTTGGCTATGGGCATATTCGGCGAGAGAGTCTCGCAGGAGTTTACGTCCACGGTGCAAACGAGACATCACTGTTCCCACGGGAGTATTCATAATCTCCGATATCTCTTTGTAGGAGAAACCCTCCACATCGGAGTAGTACACCGCCATACGAAAATCTTCTGGCAGGTTTTGTAATGCGGTAATCACGGCACTATCTGGCAGGTGTTCTAGAGCTTGTGCTTCTGCAGAGAGCAGACCCGTTGACTGGTGGGAGCTAGCCTTTGCAAGCTGCCAGTCTTCAATAGTGTCGCTGTGCGTCTGGTACGGTTCACGCTGGCGTTTGCGGTACAAGTTAATATACGTATTGGTCAGAATACGATATAACCAGGCTTTTAGGTTGGTGCCATCAGCGTATTGATGGAAAGAAGAGAAAGCTTTAGCGTACGTTTCTTGTACGAGGTCTTCAGCGTCAGCAGGATTTCGTGACATGCGCAGAGCGGCAGCATACAGCTGATCCACATACATCATGGCTTCTCGTTCAAAGCGTATCTTATGCTCTTGAAGATTCCCCTCGCTAGGAGGAGGAGCCGTCGCTTCTGGGGTTATGGGCGTGTTCATTAATGACTTTCTGAGTGTGTTGCTCTTTTGTCTCTTTTCTAGCATATCGAGTCACTTTATGACGGAACATTATTTTTATGCGCGTCATTTAGCAGGTATATCACTTCGTGTGCTTAGTATCGTTATGACAGACTTTTAGCAAAACTCGGAAATAATTCCGCTCCAAGGAGGAAAAATGTCTTTTGTACGTCGCCTTGCACGCCCACTTTTGGCATCAAGCTTCATCATCTCCGGTGTTGAGCGTTTACGTGATGCAGACTCAACCGTGCACCTCAACCGTGCTCTTGAGCTCAGCTCCAAAGCTGTTCCTCAGCTAGAGTCATTCAAAGGTCAAGAAAAACTAGTTGGACAGGTCATTGCAGGAACGCAGGTTGTTGCTGGAACCCTTTTCGCTCTCGGCAAGTTCCCTCGCCTATCCTCTGTGACTCTTCTGGGCACCGGCATCCTGAACGCATACGTTGAATACCAAGCAACAGAAGCAAACTCTTCAGAAGAACGCGCCTCTCGCCGCCGCCACGCACTCACCAATGGTTCTCTTCTTGGCGCTATCGCCATTGCAGCAGTAGACCGCGATGGTAACCCCTCCCTCGCATGGCGTGCCAACCAGTTCAGCGAAAAAATGGCAAAGAAATCTGAAAAGATTTCTGCTGATGTTCGTGAACGCACCGAAGAATTCCTCAACAACTAAACTCTAAACTTTTTCATAAAATGTACCTCGCCTCACCGTAGGCGAGGTACATTCCGTTAAACGAACATCCCGCCGTTCAACAGGCAGTGGTATTTAGCATGAACCTGCGTAGAATGGTGAAGACAGGTTTGAAGAATATCACCAGCCCCATCCATAGCATGAGCTATTCTTCTATCAACAATTGTGAACGAAAGTGTGTCTGTGACTGAGAAAAACATCCCCGGTACGTCTTCAGAATCTCCTCATATCTGGAACGCCCCCTACGGTGGTTCTCATCCGCACGCCCGAGCAACCGTTGCCATCCCCGGTTCTAAATCTCTCACCAACCGTTATCTCCTTCTAGCAGCAATAGCAGACTCCCCCAGCACTCTTCGAGCGCCCCTTCATTCTCGTGACTCCGCGCTGATGATTGCGGCACTCGAACAATTAGGCGCCAAATTCGAAGAAATTGCAACAGACTCCCCTTTTGGCCCAGACTTGCGCATCACACCCATCAACTTTTCTAGCACTACACCCTGCCACAAAAATATTGATGTCGGTTTAGCCGGCACCGTCATGCGTTTTGTTCCACCATTAGCTGCGCTACTATCTGGCTCCTTCTCTTTTGACGGTGACCCACATGCACGCAAACGCCCCATGGCACCTGTTATCGAAGCACTACGCTCTCTCGGTGTCAGAGTAGAAGACAACGGCACTAACGCGTTACCTTTTACCGTGCACGCTACCGGAAATATTCACGAACAAAACCTCCGTATCGACGCCTCCTCCTCTTCACAATTTGTCTCCGCATTGCTCCTTGTTGCCTGCCGTTTCGCTCACGGGTTACGTCTTGAACACTCCGGTGCTTCACTTCCATCAATACCTCATATTCAAATGACCGTTGAAACCCTCAAAAATGTTGGTGTTAACGTCGAATATCAAGAACCAGCAACATGGACTGTTAAAGCAGGATCATTTGCAGGTTTTGATGTTCTCATCGAACCAGACCTTTCTAATGCTGGGCCTTTCCTCGCTGCAGCAGCAGTTCTCGGCACACAGGTTGCTATCCCACATTGGCCTAACAAAACCACCCAAGTCGGGGCGCATTGGCAAGAAATTCTTCCCCTCTTTGGTGCAAAAACAAGGCTTCAGGAAGGCACTCTCATCGCCCAAGGCACACCACATTTTATTGTCAACGATCACTCTGAACTAACGATTGACCTATCACATGCCGGTGAACTAGCACCCACAGTTGCCGCGCTGTGTGCACTTCGCCCAGGAACAAGCACACTACACGGTATTGCACATCTAAGAGGCCATGAAACCGACCGGTTAGCAGCTCTCGTCACCGAAATTAACCGTGCTGGTGGTTCTGCAACAGAACTACCTGACGGAATACGCATCCACGCGCCCGTCCATGAACCTGCGCTCATACACAGCTATGACGACCACCGTATGGCAACAACCGGCGCAATCTTTGGGTTAGCGGTTGAAGGTACACAAGTGCATAACATCCAAACCACAGCAAAAACACTCCCCGACTTTGCGTCCATGTGGCATAACATGCTTGAAGAATTTGCCCAAGAGGTGAAGCGCGATGGCTAAAGAATACCGCACAAGCTGGGACGAACACGCGGTACGTATCCGCCCCAATAAAAAGGGTTCCCGCCCACGCACCAAAGAACGCCCCAAATATGAGGACGCGATGATTGGTCGTATCATCACCGTAGACCGTGGACGGTACACCGCCATCGTTGATGAAGGCACCACACAAGAACGTTCAGTACTTGCAGTACGAGCTAAACAATTACACCGTCAAGCGATTGTTGTAGGCGACAGGGTTGCCCTCGTCGGTGATACTTCCGGCCGTGAAGGGACGCTTGCACGTCTTGTTCGTATTGAAGAACGCGACACCGTACTACGTCGCAGTGCAGACGACACAGACCCCTATGAGCGAGTTGTGGTCGCAAATGCCACCCAGCTCATTATTGTTGTTGCAGCAGCAAACCCCGAACCTCGCACAGGCTTTATTGACCGTTCTATTGTTGCCGCATTCGATGCAGGCATCACACCCATCCTGTGCATCACAAAAACTGATGTGAAGCATCCGCAAGAAGTTCTTGACTACTACGCTCACACCTCATTAAAGATTATGCTTTCAGGTTCTTCTGATGGTCTAGCACCTAGCGAAGAAAACGCCCAAGGGCTCGATACCACGTTGATTGAACCTCTCACACAGGTTTTAGACGAACATGTCTCCGTGCTTTTAGGGCATTCTGGTGTCGGTAAATCTACACTTGTTAATGCTCTCACCGGCGCCCAGCGAGACACTGGGCATGTTAACGCGGTCACAGGGCGAGGGCGACATACCTCATCCTCAGCTTTAGCGTTACGACCTTCACACTCTTCAGAAGGTACGTGGATTATTGATACCCCCGGTATTCGCTCTTTCGGGTTGGCACATATTCCCGCTGAAAATATTGTGTCAGCCTTTGAAGATTTATCGCCAGCGAGCGCCCATTGCCCTAAAGGTTGCACCCATGGTTATGATGCTACAGAGTGCGCTATAGCAGAGTACGTCCAACAGGGGCATGCTGGTGAGGCGGGTGAGGCTCGTCTTGAGTCTCTTCGGAAGCTTCTTGGTGTTGCAGAAGATTCTTCTGCAAACGCCGATAAAGAACTTGGTGTTGTGTACTAACAGTTTCTTCTCAGAAAGACAGAATTTTTATGGCTAATGTTTCTTATACTGACGATTTGCGTTTAGCGCATATCCTCGCCGATAGTGTCGATAGGTTGACGCTGTCACGTTTTCAGGCTCATGATTTTACCGTTGAGACAAAACCTGACCTTACACCGGTAACCGACGCAGACCGTGAAGCAGAGCAGCTGATTCGTTCTCAGCTTTCTCGTGTGCGCACTCGTGATGCTGTTCTGGGTGAAGAATTTGGGCAGAGTGGTTCGTCCCCTCGCCAGTGGGTTATTGACCCTATTGATGGGACAAAGAACTTTGTGCGTGGGGTGCCAGTATGGGCGACTCTGATTGCTCTGATTGATCAGGGTGAGCCGGTAGTTGGTGTTGTTTCTGCCCCTGCATTGCAACGACGCTGGTGGGCGGCACGCGGTACAGGTGCTTATACGGGGCGTTCGTTAGCGAAGGCTACCCCGATTAAAGTGTCGCAAGTATCGACTCTTGCCGATGCGTCGTTCTCGTATTCTTCGATGACGGGGTGGAAAGAAGCCGGCAAACGCGAAAAGTTCCTTGAACTTACTGATACGGTGTGGCGTACCCGCGCCTATGGTGATTTTTGGTCGTATTGTATGGTTGCCGAGGGTGCTGTTGATATTGCTGCCGAGCCAGAACTCAACCTCTATGATATGGCGGCGCTTGTACCTATTGTGCAAGAAGCTGGTGGGCGGTTTACTTCTTTAGAAGGTGTTGATGGCCCGTTTGGTGGTAATGCGATGGCGACGAACTCTCTCTTGCATGATGAGGCGTTGAAATATTTAGGTGCATAATAGTCTTTAGACGATACGTTCTAACACATGTACACCATGGGTAAAAAGAACACCTGCTGTTACCCTCTCGTTGCTGGGAGAACAGCAGGTGTTCTTTATGCATATGAGGTTATAGGTCTTGTGACGAGTCGTCATAGCTTTCACAAATAATTTCGTCCACGCTACCAGGCTCAACGTTATCGCAGTCTGGGTCGAGGTTTCCTAGCTCTGGGAAGACGATCAAGAAGATGGTCGTACAAATCGCTGAAAGGATAGCGAACCCTAACCCAAGGTTCGCGTAAAGTTTTGATTTGCTTCGATAATATGCTGTTTGCGGACGCTGCTTAAACCGTTTAAACGCAATCGTCGCATAGATAGTTGCAACGATGCACGGAATATAAGCTAGACCGCTTGCACCAAGAAGCATAAAGGTTAGTACCAGCGCAAAAACACCGCTGGTAAGTGATACTACGGCCGGAAAGTATGAGATTCCGCGCTTATCCGCAGGGTGCGCACCGTAGGGGCGCCGGTATTGCTCTGGTACTTGGTATTCTTCGGGCACATCACCTAACCGTGGTGCACCATACACAGGCTCTGCCGGTGCTGGTGGAACAGTATTCTCAGGTTGTGGTGTGTTCTGGTCGGTAGCTACGTTCATCAGTGCCCTTCCCCTGCTTTCCGACATGTACGATAAGTCGTCTAGCAATCATTTTCTTTGAAACCATTTAACCACACTCCATAACCAGCAAACCAGAACTAGGCGAAGTTTTATCTGGTCAGATGAATCCTGACAACAGTTCCCTCTCTCCCCACACACATTTTTGCTATACCTATTGATGGCTGGAAACTTGGAACGATATTCTATATTTAGAACATGGTAACCAGCTGATGTTCTGGAAACACCATATTTAGCAAGCTACAAGACGCTACAAGAATTCACTGCGAGTCCTTGGTCAAAACTCTTCATAGCGTATATTATTACTGGCGAATACAGGATTTTACCGGTCTAGTTAAAGACAGTGCGGTAGCAGTTAAGGCAGACAACTGTCGAGATGAACAATCAGTAAACAGAGAGGTTTATTGTGAAAAGTATTCGTATTCAGAGTATCGGCGCTTTTTTACTTGCATTTTCTCTTTCCTGTCTTTTCTTGGTAGTGAGCCAAGAGATAGAGAATCTTCATTTACCAAAGGTTCTTATGATTTCTTTAGGTATGGGTCTGGGTTCTTCTGTCATGTACTTCTTGGCATTTAGGAATCATGATTAGTCAAACATGTTAGTTTGCGACCTCTTAGGGGTAGGAGCGTTTTCAACCCTATCCCTAGGTAGTGCAACCGTGCACATGGTATTCCTTTTGGTAACACACTCGCGCAAGCACGGTGCTTCCGCAATACCCTCGAAGCTGACTCTACAGAAAGAAACACATTTTGGAGTCAAAAAAACACAAGGAATTAGAAATTCTGTTATTAGGAGCCGTTATCTGGCAAGCTTTCATCCTCCCTGCCATAGGCTCAGCCGGTACCGGACTACTCATAATCATCGGAATAACACGAGCAGAAACAGCACTGTTCACAAATCTTGTGGTTACTCTTCGTCGCAGCCAGTGCGACAATAACCCTCTTTAATACGTTGTTCTCCATCCGAACAGGCACGCTATCGCCCAAACACCTGGAAAACGTTGCAGGATCTTTATCAAGTATCATTGCGCAAGATGTGGTATATCGGTTATGTCAGATTGCTTAGACGCAAGAGTGCCTGGATCATATGAGGATCAAAGATTTTAGTTTATAGCTAAAGAAAATCCAGCAAAGCAAAAATTCACGCGCCCTAAACACAGATTCAAAACTCTATATTGAGACTTATATAACAAAATAGAATATTGAATCTGTGTTTTTCCCCCTTTATACTAATTACAGGCAAGGACGGAATTGGAAGATGCAATTCCATAAGATTCCGAGCCAATCTCGAGACGAGATATATTTCCCGGATGGGATGTAGGACTGAACTTAACAGGTACTGTTAGGTGGCTTCCGGAGATTAGCTCTGGAAACTCGATGCGTATTGCAACGATAGATCCTTTCGCATCGAGATTCCGTAGTTAACCTAAATAGGAGGCACCATGAACAGCGCTCAATCACCAGTCATTTTAAAACTAGAGTTCCACAACGACTCCAATATTGGCGAACTTCGCAGAATTACAGGGTTCGTGAAAATGTCTGGGCTTATCACTCTCATCACTCAAGAAGAGCTAGAAGCCAACCCTCGCCATTCAAAGAAAACAGCCATCACCAAAGATATTCTCTACACACTTCAACATAACCCAGCAATGATGCCTTTCTACTCCAAAGGGCTTTTAATTGGATCCTCCGAAGTGACAGATCGCGACAGAAATCGCTTCCAGCTCGAATTCTCTGATTCTCATAGAGAAGGAATCCTCGACGGCGGGCATAATGCCTTGGCCATAGGTATTGCACTCCTCACCGAAGCAGAAGTCCCTGAAAAAGAGATCAACAAGATTAGAGTATGGCGCGACTTAAAAGAATGCTGGCACAAAAACATCGACCTAATCGAAAAACTAAAAAAGGCAAAGGCATCTACCCCAACATTAGAAGCCCTTATCCCAGTAGAAATACTAAGCCCATCCAATAGAGAACAAGCGGAAGACAGCAAATCTCTATTCAACGATCTAATCCTCAGCATTTGTGCAAACAGGAATCAGAATGCACAGTTAGCGGCCGACGCTATAGCAAACCAAAGTGGAGCTTTTGATCCGCTCAAAAACGTTCTGCCCGAAAATATCTCAAAAGAGGTAGCATGGCGAACAAACGATGAAGGTCGCCTTGATCCTAGATTCCTTGTCTGCCTCTCATGGGTCACATTTGCTAAGATTCCAACACTCAGTGAGTACGGCATCTCACCTCTTAGCGGAACCAGCGCTTATTCAAGTAAAGCCGAAGCTCTTAACCGTTTCACTAAACTTATGGAGGCAGAAGGAGCAACCACCAGAAGCGACAACGGGCTTAGCATAACTGTTACAGACAGCTATATTGCATCTGCATTACGCATGGTTCCTCAAGTTTTAGAATGCTATGACCTGATATATAAGGGCTACCGCACCGCATATAATTCCAATTCCGGATCTTTCGGCCGTATCGCAGCTGTGAGAAAATCCAGCAACTCACACAGTAAAAAAACATTATTTTCACAAGAGCCTATTTCCCATGAGGTACCGCCACTAGGCTATATCATGCCAGCCATTTTTAGCCTTCAAGCGCTAATTCGAGTGGATCAAGAGAAGAAAAAACTGGGGTGGATGGTCAATCCTGTAGAATTCTTCCAAAACGCCGATAATTTAAAGCAAATTATCGGTGCCCTCAAACCCATTATCGAAATGGCAGACTGGGATCCTCAACGTATTGGTAAAGGTGGAGCATCCTATGATAGCACTAGAGAAAAAGCTCGCAATATGATGCTTGAGGCCATGTATGAACAGAGCAGAAAAGACTACTAAAGCTTGATCCGATAAAAAGATTCCCGATGCATGTGGATTTTCCCCTCGAAAGGGCTTACCTCTACATCATCGGGAATCTTGTTATTAGTTCCATCTATCAAAACTAATAATCATTAATTAACTATGTACTTCGAAGAATAACTGCCAAGGAGATATTCCTTCTTATACCTGGCAAGACATGCTAGGACAGCTCCATTCATAATGCTTCGAATGTTTCTAGATATTCTCAAAACATCGACGGGTATCTCCTCGCGAAAAGCGAAACACCGTAATCTTCAGCAGTTTAAGGAACAACACCAATAGTATTTCTAAGCACTTAGATCAGCGAATATACATATAGACCGTCAACGCTAAAATCTGGCACCGATAACATATCGTGTAGAACTAATCCTTACAGCCTTACGCTAGATTCTCTGATTCTCTGACTCTCTGACTCTCTGACTCTCTCGGTAAACGTATGAGCAGTATGACTTATTCCCCAGTTCCAGAAAGATGCCGTAAAGCTAGGAATTTACGACCGTATTCGATACCAGTATGTAGAACAAGCAATCGAGACAAAACCGAATGGACCGTTCCAAGCGATAATTGCAAGTGCGAAACATTACTCAGAATCTCATCAGATTAAATGGCGAATTGTGGACGGTCCTAGTCATTTCAAAAACTAGATAGTGCCAAGATTGTTGATTAAAACTACAAAAATGAGATATTTTGCACTATTATAAGATTGCCGGAGTCGGTTGAAAGCGCCACCCCTCCGAGGGGTAAATGCACTTTGCACTATCCAAATCTAGCTAAAGGAAACTGCCATGAGCCTGCGACGCTTTCGCCGGTATCGAAGTCGTAGAACTTGACAAGATGATGACGCCCCTTCGAAGCTGCTGCTTCATCGGGCTTTTCTTTATGCAATAGTTGCTTTGCTGAGTCTTGATTTCTTCCTGCAACGTTCACACCCACAGCTGGTGCAACAGCAAATCATCCGGTCTGCCTTCTTTTTCCGTCGGCAAACCAACATCTAAGAGATTACTGGTCGAATGGACATTCAAAACCTATCGAAAAGCTTCGGCTCCGTCAAAGCACTGGACTCAGTCTCCTTCTCAACGCCTACCGATGCGACTGTCGCGGTCATCGGGCATAACGGTAGCGGAAAAACAACGCTCCTTGAGATAATAATGGGGATTCAGCAACCAAGCGAGGGGAAAATTGACCTCTCTGCAGAACTATCAGGCGCTCCGTTGAAAGAGAAAATTGGTGTCGTCTTACAGAAAAACAACTTCTACGAATCAGCCACAGCCTTAGAGCTGTTGCGCCTATTCTCCACCTACTATTCAGGGCCGGTACTGCCTATTGATGATCTTGTTGATCTTCTTGACATGCGTTCGTTCATTAATAAACGATACGGCGCGCTCTCTGGCGGTATGCAACAGAAAGTCAACCTTGCCCTCGCCTTTCTCAATGACCCCTCCGTAGTGGTTCTTGACGAACCCACGACAGGTCTAGACCCGCTTGCCCGCCTCGATTTCTGGACCACACTATGTGACCTCTGCGTCGGACGACTGGTTCTGGTCTCATCGCATTATATGTCTGAGGTTCAAGAGAATTGTACCCATTTAGTACATTTAGACCGCGGTAAGCTTCGTTACGCGGGTCAGGTTGATTCTCTCCTTGAGCAAACCGGCGCACCAGATTTGAATAGTCTCTACATACGTATCGCACAGGAATCGAGGTCCGCTCATGCTTCTCGAGCAGCTCAAAATTGAACTTAAAATTTACCTTCGGCAACCGCTTTACCTCTTATTTAGCGTGGTAATGCCTGCTATAAGCTTCGGAATATTTGGATCAATTTACAAAGATGCTTCTTATGGTGGCCTAGACTTCTTTGCTGCCTATATTCCAGGGTTTTGTGTCATTATTTTGTTTGCTACCGGTGTGTTCAACGTTGCCAACCAGGTAGTTTCAGAACGAGAGCGTGGGATATATCGTCGCCTATCAGTCACTCCAGTAAGTATGTTCAGAGTGATGTGTGTTGTTGTGCTCAAAGTATTTCTCGTTTCTGTGCTCTCTTTCATGCTAATACTGCTCTTAGCCTATTTTGTTTTTGATATTACCCCTCCAGCGCTGTGGTCTTTCATTCCAGCTTTCCTCGGAACAGTAATCGTTGCCTTAGTATTCGGATTCACCTTCGGAGCGCTATTCGACGAAACCGCCAAATTCTCAGCCGTAGGCATAGCAATATTTACTCCCCTGATGCTTTTGAGTGATGCCACGCTTCCTCTGCAAATAATGCCAGAATATCTCAAGACGATTGCTCAGATAAACCCGCTCTATCGGCTCAATCTTCTACTCAGAGCAGCTTGGGATCCAGCGGCTCATGCCGTTTCCGGTGGTGTTCTGTTGGAGTCTGCGGCGGTCTTAGTGGTGCTTCTAAGCGCAATATCAACTGCCGCCTACCTGAGATGGAAGGCACCCAAGTAATCCACAAAACATGCCCTGACTATAGTTGGGAAGACACTTTCATTTGGCGCCTTGCTGGGGAATATAGGACTTTCATGGCTTCGACGCGGTACAACTGGTCATGGCCAAGGAAACATTACCGACGCACATCGCAACTCGCGGATTGGCTTGGCAACACTAAACGTTTCGAGAGCAATAGACGAAAAAACTTATTCGATGTCTAGGTCAGTTGAATCTCAATGCTCACGAAGCATGGAGTTGTGCCAAGGAGCTATAGAACGCTTCATACACAGATTTCTTACAGCACTTCAAGTGCCATTGCATTCTCGCTAAAACGGTATAGAAGAGGTTACGAAAATACGCAACCCATCAAAAAAAACAGACATCGAGCATTTCCGCATCCTTGGACCGTCAAGAGTATCGTTTAAAACTTTGTTTTGTTAGACTTCCCTCGACCCGTTGATTAGTATCTATGCGTTTGCCGTGAATTTTTGGTAGGTTGCCTTCTAGAAGTATGTGTTCTTCAGGGAAGTCTGCTGCGACGCTCTTGTTTGTATTCTCATTTTATACCTTTGCTATAGCGAGTGTGGGCTGTGGAGGATCAGCTTCAGACCGCGGATTTCTGTAAACACCGGAGTTACAGTTCATTCATTAACCGTATACCCATGTTTTGTATCGAATATGTGGGGGTCCTCAACCTTTTAGTGACAACCTATACTTTTAGTACAAGCTACATAATTTAGCGGATAGGACGGTACCGTCCTCCTGTAACCGTTAACACACTTAAACCGTCCCCAAAAAGTAATACTCCCAGCAGTCACAAAACCGTAGCTACCGTTTGCGGAAGACCATAAGAAACCTACGATAATAAGTAAAAACGCCATCTCAGCACACCACTCGGCTAAACTGAACTGTGTATCAAAATGGGTAGAGCATTTTAATAGTAGAATTCAGGGAACGTGTGTCAAAATCCGTGTTTAACGAGATTACTTGTTACTTGACGTGTTGCTCCAATATGATTCTCTTCCCCTGAGAAATAGAGATTTCTCCCCTCAAAGTTGACGTTATACGCTGACTCAGAGGCCACTAATACCGGATGTTAAGCCCTCTTACCCTAACCGGTTTGACCAGTTTTTGTCTCAATGTTAAAGCTAGTACTTGAAAATTAGATTGGTACCGAATCATATCCAGTAGCTATCAATGGATATGTAACGGCACAAGTAATACCGTGTGTGGGCACCCCAGTTATCCAGACGATACGGATAATTCAGGCACTCTCGCGTCACATATATCTATATCAAGGAGACAGTATGCGTATGAGTGCCCGGACTAGACCACATCCCGAAGTACCAGCAGACGAGGGAAACCTCATTTATCTACTAGCTTATGCCCAGACAGCAGCCGAAGAAATTTATCGCTCCGGCACAATCATTATAGAGGCATCAACGAACCACGATAGTCATATAAAGGACAAAAGGGACAAAATCTGTGTCATTTATCTTCTCCGCGAGCCAGTCCGTTTTCCCGTAGCGGATTCCGTAGAATAAGGACACGTGTGGCTCTGGTTCATCCTGCTTCTTCATCTAACCAGTCCGTGGGGATTAAGGCGACACCGTTTCGCCAGTTCCCGATGACAGCGTCCTGGAACCAGCCATCTGCGAGGTTCGCGTGATCACACACAATGACTTGAAGCTTACCGGCAAGTTCCACTACAACATCTCGCATCAGTGCGAATTGTCTACGTACTGCTTCCCAGTCGGCATTCTCATCCTCAGCAGCATCAACAATCTCTTCGGGGAAGAAAGCCTGTGAAGGCTGATCGAACATAAGGAACCGTGGAACAGGCCGATTGTTGGTCACGAACCAGTTGTGAAGGGCGAGGTGAGCGACGAGATGGTAGCCGATCCAATTTTCAGCACTTCCCATGCGACTAAGTGGTATGCGGCCTCCAGGTCGTTGAATAGATACGGTCAGCTCAACTGGATCAAGACGGACATAGTGCTTGGAACCTTCTAGGTGAAGGTAACGCGCATAATCCGTCATCAGTTCAGACACCGAGTCAATACCGACGCGAAGAGCGGCGGCAGGATCGTCACGCTCACTAATATCTTCCAACCGGTCAAGTTGTAAGCGGTACAGACGTTCAGCGTTTCGCAGTTCAGTAAGGTCAGCAACAATGTCCACGCCTCGTTCGAGTTCTTGGCTGACCCGGCCTTGGAGGAATGCGATTCGCTCGCGTCGCTCACGGCCCGCCGCGATTGCGGCTTCTTGCTGAGCAACAGCATCAAGTTCAATAACGTTTTCTCGGAGTTCCTCCACCAGAGGTTCACGCCTCGCCTCCAGACGTTCGATTATCGCTTGGCGTCGCGACGACACCCCGTTCGATGCTTCGAGGCGAGTTTCCAGAGAGTTCAGAAGCACTCGCAACTCATCGATGGTCTCATCTGAGTAGTCTAGATTTTGATCGCATAGCGGGCAAATGTCTACGTCTCCGTCGGTCAATGCTGACTTCGGGACGAGGAGATCGAGCGCGCGAAGCCTATCAGTCTGGTATCGACCTTCGGTTTGCGAATCGCTCTGTTCATCTTGTAACTTACACAGTAGTTCAAGTTGATTGTCAAGTTCACGGATTTGAGTCCGAATCTCTCGTCCTCTTTTCGAGAGTTCTCTCCTGTGGCGGGAGTTTTCCAACTCTTCAGTCGACGAACTATCGGACCGATAGGCCAAGATGCTTTCCAGCATCGCACGTATTCCTTCTCTAACACCAATTCGCGCATCGGCAGGCAACAGGCCAAGAGTGATTGCAGAGTCAATTAGGTGAGTGGCTCGACTGTCCTGCTGATCAAGATCAGCTTCCGCGGCGTGGATTCTGTTCTGCGTTCGTTGCAGAGTTCTACGCATCGTAACGAGTTGGCGGCGTAGGGCACTTTGCTCAGGTGTTGCTGCACCGAGAAAGTACGGAAGTGTGTCTCGAATCGTTGTCTTAATCTCATTCTCCACCTGTCGGTGAAAAAGCACGTCACGGCTTGCAATCTCCCCTTGATTCTGGAAGCAGTAGAAGAGTGCCTGTCGGACTGAGACATCGAAGGTATACCTGAGTGAGTTGCCCTCGGGGGTGATGGTAAAAGTCTCGATTCCGAGCCGTTGGGTAAGTATATCTTTCACGACTTCGATGTCGGCGTTAACCTTGAGTTCGTCGTATGTGGGGGCAACAAGATTTAGACCGCCTGTGCGAACCATGGCCCGGCGGGTGCTTGCGCCTTTTGGGTTCGGTCGACAAATCAGAACGCGTTCACCCGTAAATTGGACAATCACATAGTACCAAGAAGCGTGGTCGCTAATAACTCCAATCGGGATTGTGACAGTGTCTCTTCCGAGACAGTATTCGACAATATCGAGTATGGCAGACTTGCCGGTCTTCGATTTTCCAGTCAGAATATTCAGAGCGCCCGGATGGAAGTTAACGTCACGACGTCTGCCTGATTCATTGAACACCCCAAGAGATACGATGTGCACTATTAGCCTCCTATCCCGAATAGTTCAAACGCCATGTGCGTCTCAATAGTATTGAACCATTGTCCGCAAATCTGTGCTGCTTTAACAGAATCTCTCAGTTCTGCGGGCCATTGCGACGTGGCTTTTTTCGGCCTAGCGAGCGCAATGAGGTTGGTTCCGTCAAGCCCGAGTCGCCTCACGCGGAGGCCACGGCGGATGGCTCGTTTGGTTGGCAAGGCCATATTCGCCACGCGATATTCCATGGTCGCGAGCAAATCGTGATGTTGCACTGCCCAACGAGCGAGGGTAATCCGTCGATCACGGGGTAGGCTGTCTCGTGTCTCCGGGTGCAGAGTGAGTGGCAAGATGAGGTAAGCAGCAGGCCACGCGAGACCGGGAGTGCCTTTCTGGGCCTTCGCCCAGCAGGCATTGACAAGTAACTCTGAGGTGAAGATGGTGTTGAAAAGTGCCACAGCCTCTGGCGAGCGGGCTGGAAGTGAAGGCTGCACTTCAGGTAGATGAGGCATGGCCAAGTATCTCCTCCAGTTTCAACTCGAATTCGGGATGCCAACCAATCCATTTTTTTCCTAGGTCACCGTTGGCGAGCGCGTGGAACATTCCACGGTTAAACCAAGGCTCGTCAAAACGGTACCGCAGACAAGCCCGCGAGGATCTGGATACTTCCTCTAGAATTTCTTGACCTATAACGTCGTAATCAGTCCGTCCTTTACGCTTCATGTCAGCTACTCGCGAATCGAAAATTTGCTCCCACTCGTCGTGAAGGCGAAAGGCAAACCGATCAAGTTCAGTCTCGGCTAAGAGTTGGTTACGAAACCAGACCGAGCGTTGAGTAAAAGACCGATGGTAGTCCCGGATTGCTTTCTGAAGACGGTTGTTTTCTAATGTAATCCAAAGGAGCTGCTGCACAAAGGTCCAATCCTTATATAGATTGGAATTTGACTCATCGTACTCTTCCATAATGACTGGGTCAATAGGCAAAGTATCTCTTGTAAACTGGTCTGTCAAGTCTTCGACTTGCGCTAGTAATTCTTGACCTGTCACCATTTCCCGCTCTCTAGTCAAGAGCTTCACAGAGACACCTGCCCACCATCCTTTGAGATGGTGGAGAAAGACTTTCTCTTGACCATTCGGACATCCATATCGGAAAATTCGGACCAGTTCCTTGTCGATATCGCCTGCAAGTAGTGACCCATCGTCAATGACAATACGATTTATCAGCTCAAGCCTGTGGATTTCATCGAGGTCGAGAAACTTTTTACGCCAATTATCTGTGGTCCGGTTTGTCGATGTTCTTGCCGCGTCCAGCAGTTCTTCAAGCGCTACAGAGGTATCGCGGGAATTCCCGTCGCGAAGATGAATCAGCCCCGAATCTTCACTGAGCATTTGAGTGGTAACTAGACGTAGCACGAGTGGGTCTGATGTATTCAAATCCATCCAGACGTTCAAGGTTCGCCAGAGGTCAGCTGATTGAGCTGTGAGTGTACCAGCACTGCGCGTATGATGCTTCATCTGCAGAAGTTCAGTAGGTGAACCTGCACTATCAAACTCTATATCGTCCAAGACTTCTAACCGAAGCTGAGCGGCTGGCTCTAAAGGGGCGCGCTTCCCGAGTTCAATGAGTGCCCACATGCATTGGTGAACATACCCGAGCGCTTGGCCAGCAGCACTATGCGACGATTTGCCTGTCAATGAATCCCCTCCTCTAAGGTAAAGGCAATCAGCTGTACAACGTTAGCTGTCACGAAGTGTAATAACTTATTACCACGGGTAGAGCACAACTCGATAATCCACTGCCCAAAGTTAAGCGGTTCCCGCCCAGCGATACACCACAACGCTAGGTTATCACAATTATAAATTCTCTACATTCCAAACAGAACCATTCCTGTAAACAGCATTCCCCTTCATTGAAGGGCATCACAGAATCAGACAGTTAACCTTTCTATTCAATCGTAAAGCTACCATACTCAAGAATATCTTCAGCTACACTATGTCGTAATCTTTCGAAATAGCGAACAAGTTGGTTTTAACACAGGACGTCGAAAGGAAGTTGGTAATGAGGAAGATAGCAATCCCCTAGCAAAGAAGAATTTAGCCCTCCTCTAAGACATAAAAGATGCTGGTTTGGATTGTATCCAAACCAGCATCTAGGTGGTGGAGATGCGGGGAATCGAACCCCGGTCCGACGTGGCCTTGTCAGGGCTTCTCCGTGCGCAGTTTACGCTTCGGTGTTTTCGGCTTCGGTACTTGCGTAAACACATATACCGCCAAACCTATTCGTATAAAAGTCCTTCACTCCCCTACGACGAGGAAGTGAAGCAGTGGCCTTATAAAGCTGATACTAGAAACTCTGAGCTTAAGGCAAGCTCAGGCTAGCAGACTGGACTCGCGCTTAGGCAGCGAGTGCGAAGTCAGTGCGGTTATTAGTTTTTGCACTTATTTTTTGCAGCGGGTATTAACGAGTATCCGCTACATCCTCGGCACGCTTCACCTGTCTCAACTCACGTCGTCGAAACCGATCATCCCCAATATTCTTTTGTCAAAGAACTCCATGAAGTGAAAGTTATCTGCTGGTGTGAGCCTAAATCACACTACAGGACCATTCACTCATGGAAACACCATCCTACACTATAGGTTGAGTGTTTAGCAAAGGTTTAGGAGTTAGAAATTTCTACCTCAATGCCTTTGGACTTTGAATCAGTGTAATCGGTGATGCACTGTTCTAGCTGGGTGGGGTTGTCTTGGTATTCTTTGCAGTGTTCTGCTGCTTCAAAACCAATGTTAATAGCCACACTCCAGAAGAATGCCATCACAATAGCAGCAAGAATAGAGAGCACACCCAAGATAATGCCGGCGATTGCTTTGCCACGTCCAGCCATGGGGTATGGCTTGAGCTTACGCAACGCCATAATACCTAGGATGAGGGCGATGAGGCCCAGTAGACCGCCGATGACGAGCCATCCGCTCAAGAAGCCGAGAATACCGAGAATTAGAGCGGCAAGTGACATTCCTTCGCCGGGTACTTTCTGCCCGGGCATAGGTGCGTACGCGTTAGGCTGAGGCATCTGGTATCCGCCTTGGGGTGCTTGGTTGTTATACCCGTTGTGTGAGTTTTGCTCAGGCTGAGGGGTGTTGCCATAAGGATTTTCAGACATGATTGTTCTCCCGTTTTTTGTTATGTGTTTGTTCAGCTATCCGAGGTTTTTGTATCGCATAGCTCGACGTGCTTCGAGACTATCTTGTTTCTCTCGTAGCGCTTGACGTTTGTCGTACTCACGTTTACCGGTTGCTAACGCGATAGAGACTTTGACCTTGCCCTTTGTGAAGTAGAGTTTCAGTGGAATTACTGCATACCCTGTTTCACGAAGTTTTTGGTCAATTCTGTTGATTTCACTGCGGTGCATGAGGAGTTTTCGTCGCCGTTTCGCGGCGTGGTTCGTCCATGAGCCACGTCCGTATTCGGCAATGTTGACGCCTTCTAACCAGAGTTCGTTGCCGTACATCTGGCAGAAACCATCGACAATAGATGCTCCGCCGTCACGCAATGATTTCACTTCTGTACCTAACAATACAATGCCGGCTTCATAAGTATCAATGATGTTGTAGTTGTGTGTAACTCGACGGTTTGAGGCAATGACATGGTTATTTGGGTCTGCCCCTGAGCTTTTCTTTTTCTTCGCCATCTAAATGTTCACCTCCTATCCTTCTGCGCGTTCGGTAGCGCGCCATCGAATACCCGCATCGATAAAGCCTTCTAACTTTCCATCGAATACGGCACTGGGGTTACCTTCTTCGTAGTTTGTTCTGAGGTCTTTGACCATTTGGAAGGGGTTCAGAACGTAGGAGCGCATTTGGTCACCCCATGTTGCTTTGACGTCTCCTGCGAGTTCTTTCTTCTTTGCGTCTTCTTGTTCTTTTTTCAGTAACAAGAGTCGGGATTGAAGAACGCGTAAAGCTTCAGCTTTGTTTTGAAGCTGAGATTTCTCATTTTGCATGGAGACAACGATGCCCGTAGGGATATGAGTGAGGCGAACAGCGGAGTCTGTTGTGTTAACAGATTGCCCGCCGGGCCCAGAGCTACGGAATACATCAATCTTAATGTCGGAGTCGGGAATGTCAATATAGTCGGTTTGTTCGATGAGTGGAATAACTTCTACCGCGGCGAACGATGTTTGACGACGTCCTTGGTGATCGAATGGGGAGATGCGTACGAGCCGGTGTGTACCTGCTTCTACCGAGAGTTTACCGTAGGCAAAGGGTGCTTGCACTTCAAACGTTGTTGATTTGATGCCGGCTTCTTCTGCGTAGGAGGTGTCGAGTATTTGGGTGGTAAACCCGTTTTTCTCAGCCCAGCGAAGGTACATTCGTTGAAGCATTTGAGCGAAGTCTGCTGCGTCTACTCCTCCTGCACCGGAGCGAATCGTGACAACTGCTTCACGCTGGTCATATTCGCCGGAGAGCAGCGTGACGACTTCGAGATCAGCAAGTTTTTGTTGAATATCTTCTAGCTCTGTTTGCGCGTCGTCAAGCATGGTTGGTTCATCTTCTTCTTCAGCAAGTTCGACGAGGGCTTCAAGGTCGTCGATGCGTGAGTGAAGACGTTCTAGACGTTCTAGTTCAGATTGTTTATGTGATAATTGTGAGGTTACTTTTTGTGCTTTTTCTGGGGAGTCCCATAGGTCGGGCGCGCCTGCTGCTTCAGATAGCTCTGCGATAGAGTTTTTGAGCGCGTTAATATCGCTCACCTCGGCAATTGATGCGTAGGTTGAGCGTAATGTTTTAATCTCTGCAGAAAAATCTAATGAAGCCATGACTCTTAAGCCTAACTGAAAAACAATAATTCTGCTGTATGTTTACTGTTCTAGACGGCTACGAGCAGAACTTGTTGCGCTTATTTCTACTCCTTCAGGGACGACAACGCTCACAAGAGGGAGTTTAACCCGCGCACGCAAGGTCACAAGGGCGGTCTCGGGTGTAGATGCTCCTGTTGGTGAGGAGAGTATCAAGGCCTCAAATTGTGTGTATGCAGAACTTTCTCGAAGAAAATTTTGTGCACTCTCTTGTACAGAGGCGTCGTTCAGAAGGACTCGAGGTTTTACCCCACCACGATGTAACGCTCTAATTTCTTGTGCAGCGGCAGAGCTAGTGCGGTCCGCAAGAACTTGCAATTTTTTATGTTCTACATATACGGCGCTAATTCCAGCAGTAACAGAGGCAATGAGTAGAAGGACTAGACATAACCCAATCAGCAAGAGCATGATGCTCCCCTGCTCTTGTTCCTTATGTGCGGGTGTAGAGAAGCTAATGGCATCGTGTGGTTTTCTTATCAACGGTATTTTCCTATCCATACAGAGCTTGTGGAATTCATCGTTGCAATAGAACCAACATCAAGTAAGGGCATCAAAGGTAGTTGGACGTCCACACTAGCTGTTACATCAATCCGTTGTTGGCTGTGGCAATCATTCACACAACTTAGTTGAAAATGTATTTGTTCACCGTTGAGGTTATAGTCTTTCCCTACAAGTTCTGCAATATTGCGTAAGGCTCTAGGGTTGAGCTCTTTCCCACCTGCATCATGAATGGTCTGCCCCAGTTGTGCAGAGATGGAAGAGGCTGCTAGAGCACCAGAATGTAGGGTAAAGACGGTGAGAAGAAAATAGACGGTAGGGATAAAGAGCATGACGCTTAATCCCACGAATTCGATCAAGGCGTTGCCGTCTTCTCTTGTGTTCTTTTGAATGAACTTTGTGAGGATGGCTTTAAGACAAGAAGATGCGTTCATCTTTTATGTTCCTTCTGGTGTAGGAACTATTGCGTGTGCCGCTACATCAATACCGTGTTCAAACCCAAAAGGTCCTACAACTGGCAGAGCACCATGCACACGAATTTCGAGAGTCTGATACCCATCTACCGCAACGAGTTGATAACTCACCTCTGATGAGTAAACGGCTGGAAGTTCAGAGGCAATGATGTCTCGTGTGCGTTGTGCACCGTCAGAGTAGTTACGGTCGAGGAGGGTGCCGTATCGTGCACCTGTTGAGGCAGCATCAATCAAAATATTGCGAGTGTAAATCGCAAAGGTTATTTGCAATACCAGCGCAAAGAACAAGACAGCAAGAGAACTGACCATCACAAATTCTGCGGTGGCGTTGCCATCTTCTGCGGTGTTGCGTATTTTTTCTTTGGACAAAGGATGCTGCCTCAACGGGGTGTGAAAGAATCTGAGTTCTTTTGTGCTCATCAGCTTAAGCTCACGCTTATTGACCAATCATTCCGATGGCGTTGTTGAACATGTTCAGCAACGCATCTTTTGCGACGACGAGCAGCGCAGCAACAAGGATTGCGGTCATCATGGTAATCATCACCCAGCCGGGGACGTCTCCACGTTCTTCTTCTGTTTTAGCTTGTAAAGTCCAGATAAATGCTGTGACGGTGGCAAGAATTTTTTGGATAAGCTCTTTCATGAGTGTTCTCCTTAGGTAGTTTTTTGGTCGTAGAGACCCGTGTTTTTTTTAGAAGTTGAGGTTGATAAGCGATAGTCCTGGGAAAATCGCGAAAACAACCGTCAATGGCAAAATGAAGAAAATAATGGGTGCCATCATGGCAATCTCTTTTTTTCCTGCAATTTCCATTAACTCTCTTTTTGCGTTGTCGCGTACGTCTTGTGCTTGTGCTCGAAGAACATCAGCCAGTGGTGTTCCTCGTTCAATGGCGACGACGATACCGTCCACAAAACGTGATAGCGGTGGTAAAGAAGTACGCTGCGAAAAATCTTGAAGGGCGTTCACGAGGCTGTCTCCTGAGCGCATTTGGGAGAGAATCTTTTGGAACTCTGTCGCAAGTTCACCAGAAGAACAGTTGCAGACTCGTTCGATGGCACCGAGGGCTGATTCTCCTGCGGTAACCGATAGTGCCATGAGTTCGGCAAGGGCTGGGAACTCTGCAATCATTTGGG
The DNA here is from genome assembly GCF_048512815.1 of Rothia sp. CCM 9419. NCBI lineage: Bacteria > Bacillati > Actinomycetota > Actinomycetes > Micrococcales > Micrococcaceae > Rothia > Rothia sp. CCM 9419. Next base: position 107,333 of record NZ_JBLXXY010000003.1, on the reverse strand, counting down.
ATTCTCGCTGTTTGATGTTTTGAGTCAGCCACCAATCTCTTGCAAGGAATCCGGTGATGGCGCAAAAGATGGAGAGCAAGAAGGCTGCGATAAAGTCTATATTTCCTCGTAATGCACCCGTACCAAAGATGAGTATGCTCAATAAAAGTGCCGTAGTTGCCCATACGAGTTGTTCAGCTCTAAAGGTTGTGACGTCCATTGAGCTGCCACTGTGAATAAGGCGTTTTTGTAAGGCTACGCTGTTGGCGGTTGACGAGTTGAAACGTTGCTGTATGGATTGGGATATGGGTCGGATGAGTTCAACGCTGCCGCTGATGAGCCCTAGATGTTGGTTTCTCGCGTGGAGGTGCTGGGTTTTCATCTCGATGGCTTTGAGTTGCGGGGCGATACGATCACTAAAGTCTGTTGTGTGCCCTCGATAGAGTGCATCTCCTACGAGCCAAAGGCCGGCGGCTAAGATCAGGCTGAGTATGAGGAGGATGCTCATACGAGGACTCTTTTCTCTTCGGGTAGCTCACCAAGTTTGAGCATAAGACGGTAGGCAATAATTGAGATGATGAGCCCACTAAGCATGACCATAAATCCAGAAAAGCTATTGTAAATATGGACGGTTCCTGGTTGGGTTGCCATGAGGCAGAGTACGACCCAGGGTGCTGCGACAGCAAGTTTTGCGGCGTTGATGGTCCATGACTGTCGGGCTTCAAGTTCGGATCGGGTTCGGGCGTTTTCTCGTAAGAATTCGCTGAGGGTTCCCAATAGTTTTCCGAGGTCGGTGCCTCCAACTTCTCGTGTTACTTTGAGCGCTTCGACGATGTTATCTGCGGTGGGGTCTGAGAGTCGTTCTTTGAGTCGGTTAAGGGATGCAACGAACTCGCCAGTAGAACGATAGTCAGCAGAGAATTGTTCGAAGGCTGGACGGAGTTCTTCTGGTCCACGGTATTGGAGTTGCATCAGAGCCTCTGGCAGGGAGAGTCCTGCGCGGATGGCAGAGCGTAGATGGTCTACGACGTCGGGCCAGAGTTCTCGCATGAGAGCTACACGTTTCTTTGCTCGCTGACGAATCATCATCCATGGTGCTATACATCCTAGGCAGGTGCTCAATAGTGCAAGGTTATATAGTGCAGTCAGCGCAAAAATCACAAGCCCCAGAAACAGTGCAAAGCATATGCTAATAAGGTAGAACATTTTTGCGGAGACTCGGTGTACGTCTGCTTGGTGAAGTAAAAGTCTTATTTTTGAGTCAAAAGTATTTTTTCGTGGTTCTTTGGCTGGTTGTTCCCAACAGGATAGCCAAATGAGGAATACCCCAATGCCTAAGGTCAAACCCAAAATAATGTTCATGAGACTCCCCTAGCTTTGCCCTAGTACGTTCTCAAAGGTGTAACCCTGTTGAGCAAACTTTTCTGCTGCAGGTAGTTCAGATGCGTATAAGGTGAAGTCTTCTCCGTCTCGTTTAAAAATAGTGCTTGTTTCGATAATCCCGTTTTCTACGCGGTTTCCTAGCGCAATAATTTCTTGAACGTGGCGTTGACCGCGACGTGTTCTTATGCAGTGCACAACGAGGTCGAAGCAGGATGCAACGGTTGGAACCACAAATTGCGAGGAGATATTTTCGCCTGCAAGAAGGGGTAGAGTGCACATTTTGGTGACGGCATCTCGTGCAGAATTAGCGTGGATGGTGCACATACCTGGTAGACCAGAGTTTAGTGCGATAAGCATGTCGAGGGATTCTGCTTCACGGACCTCTCCGATGAGTAGCCGGTCAGGGCGCATACGTAGCGCTTCTTTGACGAGCCTACGTAGGTGTATTTCGCCTTTTCCTTCGAGGTTAGCTTGCCGACATTGCATCCCAACGACGTCTCGTAATGGGACGTTGAGTTCAAAGATTTCTTCGCAGGTGATGACGCGTTCTCGTGCTCCAATGCTTGAGCAAAGACAGTTAAGCATGGTTGTTTTTCCTGCTTGCGTTGCACCGGAGACGAGAATGTTCAGTCCGCTGGCGACAGCCGCATCGAGGAATCGAGCGGCAGCGGCGTTCAATGACCCTAAACGGACGAGGTCATTGAGGCTTTTGGCGCGCGCAATAAATTTTCGGATGTTGACGTTCCAATGTTTCTTGGTGATGTCGGGAATAACCACGTGCAGGCGACTACCGTCGGGCAATGAGGCATCGACGAAGGGTGCGCTGAGGTCTAGCCTGCGTCCAGATATTTTGAGCATGCGTTCTACGAGAGAGCGGATTTGTTCACTATTGAGTGTTATTCCGGTTAGTTCAGATTCGCCTGCTCGAGCAACAAAAATTTCGCTGGGAGAGTTAATCCAAATTTCTTCAACGCTGGGGTCTTCAAGGTATGGCTGTAGCGCACCAAAACCACAGATTTGGTGGATGAGCCATTGTCGTGCGTTGGTCAAGTCTTCAATGCGTGGGAGGGTTCCACGAACCATGCGTGTTTCGTAAGCGTTGAGAGCTTGATCGATGAGTTGATGCGCTTGTTGGGTGTTGTTGAGAGGATCAATTCCGCTTTCACGGATGAGCTCTCGAACATCGTCTTCAAGGATTTGATGCCCTGAGTTGCGTTGTTGTGTTAGGTGCATGGTTTTCTTTGCGTTTGTATGGCAGTGGTTAGCCTAAACATCAGTTCAGACATAAAAAATCTAAATCTACAACATTTTTATTTCAACTAAATATTATTTTTGTGGATAAGTTGAAGACTTTTGGACACCTTGGAGCACATGTTTTCACCCAAATGGCCCACTAATTTTCACTAAACATTTAATGAAAGTGCTAGTCAAGAGTTCTTTCAAGAAATAAACATGTTAAGTTGTCTACAGAACACCCCACAAGAAGTAATAAAACGTTATCCCTTGCCATAACGCAAACATGCGGGTAACCTGCCCGAGGTTACCCGCATGAATATCTATCACAAGATGAAATTATTGTTTAGGAGTCGAGACTCTCACCGCGCATAATTTTCACGGCATCGTCAACAGGTCCGTCAAAAACCATATGTCCACCGTCCATGATGATGCCACGATCACAAATCTTTGAAATCATATCTAGCTCGTGGCTCACCACGACGAGGGTCTTTCCCGCCAAACACAACTGGCGGATACGTTCCAGACACTTCTTCTGGAATTTTTCATCACCAACAGCAAGAATCTCATCAACTAAGAAAATTTCTGGATCTGTGTGTACTGCTACCGCAAAAGCAAGTCGAAGATACATGCCTGAAGAATAAAACTTCACTTCAGTATCCATAAAATCACCAATTTCTGCGAACTCTTCAATAGAGGCAAATTTTTCGGTAATTTCTTCTTTGCTCATACCAAGGATAGCGGCATTCAAATAGACGTTATCGCGTCCGGTCAAGTCAGGGTGAAAACCTGCACCCACTTCAATGAGACCTGCGATACGGCCACGAGTCAGCACCCGACCAGAATCCGGAACCATCACACCAGATATCAGCTTAAGCATGGTGGATTTTCCAGAACCGTTTTTACCTAATAAGGCAACACGCTCCCCCTCGCGGATGTCGAAGGTCACTTCATTGACGGCATTAAATTTTTCGTTCAGGTCACCTTTACGTCCGTTCACAAGCCAAATAAAAGCTTCTTTCATAGAACGTGTATGACGCAGCACAAAACGTTTGATAAGCCTATCAACACGAATGACCACAGTACCATGAGGGTTCACTGGAGGTAAGTCAAACTTTTTAACTTTCATCAATGATCAGAGCTCCTGAGCGAAGTTGCCTTCAAAGCGGCGGAAGAAAATATCTCCCAGCCACAAGAAGAACAACGACACCAAAATCGCTACAGGCGTCCAGAACGTCAGTAGATGAGGTGGAATCTGTGCAGCAACCGAAGACGCTAATTCTGCTTCATCAAGAGTTGGCATCCAAAAAGCGTAATGATAAAGCTCCACAGCAATGGTCACAGGGTTCAGCAAGTAAAGGTTAATAACCCAGGGGTAAAGGGTGTCGCGCACCATCGTCCACGAATACAGCACCGGAGAAATCCATGTTGCAATCATCAACAACATATCAACGATGTTTTCAGAATCCCTAAAGAAAACATTGGCTACACCGAATATTAGCCCCAGCCCTGAAGAGAAAATCATAATGATAATCGTGGCAACGATGACCGCGCCGAGTTGTTTCACATCTGGTGACCAGCCTGCAAAGAAACAGGCGACTAAAAGCACCACCACTTGCGGAACAAAATGTATCAACGCCACCCAAACCGTTGAGACAGAGAACAGCTCACGCGGCAGGTAAATCTTTTTAATCAAAGAACCATTAGCGATGAGTGCCCTCGCACCATTACTAAACCCTTCAGAGAAGAAGTTAATAATGACCATTCCAGAGAAAAGGTAGATGGCGTAATTATGCATTCCCCGTTCTAGTCCCAAGAACACGCCAAGGGCAATATAGAACACACTAAACTGCACAGCAGGTTTAATGTACGACCATAAAATACCTAGCACAGATCCGCGATAACGAACCTGAATCTCCTTATCAACAAGAAGTTTAAGAAGATATTTATGGGAGGGTATATCGCGTAGACCACGACCTGAGCCCGGAACGGTTAAAGGAATATCAGCAAGATTTTTCATCGAGTAATTTCAGATTCAGTATGTTGGTCAAACGTTTTCTTCCATGACTCAAAAGAAGTCAATTCAGTAGCAGCAGCGCGGTATTGCTGGCGTAGCTGAGGCCAGCTCTTAAGAATCTGTGCCGTCAGTTTTGTTGATTCAACAAGTTTAGAGCGTAACTGCTGAGGGTCACGTTTATACCATGAAACGGCAGAACCTTCTGCATTAGAAACCAAAACAGAATCATACTGGGACATACGCCACCAACGGTTATCGAGGTGAGCAATATGTGCCTGTGGGCGGTTCTTATAGGTATCTTCAACAGGTTTAACAAGCTGCTTTGCAAGGGTTTTAACAGCCCAAGGAACCAAGCTCTTATACGATGGTGGCGCAAAACCGCGGCCATTACGTGGGGGCTTGTGCATCTTCGGTTCGGGGAAGGACTCGATGTCTTCTTTGAATTGTGCATCCGAGTACTGTTGTACAAGTTCACGAATCTGGGGAAGACGCTCAGACAAAATAGTATGTAGCTGTTCGGGGCCTTGAAGAATATCGCGTAAAGCCATAATTCTTCCATGTTCGGTAAAGTACTGCATCGAAATAAGATGCTTCACATCTGCAAACGAAGACTCTTGCAAGAGCTTTCCGCCACGCTCATAAGGCGAGTGGAGTAATGAGGTGATGATGCGGTTACGAATGTGGAAGTATGCCTGCCATCCAACAAGATCATCTTTATCTGCCCATGAGACGTGCCAAACAGCTGCACCAGGTAGAGATACAGTATGGTATCCAGCTTCTTTAGCTCTTAGACCGTACTCCACGTCATCCCATTTAATGAAGATGGGTAGAGAAAGACCAATTTCTTTGATGACTTGCGTTGGGATAAGGTCCATCCACCAACCGTTGTAATCGACGTCGGTTCGACGATGCAACCATGGGGTATTACGCAAGCTACCGTGCAAGAAATCATGTCCAAGGAATTGATCTGCGTGAGGTAATGAGGGTTGGAAGCGATAGCGGTTTACAACCTCGCCGAAGGTATGTAAGACCGTACGGTTGTAGAGGTCAAACATGTGTCCACCCACAATAGTAGGTTTACGGCACATATCGGCAAAAGTGAGTAGACGAATAATAGATTCTGGTTCAACGACGACATCGTCATCTAGTAGAAGGGCGTAGTCGCTACCGTTTTCTACTGCTTCATACATGCCGCGAGCAAAACCACCAGATCCGCCCAAGTTACCTTGATTGATGATGCGCAGTTTTCCAGGAAGCTGCGCTGCAACTTCTTCAAAGCCTTCAGCATCTTGAAGTTTTTGGCTACCTTGGTCAACGATAAGAATTTCTTGAAGGTTTTCCAAAACTTCTGGATTTTTTGCCAGCAGACGTAGGTTATCTAGGCAGAAGTCTTGTTTGTTCATGGTGGTAATCTGCAATGTAATTTTCCCTGCAGTTTTACCGTCGTCTTCACCCATCCACTGAGCAGAGTGAAGAATCAGGTTATCTTCACCGCTAGCAATGAGCTCGAACCAGTACCAGCCGCCGTCACCAAAGGGTTTAAGCGTCAAATCGAATTCTGTGGTTTCTTTACCAGAAAGGCTTTTCGAATCAACACGCTGAATAGACCCGCGTGCATTGGACTTATACACAACGATAGTTCCAGTGCCGTTCGTACGTGTTTGCAAACGCACAGAGGTCAGGTTTGTCCAACGTTTCCAATAAGAAGCAGGGAAAGCGTTGAAGTAGGTGGCAAAAGAAAGTCGTGTTCCAGAACGAATGAGGGTAGAACTACGACCGATAAAGTCCTCGATTTGAGTTTCTGACACCTTCGAACCAAGGTTTGCAGAGTCGGTGCGTTCTGTTGTGTCTGCGGTGTCTAGGGAATCATTAGAGGTGAGTGCACCTGAGACGTGTGAGAGTTGCACACCAGTAGCAATACCAGAATCTACGTATAGAGGGATGGTATCGGTCTGTTCACGTTCAGGGAAGATAACGCGTTGTAGAGTCTTCATGGTTAAAGTTTCAGCGCCCATAACCTATACCTCTACTCCGCCAGAGACAATTTTCTGGCCTTTTTCGAAGTGAGGTCGAATTTTATTATCGAACATTGATAGTGCAGAGCCAATAGCCATGTGCATATCAAGGTACTTGTAAGTTCCAAGACGTCCTCCGAAGAGTACGCTCTTCTCCCCTGCGGCAAGGTCGCGGTACGCAAGAAGTTTTTGACGATTGCTGTCAGTGTTGATGGGGTAATAGGGTTCGTCGCCCTTTTCTGCAAAACGAGAGTACTCACGCATAATGACGGTGGCGTCTTTGGTGTAGTCACGTTCTGGGTGGAAGTGACGGAACTCGTGAATGCGGGTGAACGGAACGTTTTCATCAGAGTAGTTCATCACTGCACAGCCTTGGAAATCTTCCATTTCAAGGACTTCTTCTTCCAAGTCGATAGTACGCCAAGACAAGTCACCTTCAGCGTAATCGAAGTATCGGTCAATAGGGCCAGTATAGACAACAGGGATCTGGCCAAGAACTTTTGAACGAGAGTATTCATGGCCATCTTCAAAGAAGTCAGTGTTCAGGTGAACCTCAATATTGGGGTGTGCAGCCATACGCTCTAACCATGCAGCGTAACCGTCTACAGGAAGACCTTCATATTTATCGTTGAAGTAACGGTTGTCGTAGTTATAGCGCACAGGAAGACGAGAAATAATAGATGCGGGGAGTTTCTCAGGCGGGGTCTGCCATTGTTTTGCGGTGTAGTGCTTAACAAAAGCTTCATACAGCGGACGGCCGATAAGAGAGATACCTTTATCATTCAGGTTTGCGGGGTCAGTTCCAGCAAATTCTCCAGCTTGTTCTTGGATGAGAGCCTTAGCTTCTGCAGGAGAGTATGCGGCGTTGAAGAACTGGTTGATGGTTCCGAGGTTGATAGGTAGGGGGTAAACGATGCCTTTATATTGTGCGTATACGCGGTGTTTATAGTCCGTGAACTCTGTAAAACGGTTGACGTATTCCCAAACACGTTCATTTGAGGTGTGGAATAGGTGCGCACCATATCGGTGCACTTCAATACCAGTGCGCTCTTCTTTTTCACTGTATGCGTTACCGCCAATATGAGAACGACGGTCCAGAAGCGCAACCTTCAGTCCCAATTCAGTAGCGGCTTGCTCTGCGATTGTCAGTCCGAAAAGACCTGAACCTACGACAACAAGATCAGCGTTCACAAATACTCCTGTACTTCTCGCTTGAGTGATAAGCCGCTCAAGCTTTCTTTATTATCTTGGCGTAGCCCCCAACAGCGCTACAACGGGTGGTTCTTATGATGCTTTTATTAAAAGACATATCAACAAAAACATTCAGTAAACAAACTACCTGAATTTCTATTGTATCTCTCGTGTCCTCACAGCGGTTCATGCACTTGAAAGTGATTAATCCATCAAAAAGTGATGAAGAAGTCAATATATACCTTATTTTGGGGAAAACTTTCAGAGATATTTAAGAAATATCCCAAGTTATCCACATCTTATTGCGAGGTTCTTGAAGCGCCCTTATACCGCTAGCTCTAATGGACGTATGGAGCGCTTTTTCTTGATATATCACCACAACGCTGGCACCTACACACCTATCCGTGTTGAAACGCATGAAGAAATTTGCGGGGCTTCATTCCAAGCAGCTTTAGAACACTCATCGCAGATACCGCCACTATACGTCCACGACCTTGCCCTCTCAAAGGTGACTGATATTAGGTTGTTACCCTCAGGAACTATCTTAAACACCGAGCCTCGAAGCCTTCCCCACCATTCAAAAGTTATCTGTTACCTCTGCGTTGAAAGTGGCCCAGACTGCGGCCTAATATACCCACTCACACGTGGAACATACACTATTGGACGTTCTGATTGCGATATCACTATCGCAGATATGGCCTTAGCTCCTCACAACGGAACCATCACAATATCTCCTACACAGTTACTTTTTCACCGCGATGAGCACACCTCAGTTTCGTTAGCTCTAGATACCCCATTCCGTATGGGGGATTCGCTCTGCGTCCTAATTCAAGACCTTTCATGTAGGCATCGTCCACTAACACCTGAAATGCTAGCTCCGCTAGACATCACCCCACCAGCGACCGCTAAAAACACTCTTCAACGAGCGCTGATGACACTCATGCCATTAGCATTGGGAGTGCTCATTGCGTGGCTCATGCATACGTGGATTTTTCTGCTCTTTTCAGTAGCAACTTCTGTACTCATGGGCGTCCATTGGATGATGACTAGGCATGAGAACACACAATACCGTGATTTTATACAGACCAAAGCGCAGGAAGATGCAGACCAAGCCAATCATGTTCATCATGCAGGCTGTCCGGGGTACTCCCCCAAACACCAGCCAAGGATTCTATGCCTTGGCAGAACTCAACGCTATGCAGCACTCACTCACAAAAACTCACATCTAACGCATCTACCTCTCATACACGATGTTGGTTTCTTCTTAAGATACGGAGAGAAAGATACCGTACGTATCTATACACATATCTCACAAAGAGCTTTACGTTCTTTACTTCTACAAATATGTTCGCAGCATAAGCACACCATTATTTTTACGCCAGAGTTTATTCACGAATACCCTGCAGAATACGCGCTATTAGAAACTCTCACTCTTATCGAGACGGCAGACATTAACTCGTGTCATAGGCCGTGGATTATTACAACCTACTCTTCAGAAAAACCACAACACCTCCAGAAAGAAAAAAATTATCTCCTAATCTGTACCTCACCAGAGGATCTCTCACATTCCTCACATATGGCAGAAAACAGCATCACGCTTTTACAAGAAAACCCTTATACCTCTCTCATAACGGTGCATACTCCCAGTTATTTCTCCCGATACGTACCAGAAGATAGCCAGCAATCCATAACAGTATTAGCCAACCAGATGAGTGTTCAGGCCTTCGCAAACTCCATCAGTCGACAGTTACGCCACCATCGAGATCACCAACATCAGCTAATATCTAGCAGCATTGAGTCATTCTCGCTCTTTACACAAACGCATCCGTTATATCAGATGCTTCCATCCAAAATTCCATTAGAAATTAATGTGCTCGTTGGAGTTGTTGACGGGAAAGAACATTATCTAGGACTTAATCAAGATGGACCGCACTGGCTTGTTGCAGGAACTACCGGCTCTGGAAAATCACATCTGCTTCGAGCCTTATTGCTGTCGATGCTCTACCAATATGCGCCAGAACGTCTTGGACTAGTACTCATCGACTATAAGGGTGGGAGCACATTTAGTCCCTTTGCTCAGGTGCCACATACGCGCGCTTTCCTAACTGATCTTGATGCCTCTAGCGTACAGCGGGCGTTTCTCTTCCTACGAGCAGAGTTACGACGTAGAGAAGAACACTTTGCGACCCTAGGTTGTAGCTCCTACACCGATTACCTCAAACAGCACACCTCAGGTTCTGGACTACTTCCAGAACTCGTCATTGTGATTGATGAATATAAAATGCTGATAGATGCCCACCCAGAAGCTCACTCACATATTGTGGCTATTGCCAGTATCGGGCGTTCTTTGGGAGTACATCTCATTCTTTCAACGCAAAGACCGCAAGGAAGCGTTGCATCAGATATTCGAGCTAATATCGCCACGACACTTTGTCTTCGGGTTTCTTCAGTACAAGAATCTATGAGCCTCATCAATAGTGACGCCGCATCAAAAATATCAACTTCAACACCCGGTGCAGGGCTTATTTATCAAACAGATGAACAGTTGCTCCCCTTCCAAGGGGTGTCTATCGACACCCCAGCACACCAACCAAAAACACCATTGACTATCCAATACATTGGTTCTTCACACCATCCTCCATCTGTAGTTGAGCAGAGCCATGACGAAGATTCTATACTTCGCAGTTACCTCGAACATATTGAATCCACCAAAGTTTTCGAAAGCCCTATTCTTCCCGCACCAGACAAACATCATCTGCATTACAGAGCATCTCATCGGCAAGAGCATTTTGGTGGGGTGTTAGAGCTTCCCGCTCAAGGATTACACCATAGATTACGTTTCTGCCCAGAAGAAGGAACCTATGCCCTCGTAGGAGCCCCCGACGAGACAGAAAATTATCTCTATTCATTCCTTGCCCAAGCAGCACGTATGGGTGCTGATCTCTACCTATTTACGGCAGATACACGGTTCTATGAAAAGATGAGAGCACTCCAGCCAGAGGGGAAAAACGCGTGTTTTAAAGTTTTAGTAAGCCCCTATGACCCAGAATTTTTACGACATACTATTGAACATCTCATATCTCATCCTCCTCAGAACAATTCACAAGTCATTCTCTTTGACGCACTTGATGTCTGGCTCGAAAACTACGCACGCGAACGCACCTTAGAAAACCTGATTCTCTCACTACTCATCGACCAGATTCCTCAACGCACGGTATTAGTCACCGCGCGCCAACCTTTGAAGGGAAGATTCTCCACTATTGCACGCACAGCGTTATATTCGGCACACACCGTTGAACATGACCCTCTGCGGGCCCATCAACGGAACTACCCTATACCAGCACCAGGAGAGTTTACGTTGGAAGGAGAAGCCCTCCACCGCGTTAAAGGTGCAGAAAAAATGAGAGCAGGATTAGTTTACCCGTCTCATTGTTCTTATGAAGAGTTAGCGCAAGAACTCCCCATCACACAGCCTTTATTCGAACAAATACCAGAACATATCTCGTGGAAACGATGGCAAACAGCTATTCAAAACTCCCATAAATATTCGGATAGCACATCTTTAGCTATCGGTGTAGAAACCGCAAAAAATACTGTACATATCCCCATCGTTTCAGGAGCATATACTCCTATCGTCGGGGGTGCCCGTAGCGGTAAAACAAATACGCTCAAAGTCCTACAACATAGCAACCAGCACTATGCTGGCTTATTGATTCACGGGCAGAAAACGAGTTCTGCTCAGAGCCTCAAAGAACTTTTAGAAAAAATATCTGCCCCAGAACAACTCATCGTTTTTGTAGATGATGCCCATTATCTAAGCTCAGAAGCGCAGAAGGCTCTCTTAGAGTTTAGTTTTCAAACCCGCCATATGTTCTATGTTTACAGTCCAGAAGCACGTTGGTCGCATCTGCCACTTGCAGTAGCAGCTAAAACGGCACAGCAGGGGGTGCTGCTACGACCTCAAGGGCATGCTGAGTTACAGTTCTACCCACATCTACGACTCCCCTACACTGCGATGACAGAAGGCAAAATACCTCCAGGCAGAGCTGTTCTCATAGAATCTCAGGAACAAAGATGTTGCCAGGTGCCCCTAGCTATTGAAGATATTTAGACACTGTAGAGCTAAACAATACGATGGTGTTTACCCCCGCGCTCAGAAGCACGATGAGAGCAAGGATATGCCCCGAAACGATAACAGCTTGAATCGCAATAATGATGATAAATAGTTGCCACACGAGAATCAGTGAACGCGCATATCCACGAGCCTTAAGCAACGCATAGGCACTCCACCCCAGACACAACGCAATAGCAATGAAACAGAAAGTCAGAGGTAAGCCAACGGCAAGATCGGTAGCAAATACAGTGAGTAAAACAGCATATACGCTGATACAAAGGGCTTGAAGAAAGACCAACACTGAAACTGTTTTAACGGCTGTTGGTGCGTTATATCCTAGCATCGGTACTCCCCTGTATTGTCGAACTGTTCACCGGAAGACATCCTATCTCAGATTTAGACTGCTCAGAAACGGTTGCGTGATGCTCTGTGATAGAACACTCAAGTTTTATTGACATTTTTCCGGTTAAAACTCTTGTCTATAAGTTCATTACGTGCGAACCTTATTGAGGTTTGATATGGCCCCTAACCTTAGGGGCCTTGATTTGTTGTAGAAGCATCATGCAGCTATTAGTTGGGTGCTTCAGGTCTATAAGGAGAACGTGCTCATGGATTGGCGTAGCCGTGCTGCTTGTTTGGAGAAAGACCCAGAACTCTTTTTTCCCGTAGGAAATAGTGGTCCGGCTCTTCTCCAAATTGAAGAAGCAAAAACGGTGTGCCGCAACTGCACGGTTATGGACACCTGTTTGCAGTGGGCCATCGAAACTAGCCAGGATTCTGGTGTTTGGGGTGGAACAAGTGAAGACGAACGCCGTGCCATTAAACGACGTGTCGCCCGAGCTCGTAGAGCTTCCTAAACATACCGCATCTAACAGCGAGGTTTCTCATCTCTCAATTATGAAGGAGATAGGAAACCTCGCTGTTATTTTATCTCCCCAAAGGGGTACTCCTAGAACTACGGGAAAGACTATTCCCCTGTATCAACCAACACTGCATCAATAACAACTTCAGTTCCTTGTGGTTCGGCGGGACGCCAACGGATAGAACCGTTCAATTCACTTGCCACAAGAGTACGAACAATCTGCATACCAAGTCCCTCATCGTTACTAATCGTCAAGGAACCGGCATTATCTGAGGCAGGGATACTGGTATCTCCCATACCAACGCCATCGTCAGTAATAGTGATTCTTAAAGTATCTTCATGGGCCTTGTTATGGCCTCTCTCCCCACGAAGAATAACAGTTCCCGCCTGACCAGCTAAGCCATGTTCTACAGCATTAGCAACAATCTCATTAATAATCAGCGCTAATGGAGTGGCAAACTGACTCGGCAGCTCCCCAAAACTTCCTTCAAGAACGGTACGAACTTCCTGACCGGGGGAAGCTAACTCTGCAGCAAAACGGAATTGGCGCTGAATTAATTCATCAAAATCTACGCTTTGTGTCAGCCCTTGAGAGAGTGTCTCGTGTACTAATGCAATAGTTGCCACACGTCTCATCGCCTCCTCAAGTCCTTGTTTAGCTTCTTCGGTGTGCATACGTCGAGATTGCAAACGTAGCAACGCAGAAACTGTTTGAAGATTATTTTTAACACGATGGTGTATTTCTCGGATGGTGGCATCTTTGGTCATCATCTCTAACTCGCGACGGCGTAGTTCAGTGACGTCACGGCATAGTAGTACTGCACCATAGCGTTCTTCTCCAAGCGCTGTGGGCCGTCGAAGAGGAATTGCGCGAAAGGTCACGCTTGTGTTGTTTGCTCGTACTTCACCACGCCATGGCATTCTGCCGGTGAGCACGAGTGGAAGCGTTTCGTCTGCTTTCTCACCGCAAGGAATGAGTTCTCGTGTTTTATCGACAAGTCGTGTATCTTCTAGTTCTTCTTTTAACCCTAATCTTTTATAGGTTGAGGCGGCATTGGGGGATGCAAAAAGCACTTTGCCTTCTGCGTCAAGAGTAATCACCCCGTCGCTAACTCGTGGGTTACCACGAGAGCTTCCTACGGGGGCAGTAAATTCAGGCCATGCTCCACGAGTGACCATTTGTAAAAGATCCATAGAAAACTTTTGACACATCAATTCAACTTTCGGTGGAATACGTGCGTCAAATAATTCTGTGTGTACGGTCAATAAGGCAATAACCCGTTCTTCCCTCATGAGGGGAACCATACAGGTGTTAGTTCGTGTACCGGTTTCTGGCAGTATGTGAGAAAACTTTTTAACGGTTTTTTGAGACCATGCCTGTTCTGCATGAGGGACAAGATCTTCATACATAGTTTTGTTCACCATATCGCGGTGAAACAGTGTATGCACAGTAGAAGGACGCACCTGTGCCACACTCATAAATTGGTGTGGTGGTTCAATATTTTGAGGTAACCAGAGGACAAGGTCTCCGTGGGCAGCGTCAGCGATAATCTGCCAATCACCGAGAAGTAAATGTAACCATTCGGAGTCTCGTGGACTGAGGTTCTCAGAATAAATGGTGGCTTCTCTAAGCATTCTTCTGCCCCTTGGTGTGCAGCTCGTCTTGATTATCTACACACATGACGATACCACCTGTTAGGTAGAGTTTTTCTTCCTCCACCACCGTTTTTTTGGAGGTTTGGGGCTATCGTCATGGCGTTTAACACTCACCACCGTAGCTCCTTCTTGATTCGCATGTTGTGCAGATTTTTCTTCACCTGTTGTAAGTGTCGATAACATGTTTCGTATTGTTTGTGTCATAGGAGATTGTTTGGAAACTTCAACAACGGTTTTTCCAGAAAGAGCACATTTGTCGACGATAGACGGTTCGTGAGAGATGAAGCCTCTAATAGGTTTTTCGGGGCCAAAGCGTTGCCATGCTTGTAGTATTTTTTCTTCAGGTCGGTTTCCTACTGAGTTTGGACGAACTTTATTAACCCAGATATCGACGGTGGCGTTGAGGTTTCTTCGTTGTTGGAACTCTTGGAGTTCTTCATACGAGCGCAGTAGTCTGGGGATTCCTAGTACATCAGCGCTTCCGAGCAGAATGATGTTGTCTGCAGATTCTAAGGCAACGTGTGTTGCCGCATTACGACTTGGTGCGACCCCATCAAAAGTAATTTCTTCGTCCTCTTCTATGCAGAATCCGGTATCGATAATGATGAGGTCATAATTTTGGCGCAAGGTTGTTAGAAGAAGTTCGAATGCTTGAGAACGGATTTCTGGCCAACGGTCGCTACGTGTGATTCCAGTAATGACGTCGAGGTAGCCACCTTCAATTTTGATAGTAGTTATGATCTCATGAATGTTCTCTGATGTTAATGTTGCCCTGTCTGCAAGGTGACATAACTGAGCTAAACCAGAGTAGTCTTCTAACATTCCTAAAAGTGCGCTCACTGATGGGGCGTAGGTATCAGCATCAATCAGACATACTTTTTCTTGTTCTTGAGTTGCGCATACGGCAAGGTTTGTGGCGATTGTTGATCGTCCAGGTGACCCTGCCCCACCCCAGACCGTGAGAATTTTTGCGTTATATGGCCCCTCATCTTGGGGTTCTTTATCCGCGTTGTGAGGAGAGTCTTCCTCCCGTTTTTCAGGTTCTTGATGGTGTTCGTCGTCTTTTTTGTATTCTTCGGTGAAGGTAATCTGTTCAATCTGGTTGAGGAGTTCTTGGGTGTCGGTGAGGGAACTGATGGTATGAGCACCGGCGATGTGGGGTGCTTCGCCAGGGTCTGCGATGATAAGGGTGATGACTTGAGATTCAGAGAGCTGATGCACTAATGATGCGGTGAGGTCTTCATAGCCGCTGACGAGTAGGGCAACACGCGCTATACCACTATGTGCGATACCGATGAGGTCACTGAGTTCTTGAACGTGTCGTACAACGTTGATGGCGCCACGTTGACGTTCAATTGCTTGGATATATTGTCCAGCAGTATCACCTAAAACAACTACGGGGATATTCATAGGTTTTCCTAGAAAGATGGAACTAACGATATTTTGCTGTCGTTAGAGGTGGCGTGGAGAATAGAGGAGAGGACGTCTTCACTAACGAGCAGTTGTAGGGCGGTTTTTCCGGTAGAGCCAAGGACTGAATCTTCGCTGTTGATACGAGCTATTTCGGCTTGTTCCATTAGACGCACGGGAGTTGCGTATCCGTTACCGGTCTCGTTCTTTGAAGATACCCAAACATCTACGAGGTCTCCTGCTTTATATCCTGATGCAATGGTGGAGTCGAGAACGATTGTTGTTTTCTTACGGTCATTTTGTTCGACTTCTCCGAGAGAGTTTTTAGGTATGAGCTGGTGTGCACCAATAAATTGGGTTGCAATATGTGGTGTTCCGCTGTCTTCTGTAGAGAGATAGTGCGAGGAGGCTTCGCTGAGTCGGACGTCTACTTTTTTGAGGTCTTTTTCGCTGATTTCTTCTCCGACATAGATTTCTCGTGTCGTGACCCAATAGGGTTTTGTTTGGTTGGCGATATTGACGACGGTGATGACTCCGGTGAGTGACATAAGAATCAGAAAGAGTCCGATAAGTAGCTTCGGGTCTTTAAAACCAGGTTTTTGTAACCGTGAGGCAAAGGCTTTAGGTGCTTTGGGGTCTGTTTTCATGAGGGACTTCTGTCAGTTCTCTAGGCAGTTTTGGGCTTGGGTAACAGCCTACTGAATTTTCAGATTCTTAGCATCTCAAAAACAAAAGTTTCATTTCTTTACCATAAATCTGTGGATAACCCCACCTTGTGATCATCAAAGTAGAGCACATTTTAATATCCGCTATCAAATAGCATGAAATACGGGTTATAGTAATGAACAGCTATCCCCTCTTTCAAACGCTAACGAGGATATTTTTATGGTCAAGCAACGTTTTTACACACTGACAGAAGTTGGAGAAATTCTCAATATTTCTCTCGCTCAAGCACGCGCTATCGTGCGTTCAGGTGAGCTTCCTGCCATACAAATTGGCGGACGAGGTCAGTGGAGAGTTGAAGACGTCAAACTTGAAGAATATATCGCACAAGCGTATCAAAAGGCTGAACAAGCTATTGAGCAGAATCAGTTAACCTAGTTTTCGGTTGATATCACACGTTTCGAGGGGAGCAAGCTGCCCCCACATTTTCTAGTCCGACAACACGCATACCAGTAATATTTCTTGAACGGTATTGCCCGTCTAAAGGGTGTAATGCAACTTCTATAAAATCTAACCCTACTTTTTCAACTGTCCCTTCAGTCGTTGTCACAAAATCACGGTGAAAAATACGTAGGGGTGTTCTAGCTACACTAAGCGCTCGAAACGCATAGGAAAAATTAAGTTTTCTGGTAATCGCTCCCGTATCTAGTTGAGAGCGCCTGTTTTCGCCTTCCCACCACAGAATAGAGCGTAGGGGTATCAGAATATTTTCTGTTGTCGAGCGAAGCTGCACCCACCCGTTACCTACAGTTTCAAGCTCTGCACTCCACAGTATGGACGGATGGCAACATACTCGAATACGACGTCCTTGTTGTGCTGCTAAACGGTCCACCTGCTGGATTTTTGCAAATTCTGCACGTCGCGATTCCTGAGCAGATGACTCTATCTCTTGTTGTCGCAGTGAATCGAGTTGAGCTTCGTAGTCTCTAAAAATCTTTTCCATCGACACTTGTATATCCCATCTTTGGTTCTCATCAAGATATTTTTTCTATTTTCTATGAAAAATTATTTAAAACTCTTTACTTTTAACATCAAGGCAGTACATACTCTATCTAAAGGCATCAAACTACATCAAATGACACAATAAGAGGTGTTTATGTATCAAACGAGTATGTTGGGTAAAGCCCAAGTCAGCTGTTCAAGAACTGACTATCTTCTCAGCGTTGGAACACCTCTCCTCGCAATATGCACAATTTTCGGCTCTCGCTTAGCACTAACCACCACAAAACCAACACATCTTGATTATGTATATGTACAGTTCGTCCTTTGTCTCAGTGGTTTAGTCCTGCTTTGGTGGTGTACAAGTATCTTCTTCATTCTGCGTTCATACCGATTCCAGCAGAGAAACCCTCACAGGCGCCTTCACCTTCCCTCGTGGGCGCCGACGTGCCTCAAAAACTGTGCACTAGCGCTGATCGGGATTGGCGTTATCTGCACTCCAGCACAGGCGTACTCCCCCACACAAACAGCAACCGCAATCACTTGCGTAGGGCAAGGACAAGTAGAGAATATAGAGTCCAGGCCTATGAGCCCTCCGTTGACGACATTCTTTACGTCAAAAATTTCTCAGCATGATTCTGCCGAAAAAAGATCTTCTGGATATGAGGCCAAAAATAGTTCTCTACACCACATCATGCTCTCAGCCTCAGAGAAAGAATATATTCCGCTCACTCCACTCTTTGGAGTCACCACATCAACACGAAGCGTGCACACTAAAGCCCCCGCAAAAGATCACGTTGTTCAAGCAGGAGACACCCTTTGGAACATTGCACAAACACATTTAGGAGAAGACGCAACGCCTAGCAGCATTCTGGAATATAGCTACCAGATTTACCAACATAATCAGGAACTCCTACGTGCCTACGAAGCACCCATATATCCAGGAGAAAAACTCACTCTTCCCAACATCTAGAACCACCCACCCTACCTATATACCAAAGACGATATAAGGACATCATCATGGCTATCCACCAACCCGAGTCCACACCAAACCAACAACGTTTTACTGTTATCTCAGCTGAAGAATATGAGCGTTTCCGACAGGCCTTAGCTCGAGAAGAAAATATCAACTTCCGGCCTAAACGCCCCATCAGCCCAAGCAACGAAGAATGTAAAGCTATCGAAATCATGTGCGCAGGAATCAGCGTTGCAATTTTAGAAGTTTTTGCAGGACGACGTCCAACACAGCATATTGCACGGTGGCTTAGTCAAGAATGCTATCAACAGGTAACGCAAAGAGCTCAGCTCACCCAACAACTCTTACGGCAGCATAGTATGAGGACACCTCTCAAACCTTCTCCCACATCTCATAGGGCAAAACTGCCCAAAGCTCGCCGTGCTAAAGCGCAAAAAGTACGAACAGATACGTTTGAAGTATGTCTCATCATGGAAGATTTGGCCCGAGTACGAGCCATAGCTATGAGAGTAGAAAAAGTTTTCTCCAAATGGAAGATTACAGCTCTAGAAATTGCATAAAACAACGGTGGGGTGCTGCCCATATCTGGTCAGCACCCCACCGTCTCATAGTTAAGAGTTAAAACTATTTCTTCTGGTTCATCAAATCATTTTTACGAATTTCAGTTTCAGTTCCACCATCTTCTGAAGGTGCAGAATACTGTAAGAACTTCGGCTGAGCAGGAATCTTCATCCCCAGAGGAGAAGACTGCGTACGTTGCTTTGCCAAATCAACATGGTACAAGTAGCTGACAGATTCTTCACGAATAGCGTCCATCATCGTCTGGTACAGTGCATAACCTTCACGCTGATACTCAATGAGGGGATCGCGCTGAGCCATAGCACGTAAACCAATACCCTCTTTCAGGTAGTCCATCTCGTAAAGATGTTCAGGCCAACGCTTCCCAATCACAGAAAGAACAACACGGCGTTCAATTTCACGCATAGAATCCGCACCGATAGTTTCTTCACGTTCTTGGTAGACTAACTCGGCATCAGCAATAATCTCTTTAACTAGCTGGTCACGAGTAATCTTTGTGCGGTCTCCCGCATCTTCTGCCAAGTCCTCAGCAGTAATCGTGACAGGATAAATACTCTTGAGAGTTTCCCAGAGTTTATCAAAGTCCCAATCTTCTGCGTGGTTATCCCCTACCTGTGCATCAATCGCAGAGGTAAGAACTTCACGCGTAAAGATTTGAATCTGTTCTTTAAGATCATCTCCATGCAGAATCTGGTTACGGTCTTTATACATTGCTTCACGCTGACGATTCAAAACATCATCGTATTTAAGGATGTTCTTACGCTGTTCAGCGTTGCGAGATTCAACCTGTCCCTGAGCTGAGGCAACAACACGAGAAACCAGTTTGGAGTCAAGCACAGTGTCGTCAGGAGCGTTAGCCATCAGACGAGCAGCTGCTTGACCATTGAATAGACGCATTAGCTCGTCTGATAGAGAGAGATAAAAACGTGATTCGCCGGGGTCGCCTTGACGTCCAGAGCGGCCTCGTAGCTGGTTATCGATGCGGCGAGATTCATGACGTTCAGTACCAAGAACGTACAGCCCGCCAAGAGCAATAACTTCTTCGTGTTCTGCACGAGCCGCATCCTCACATTCAGCAAGAATGCTAGGCCATTTCGCCTCGTATTCTTCGGTGTTCTGTTCTGGGTCTAAGCCGAGTTCTGCCATTTTTTCAACAGCATTAAACTCAGGGTTACCACCCAACATGATGTCGGTACCACGACCAGCCATATTCGTCGCAACGGTAATAGCGCCCTTACGACCTGCTTGCGCTACGATAGCAGCCTCACGTGCGTTGTTTTTTGCGTTCAACACTTCGTGACGGATACCTTCACGTTTGAGAAGCTTAGAGAGGTACTCGCTTTTTTCTACGCTGGTTGTACCTACTAGAACAGGCTGCCCGGTTTCAAAACGCTCTTTGATGTCTTCAACAACAGCGTTGAATTTTACAATTTCGTTCTTATGTACGCGGTCGGGGTGGTCAACGCGCTGAACTTCCTTATTCGTAGGAATAGCAACCACGCCAAGTTCGTAAGTATTCATGAACTCTGCTGCTTCAGTCTCTGCAGTACCTGTCATACCGGAGAGCTTGTCGTACATGCGGAAATAGTTCTGCAAAGTAATCGTTGCCATGGTCTGGTTCTCAGGCTTAATTTCGACAGCTTCTTTAGCTTCAATAGCCTGATGGATGCCCTCGTTATAACGGCGTCCGGGGAGGATGCGTCCAGTATGTTCATCGACGATGAGAACTTCACCATTCATGACGACATAGTCTTTATTGTTCTTAAAGAGTTCTTTAGCTTTAATAGCGTTATTTAAGAAACCAATGAGCGGAGTATTAGCTGGCTCGTAAAGATTCTCAATTCCGAGGTGGTCTTCTACCTTGTCAATACCGGATTCAAGGATACCGACGGTACGCTTCTTCTCGTCTACTTCGTAATCTTTTTCAGGAAGAAGAGTCTGTACGAAACCTGCAAATTCAGCGTACCAGCGGTGTGCTTCTCCTGCAGCTGGCCCAGAGATAATCAGCGGGGTACGAGCCTCGTCAATCAAAATGGAGTCAACTTCGTCGACAATGGCGAAGTTGTGCCCACGTTGAACCTGTTCTTCAACACTCCACGCCATGTTATCGCGTAGATAGTCGAACCCAAACTCGTTATTGGTGCCGTAAGTGATGTCTGCTGCGTATTGTTTACGTCGCTCTTCTGGAGTCTGGTTCGAAAGGATAACGCCCGATTCCATCCCCAAAAAACGGAATACTCGTCCCATGAGGTTTGCTTGATATTCGGCAAGGTAATCGTTAACGGTTACGATATGCACGCCTTTACCAGATAGCGCATTAAGGTATGCCGGCGCGGTGGCGACAAGAGTTTTACCCTCGCCGGTTTTCATTTCGGCGATATTGCCGAGGTGTAGGGCTGCCCCGCCCATCAGCTGAACGTCATAGTGGCGTTTTCCAAGGGTACGCTTTGAGGCTTCACGTACAACAGCGAACGCTTCTGGCAAGAGGGTGTCAAGAGATTCGCCATCTTTAATGCGAGCGCGGAACGAGTCTGTTTCTGCACGCAGTTCGGCGTCACTCATATTTTCAAAGCTGCTTTCGAGCGAGTTCACTGCATCAGTGTACGCACGAAGCTGTTTGAGAATTTTTTTATCCCCTGCGCGAAGAATCTTCTCTAAGAAAGATGCCACGAAAACTGACTCCTTGAGACGAAAACTTTAAATACGGTACCGACACTTTATGTCAGCACATCATCACTATTCTAGGCTAAAAACTAGTCAATATGAGAACGCTTTTCGTATTACTCTCTCAGCTAAGCCTTATTTTTAGAGGACAACCCCTAGAAATAAGGGTTTTAGAATACAAAAACGGCATCAAATAGCTGGCGCCACGTTTTGTGAGCTGTCCAGTATTTGATGCCGTTTCAGCTAGGCTAAAGCACCTGAGCAAAATCCTTAGGCGCTTTAAACACTACTTTGATAAAGACTAAATAAGAATCTTACTCAGGAGTGTTTTCTAAAGAAATCACGCCGTACGTCCATCCTTTACGACGGTACACAGCAGATGGTGCACCCGTTTCTTTATCAAGATAGACAAAGAAGTCATGCCCAACGAGTTCCATATGATCCACAGCTTCTTCTGCCGTTAAGTGTGTTGCAGGGAAGGTCTTACGCCGGATTTCTAAGGGTGAAGAGACTTCATCTTCAAGAGAATACTCGGTAGAAAAAGCAATTTCTTCGACGGGCACATCATCTAGATGTATCTCAGAGATAGCAACTTGTTCCGTCACAATGGGGAGAGATCCGGTTGCTTCAGAAACTGAGATAGGACGTTTTGTTCCTGATTTGCTAGGTTTGCGTCGGTCTCGTGCACGGCGTAAACGCTCAAGGAGTTTTCCGTAGGTGTCATCAAAGACCGCGAACTTATCTTCTCCAGTAGCTTCTGCACGAAGAACAGGGCCTTTGCCGATAACAGTAATTTCTGCGCCAATAATTTCTGGACCAGAATGGCCTTCTTTAGTGAATTTTATTTCGATGGTGCTGACGCGGTCACCCAGTTGCTCAAACTTTGCAACTTTATCTTCAACATGTTCACGCAGACGTTCAGTAACTTTAACGTTTCGTCCGATGATGTTAATTTCCACAATTCCCTCCAGCATATTTGGGGGCGTGTACTTAGCTGCGACTCCATCCGAAGAGGAGCTAAGCCGAGGAATTCGTCTTTGATTCCCTATCACTAGCCTAGTTCAAAAGATGTCTCGTGTCACGCAAAAGATTTTTCAGGTGAGAATATATACGCTACCCACAGCGAACATTCACCATCCTTTAATCAAGAGATATAGGTGAATACCCCACAGTATATGTAGAGGTGCCACCCCGATAAGGAACATAAGCAACCGTAACCGCACCTATCACTTTGCCCCCAGCAGAAGAAACAACACGATACCCCTCCGCTAAAGTCGCTCCCGTAGTCAATACGTCATCTACGAGAAGACAATGCACACCACGAACATCATAATAGAACCCCATAAAAGACAGAGGTGGTGACGCTAAACGCATAGAATGAGACAGCCGTTGACGGCGTTGAGCCCCCGTCAAAAGTTTCTGCCCCGACTTATCTCCCCTACCCCAGCGCTTTTTCTTGGAGAGAAGACCATACGATACACAAGACACACCAGCGTACTCCCCCATCAACTGGCACACACGCTCTGCCAATAATTGAGCAGGGACATAACCGCGTCTTCGTGTTGCACTTGGGTCAGAAGGCATGGGAATAAGAACTATACGTTTAACATCTTCAGCCTGTTGGAGACATTCCACCACTACACGAACCAGACCGGTAGCAAGAATATCGAGAAGATCCGTACGTGAATGATTCTTATACGCCAAAATACTGCGTGCTAACTCATGTTCATACGCCCCAGCAGAATATATTGGACACCCGACTCCATCAACTCTAGAACAATGAACGTTCAGTAGTGAATGGCGAACCTGAAAATCACAATGAGAGCATAAAGAACGGTTCACAGCCTTCGTCCCATATGCCCCGCAGCTTGCACAGACTCGAGGTCGAATCAGTTCTAGCGCCTCAGAGCACAATAAGCGCAGATAAAAACCCATTGAAGATAGCACAGCACTAAGTATCTCTCTATGGGGCGAGAGACTCTTAGGATTTTTCATATCTGTGGATAAAGATATGAAATATTTTTCTGACGTTTTAGCAGTAATTGGCGACTAACCTGAATAGTTCACGTCATGCAATGGGATGTCGATACGAGACCAACCACGATCGACCAAAGTGTAAAGACGCCCGTCCTTTGTCTGAGCAACAATCTGGTTATTCCCTGCACCAGAAGCGATAAGAGATAAACCATCTAGCCGTTCAACAGAAGTAATCTCCCCCGATAGGTAGATAATCTCAGATTCGCCCGAAAGTTCATCTGCTGCAATAAGGCTCTGATCACTTGTCCAAGAGACATCAGTCACGTCAAGAGTCGTCCCTAAACGGACGGGAGAAGTCAGCTCAAGTGGTTGGTGATCAGAACTACGATGAATACCAGATACCCACACATATGTTTCGCCATCAAGAGTTGCAACAACCGCCGCACGCGCACCATCACGAGAAATACGAACAGATTTCACGTCGTATCCCTCTAACCATGGAGAACGAACATCAACCTGTTTTTTCTCCTGAGAGTTTACATACGAAACAGCTCGCAACCGGCCTGTAGAATCAGCGCTCCATAGCCATTGGAACTGGTCAAAAGATGGGTGTGTTAGTCCAACACCATCAAACATATGAGTAATCTTCTGATCAGAGACCCAAAAGAGTGACTGTTGTAGAGAGTCTAAGAACGCGAAGTTTTTACGAGTGTAATCCATCGCTAGATCCCGAGGATTAGCCACCGCAATATCAACAATTTTGTTCTGGTCAGCATCATTGAAAATTTCGCTACGAGTAACTAGCTGGTTTCCGTCAAGAGCAACGATATTGCCCGATACACTAGGGTTGACCTGAGGAGCAACATAATTATCGAGAGGACCAGCTTTGACATCTTGATCGTCAAAGGTCAATTTGACAGAGTCAATACCGCCCAAAAGTGATAGCGTTTGCGTCAGCTGAGAGTTCATCCGTTCAATATCGAGCTGTGAGATATCAGCACCTAGCCCCTCACCGTGTAAGCTCACTTGGGCAACAGTCTCCTCCACCGGAACAGAGTTACGAGTGAGCGTTGTCCCCGAGGGGATAGCACTACTCACAGCACCCTCAAGGTACGGTGCGGCCCCTTCTAGAAGAACCTTCGTAATTGAGGTAACAACCGTTGGGCGGTCGGCAAACCAACGGATGTCAGGTACGGCATAGGTGTATGTAGGGTCATAAAAGTACAAGGTGTATGTCGCAAAAACCTGAATAAAATCATGATGGTTCATCACAGTGCCTTGCGGTGCCTGAGCAATACGCCACTGCCCATTGACCTGAACCACCTTAAACCTAAGGTTTTCTGGGGAGACTTCCGCATATGATGTTGCGATTCCTCGCCGGTCAATAGAAGTTGCCACAGGAACCGTAACCGAATATTCATCGCCGTGTTGAGCACCCTCATGAGCAGTATCTGAGGTGACTTCTAAAGTTGTAGAATCCCGATATACTAAGGTCCGTTCATCAGGTATCCAAGAGTTTGAAAACTCTTCCGTCAGATATTCACGGGCTACTTGATAATCATCTTTCGCACCAGCACCAGCCCGTAAAAATCCTTGAATAATTTCCTGCGGACTTGCACCATCTCGAGGAGGATCAAGCACAATACTGCTCTGAGTATCAGGACTTGTACTTTGAGAATCAGCATAGTGGCTAACAGCACCACTTTGTGGAATACTTGCACAGCCACTTACGCCGACAAGAAAGCATAAACCCACACCAAGATAACGAACCTTGGTAGAAGAATATATTTTTTTCATCTAATTTTCACCATGCTGGTTCTTATCCTCAGCGTCAGACACATCGGAATCGGTAGAAGTCGGAACGTCAATATCTAGATATTCATCGGGAGGAAGAGCATCCCCCGATAACCGTACGGGAGATTTACCCATAGGTTCTCCTTGACGGAGAGGTAAAGTCATACGGAAACACGCACCTTCTGCCGGACGACCCCAACATTCGAGAGTACCACCGTGTAAACGTACGTCCTCAGCTGCAATAGAAAGCCCCAAACCGGTACCGCCAAGAGTACGTTTACGTGAAGGGTCTGCCCGCCAAAAACGGTTAAAGACCTGCGTTACATGTTCTTCACTGAGCCCAACACCGTGGTCACGAACAGCAACACCTAACGCTGTCTCAGATGTTGCAATATAGACGTCAATCGGCTGGCCTTCACTATGTTCAACAGCATTAAACAGCAAGTTTCTTAGCACGCGTTCAATGCGACGGTGATCCATTTCTACAGAGATATCGCTGTTATCATGATGAACTCTCAGCTCAGTACCGGTACGTTGTAAATGAGGTTCTACTGAGATAAGAACTTCCTCAAACACCGCCATAAACTGCACAGACACAGCATCCAACGTTGCAGAACCAGCGTCAAAACGAGAAATTTCTAGAAGGTCAGCAAGCAACGCATCGAAGCGGTCTACTTGATGATAGAGCAACTCCGTGGGGCGACGATATGCTACCCCAAATTCGTCGCGGCCATCGTATAGCATTTCTGCTGCCATACGCACGGTGGTTAAAGGTGTACGTAACTCATGAGAAACGTCCGATACAAAACGTTGTTGCATCGTAGAGAGAGTTTCAAGACGAGAAATCTGATTTTCAAGGCTATCAGCCATACGGTTAAAAGAATTACCTAAACGAGCAGTCTCGTTATGCCCTCGAACGATGACACGTTGCCCTAAGTCCCCCGCGGCAAGTTTTTCAGCAGTAATTGCGGTAGAAGAGATAGGACGAATCACAGAACGCGTAATGTACCAGACAATCGTGACAACGATAAGCAACAAGATAAAGAAAGCAACCCACACCACGAGGTTGATATATCGCAACGTTGTTTGTGAGGAGGACAGGTCGTAGACCAGATACAAACCGTATGCAGGGTTTTGAGGGATACGAATACTCGTTCCCACAAAGATAACAGGCTGTCGATGGCCGTCAATGTTCAAACTTGCAGACTGCCAGTAAATACCTTCATTACGGCTGATGGTATCGCGTAGCTCGGTGGGAATGTCAGAGGTGCTGATTGTGCCATGCTGACTCTGTTCAGAGATAAATCCTTGAGCAGAGGTTCCCTTATTAGGGGCAAGCACCCATTGCTTTTCTGATTCTTCTCCCCCAGCTTCAAGAACTGTTAAGAACCGCAGGACGTTACGGTGAATCTCAGAGCGTCCCGTAGCATCAGAACTATCAAGTAGTGATTGAACATTCGAGAACCCAGCTGCTGAGTCCTGTAATGATTGATCTACTCTACCTCGGAAGAGAGAATTAGCAATCTGCGAGGACAAGAAAGAACCAACAAAAATGAAGGTGACAATCAGCAGCACAATAGCAGCAGCAATCGCACGAAATTGCAAAGATTGGTGCCAATACAAACGAAAACGCCTAAGAGGGTTCGAGAACCACTCACTATTGCGGTATTGCCGTGTCGTAATAGGGGGTGCCTGAGGAAAATGTTTAGCCACAATTTTGCCTAACGGCGGGTCCTATCAGCTGCAGCTTTATATCCCACACCACGAACAGTTAGAACAATCTTAGGATTTTCGGGGTCCTCTTCAATTTTTGAGCGTAGACGCTGAATATGTACGTTCACGAGACGGGAATCAACAGTCTTCTCGTATCCCCATACATTCCCCAAAAGTGTTTCGCGGGTGAGTACCTGACCCGGTTGCTGCGCAAGGTTAGCAAGAAGCTCAAATTCTAAGGGGGTTAAAGGAATCAGCGCACCATCACGAGAGACAGTGTGCCCCGCTAAATCAATAATCAGACCGCCAACACGAAGTGGCTCGTTGCTGTGATCTTCACGCGGACGTAGGCGAGCGCGAATACGTGCCAAAAGTTCAGCTGGTTTAAAGGGTTTGGCAATGTAGTCGTCTGCGCCTGCTTCTAATCCGCGGACGACGTCTTCGGTGTCGCTTTTAGCGGTGAGCATGATGATGGGCACGTCTGAGTCTTCACGTATTTTGGAGCAGACTTCGATACCGCTCATCCCTGGAAGCATAAGGTCAAGCAGGATGAGGTCTGGCTGGTTGCTATTAAAAGCGTCCCGTGCTTTGTCTCCGGCTTCGCAAAATACTGTTTCGTAGCCTTCTTGTGCTAGGACGATGCCAACCATTTCGGCGAGAGCTTCGTCATCATCAACAATGAGAATTGTAGAGTTCATTTTTCTCCCATAGGGTCGCGACGTCTTCCCTAGTCTATCGTGTTCTTTTCATGGGGTGGGGCATCATGGTGGAACATTCTTTATGAGTCTTGGGCTATCTCGCTGAGGGCTTGAGCTGTTTGAACGAGTTCTGTAAAGATGCTGGTAGCATCTTCGATGTTCATGAGGTGGAGTGTTGCATTATCGTAGAGGGTCACTTGTGATAAGGCTTGCGCGGGTAGTCCGATGGTGCGCCAGCTTTTCCAGAGGTGGTAGGCCTGAGTTGGGATATGGCTCTTCAGGTTGTTACCGGTGGTTGCTAGCCAGAGTTCTTTGCCTCTTTCAGCATGCGGAGCAATTTTTTCCCAGTCATGTTGTGTGTAGTTTGTGGTGTCGAACCAGAGGGCGTCGGGTATTGATTGTATGGTGTTGAGGTTTTGAATGTCGCATCTGGTGATAGCTAGTGAAATGGAACGTTGCTGTAAGTGTTGTTGAATGAGACCATATGTTTCTTGAAGCTCATGTTGCGGTAGGTGTCGAATGGTTCGATACCCACTTGCGGTGGGAATGTTTCCGTGCAGTGCTGTTTCAAGATATGGCTCTTCAAGTTGCAGGTAGAGGTGTTGAGATCCCGTTGCGGTATCAATGGTGTCAATCCAGTTGGAGAGCCCGTTGAGGAAGGAGTCTCGGATGTCTCGTCTAGCTCCGTGGTCGCTGATAGCGCGTTCTCCGTTGGGTAGGTAGAGCGATACAGCCAAAGAGATAGGCCCCATGAATTGGAGTTTGAGGTTTTTCCCTCGATCTTCTTCTTGCCCAATAACGTCAGCTAGTAGGTTGATATCCGAACGGAATGTGGAGCGGGCCAGTTCGCTTTCTCGAGAGGTGCCGTTACTTAACCGCCACCCATAGGAGGCCCCTTCTGCGTGGAGTTCATCGAGGGTTGCGATGGTTCTGGCAAGTGTGGTTGCGGCGTATCCACGTTGTGGTAGTTCGGGTAAAAAGGGCAGGTGTGGGTTTCCGAGCTCTCCTCGGACGCGGAAAATGCTGTCAAGGAGGTTTTCTCCGCTGAGAGTTCCGGTTGCGCTGGCGCGTACCCTAATAGGTGATTCAGTGATAGTTTGTATTTTCACGGTGTTGAGGGCTGGGATGTTCTGGCATCTGCTATTGCTGGTAGCAGTTTTAACAAGCTTGCGGGGACGCGGTGGTGTTATTTTCTTGCGCGATTTGTTCGTGGTGCCGAATCACCTCTGAAATGATGAAATTCAGAAATTTTTCTGCAAATTCTGGGTCTAAATCAGATAGTTCCGCAAGAGAACGCAAACGTTTAATTTGAGCAGCTTCTCGGGCAGGGTCTCCAGCTGGTAGCTGGTGTTCAGCCTTAAGGTGTCCGACACGTTGTGTTGCCCTAAAGCGTTCTGCCAAGATATGCATCAGTGCAGCGTCAAGATTATCAATAATTTTCCGGATGCTGTACAGCTCTTCAAGGACTTCTGGTTGAACCTGTCCTCTTAACGATGATGCGCGCTGGTCGAATTCTTTATGTGCTTGGATGTCTTGTGAGTCAGGCATGTTTTTACCTTTGGTGAGTTGTTGTGCGCTGTTATGTGATGACTATTTTTATGAAGCGTTAATATCTTCTCTTTCCGTGGAATATGCACGGTTAATGGTTGCTTGTCCAAGGACGCGTGTTCCTTGGTACATCACCATAGTCTGTCCGGGCGCTACTCCGCGCAACCCCTCATTCAGGTGTACGACGGTTTCTAACCGTAATGAAGTTTTTTCTGTGTCTGTGGTGTTCTCGTCGTCAAGAACCCACTGCATATATGCGGTTGAGGCAACAGGGTCAGCGTGGGCCCGTACTTGGGTTGTGACTTCAAAGCTATCGCTTCGAGCGTTCAGTTCGGGTGTTTTGTTAAGAAATTCTTGTACGCAATCAATGGGTAGCCCTGCCCAAGTAGTTCTAATACCACGGATACGATCGATAGCGAGTAAGTCTTTCGAACCGACGATGACTTCATTGGTTTTGGGGCGAATTTCTAGTACGAAACGAGGTTTTCCGTCGGGTGCTGGACGTCCGATAGCAAGTCCTTTACGTTGCCCTACAGTATAGGCTTGAGCTCCAGGGTGCTGTCCTAAAACGTTCCCTTGAGTATCTTTGATGTTGCCTTCGCTCATCTGGATATGGTCTTCAAGCCATGCGCGAGTATCACCTTCAGGAATGAAGCAGATATCGTAAGAATCTGGTTTTTTAGCGACGGAGAATCCTCGTCGTGCAGCTTCTGCACGGACTTCATCTTTAGACGGTGTGTCTGAGAGGGGGAACCATGCGTGTTTGAGCTGTTCATGAGTAAGTACGCCCAAAACATAGGATTGGTCTTTTGCCCAGGTTGCGGCACGGTGCAGTTCTCGGTTTCCGTTTTCGTCGCTAATGACTTTTGCATAGTGCCCAGTCACAACGGCATCAAAGCCTAACGCTACCGCTTTTTCGAGGAGTGCAGCGAATTTGATTTTTTCGTTGCAACGCATGCAAGGGTTAGGTGTGCGTCCGGCTTCGTATTCGGAGATGAAATCGTCAACGACGTCTTCTTTGAATCGTTCAGAGAAGTCCCATACGTAGAAGGGGATGCCTAGCTGGTCGCAGACTCTACGTGCGTCCATGGAGTCTTCGATAGTGCAGCATCCGCGGCTTCCGGTTCTAAGGGTTCCGGGCATGCGTGATAGTGCGAGGTGGACGCCGACAACGTCGTGTCCGGCTTCTACCGCGCGTGCAGCGGCAACGGCAGAGTCAACACCACCGCTCATTGCAGCCAAGATTTTCATAAAGATATTTTCCTTCGTATTGCTGTGTGTGAATGCTCTGAACGTATAAGACAGTCTTCAACTTACCAAATTGCTAATGCCAGATGTGTTCATTCGGTACGTGCGCCGCTAAACCAGCTTTATGGGCTTGTTCATAAGCTCCGGGCAACGCTTCCATGAGGGCGTCAATGTCTTCGCTGGTGCTGGCATGTCCGAGGGTAAAACGTTGTGCACCACGTGCGTGTTCTTCATCAACTCCCATGGCAAGTAGCACGTGGGAAGGGCGTGGAACTCCGGCATTGCAGGCAGAGCCAGTAGAAGATTCTATACCGGCCATATCGAGGAGGAAGAGCAAAGAATCTCCTTCGCAGCCGTCAAAGGTGAAATGTACGTTGTGTGGTAGCCGGCGGGTGGCGCCTTCTTGTTCCAGTTCTTCAATTGATTCGGGTTCTGCCCCGCGTAGTGTTGCGTTGGGTATCTCGTGGCGGATACGTTCAATGAGAGTATTCCGGAGTGTCCCAAGGCGCACCATTTCTTCAGCGAGGTGTTGGGTGACTTCTTGAGCAGCTACACCAAATCCGGCAATGCTTGCGGTATCTAGTGTTCCTGAGCGGACGGCTCGTTCTTGTCCCCCACCGTGGAGGACTGGCGTTAGGGCGGTAGTTCGGGTAGCAATCAGTGCGCCGATACCTTGAGGTGCACCCATTTTATGTCCAGATATTGCCATGCTGTTTGCCCCTGTTTGGCGGAAGTTGATGGGGATAGCGCCGAAGGCTTGTACTGCGTCGGTGTGAAACGGAATATTGTAGGTGGCACTGAGTTCTGCAATTTCGCGGATTGGTTGTATGGTACCAACTTCGTTGTTCGCCCACATAACGGTGATGAGAGCCGTATTTTCGGGGTCTTCTTCGATGAGAGCTTTGAGTGCTTTCATGTCGATAAGGCCGTGTGAGTCTACGGGTATCCAGCATAGTTGCGCTTGTTCATGCGCTTCGAGCCATTCTGCTGATTCGCTGACCGCATGATGTTCTATGGAGCTGATGAGGATACGCCGGCATTGGGGGTTTATGTGAGTTCTTTTACGGTAGATACCTTTAATGGCGAGGTTGTCGGCTTCGGTTCCGCCTGCGGTAAAGATTACTTCTGCACTATCGCAGCCTACAGCTTGGGCGATACGTTCGCGGGCTTGTTCTACAACCGCACGTGCTCTGCGTCCTGCGGAGTGTAAGGCTGAAGCGTTTCCGCTGTATTTTAGGTGTTCTGTTACTTCGTCAATTACGGATGCTAGTGGTTGTGTGGTTGCCGCATGATCAAGGTATGTACGTTTCATGAGAACAGGTCCTTTGGTTTATCTAGCGGTGTTTGGCCTCCACTATTTTACGCTTATCATCCTAGACGAGCACATGAGATGTTTCACCTTCTCTGTGGCGGATCAAGGCTGATGATGACAAAGGTGATGAGGGAAGGCATACACTAGAGGTGTGTTTAATATTCTTTTCTATACTCCTGAGATTCCGGGTAACACTGGAAATGTTATTCGTTTAGCGGCTATTACGGGGGCAAAGTTACATCTTGTGGAGCCTTTAGGGTTTAACTTTGATGATGCGCATTTGCGTCGTGCTGGTTTGGATTATCATGATCTTGCGGTTGTTCAAGTACATCAAAATATTGAGCAAGCGTGGGAAGAGCTTAAGCCTGAACGTGTTTTTGCTTTTACGACGACGGCGCAGAAGAATTTTGCGCAGGTATCGTATCGTCCCGGCGATGTTCTTTTATTTGGCCCTGAATCTGTTGGTCTTCCTGAGCATGTTCAGAACGCCCCGCAAATCACGGAGAGGGTTCGTATTCCGATGTTAGAAGGACGTCGTTCGCTAAATCTTGCAAATTCTGCGTCTATTGCGGTGTATGAGGCGTGGCGTCAGAATGATTTCTCAGGGGCACTGCTTTAAGGAGTGTTTTCACCTCTCATGTCAATGGGATTTTATGAGAGGGGGTAGCAGGGTAGACTGCTACCCCCTCTATTTTTATAGCTTTTGTTGAGGTGTTGGTGTTATTTTTTCTGGGCGTCTGCGGCGTTGCCGAGAGTGATTTCTTTTTCTTCGGATGAGCCGTTACGCAGAATGGTTGCTTTGACGGTTTGTCCGGCTGCTGCTTCTCTGACGCTAGCTGTCAGTTCTGTAGAGTCGGTAATACGATGCCCGTTAAACATGGTGATAACGTCACCTTTTTGCAATCCGGCTTTTGCTGCTGCGCTGTCGGGAACAACTGCCTCGATGCGAGCACCGTCGCCGAACATTTCACTTTGGTCGTTATCGGCTGGTGAGGTAGAGACGTTAGCGCCAAGGAATCCGTGAGTTGCTGCGCCGTCTTTGATAATTTCTTGGGCAATACGGTGGGCATAGTTGATGGGAATGGAGAATCCAACGCCGATGTTTCCTCCCGAGCTTGCTGAGGATGGGCCTGATTGTGCTGAGGCGATGGCGACGTTGATACCGATCACTTCGCCTTGAGTATTGACGAGTGCACCGCCAGAGTTTCCGGGGTTAATAGCGGCATCTGTTTGGAGGACGTTCAAAGAAATAGTTTTCTTTGGCGCTGATACTCCGTCAATATCTTGTCCGGGAATTTGGAATTGGAAGGGAAGGTTTTGGTTTCCGAGGTTGGGTCGCTGGTGTTCTTCTTGAGGTGTTTCTTCGGGTGCTTCTGAGGATGCTACTTGAATAGTTCGGGATAGGGTTGAAATGATTCCGTCAGTCACGGTGTTTTGTAACCCTAGCGGTGCACCAATTGCGATGGTTGTTTCTCCGACGTTAAGCTTTTGGGAGTTTCCTAGGGTTGCTGGCGTGAGGGTTAGTCCGCTGGGGTCTATTTTAATGACGGCAAGATCGCTGGTGGGGTCTGTTCCGACGATGGTTGCGCTAACAGTGTGTCCGTTTGAAAGTTGGACTTCAACTGCTGGGTTATTGACTTTTCCATCAAGAGTTACAACGTGTGTGTTGGTGAGGATATGGCCTTCTCCGTCAAGGATGATTCCAGACCCAGAGCCTGTAGCTCCTGGTGCAACAACACCAATGGTCACAACTGACGGCATTGCTTTTTCTGCAGCAGCGGTAATGGCATTGACGGAGTCTTTGTTATTGACGATGGTTGTTCCGGCATTGGTGGTGGTGATAGTTGATGAGGTGTTTTGTGAGAGAGCAACAACACCTGCTCCGACTCCTCCGCCGATGAGTGAGGCGATGAGTGCAGCGCCGAGGAGTACGCCACCTGCATATTTTTTAGATGCTTTGGGGTGTTCTTCAAAGTAGGGGGTGTTATATGAGGTGTAGTAGGGTGATTCGGTGTGGTATGCGCCAGTGTAGCCGTGTTGGTTTTCGGAAGTGTTATAGGGTTGTTGATTCTGCGAGGTAGGGGCATAAGGGTTTTGCTGGTATCCGGCAGTGTTTGAATTGTGCTGTTGGTTCCAAGGTTCTTGTGACATATTGTTATTCTTCTTTCTTGTTTTAAAGGCCTGTGTCGATATCCTCAGTGTATACCTGTTCAAATATCTACTATTTTTTACGTATCTTTACTATCTATCATTTATCTGGAGTTTTATTGAACTTACTCTGGTTATTTTCTGGGAGGTTCTTGCAAGTTTTCTTGGTGTTATTTTTTCTACGCTCAAGACGAATTGTCTTCCACTGCTCTACCAAAGAAAAAATAACGTTTTAGAATGAGCATAAGATTCTTCATCACCGTCAGATAAGGGGCACAGAGGAAGACATGGCAAAAAATCGCACTTTTCTCAGGACACTTCTCACAAGTTCCGTGGTATTTCTGGCATGTGTTCAGGTACCTGCATTCGCAGAAGAACCCATGAAAATCCCCGCCGGTACTCGAATCATTGATGAAGCTCACCTTGTATCTCAGCATCAGGGGCTCTCCGAAGAGATTGAACAATTCTCTCAAAAAGAGAATATGAATTTTTATCTTGTTTTAGTCAAGAATTTTGAACACCCACACCAAGCTCAAGCATGGGTCAAGGAACTAGCACAGCTCAATAATATGGGAGCTAATGACGTTGTTTTAGCGGTCGCCACCGATTCACGTCAAGCCTATTTCCAAGCAGGTAGTTCACAGGTTCTCTCCGAAGAGCAACTTCAAGATATCTACCAGAATAAGGTATTTCCTTACCTCAAAAAATCTGACTATCAGCAGGCTGCTATTGCAGCAATGACAGCCATCGAACAGGCCAGAGAAGGTTCAGGCAGTTCACTAGGAACCTTCGGTATGCTCGGTGGTCTGGCGGTGTTAGGAGTCGGCGGTGCCGCATACTATGCTTCTCGAAAGAACTCTCGAAAATTACGCAGAGTCCCAGCCTCCTCGAATGAAAGACGTACCCCTTCTACCCCGCTACCGCAATTACGTGCCAACGCCGATTCTCTTCTCTTACAGGCCGATAACTCTATAGCTGAGGCAGAACAAGAACTTGAGTTTGCGCGCATGCAATATGGGGATTCTGCGGTTCACAGCTTCGTCGAAAGAATCTCTACCGCAAAAGATAGTCTTCAAAAAGCTTTCCAATTACAACGGCAGCTTGACGACGATATTCCCGACACCGAAGAAGACCAACGTCAGTGGCTTGAAGATATTATTTCTCGTTGCCAAGACATTATTACTCAGCTCCATCAAGAATTACGTAGCATTAGCCAGCTACGACAAATCGCTCGTAACGCTCCAGAACTCATTGCCACGTTACAGAAGTCTTCTCAAAGTCTTAGCACCCAAGAACCCAAGGCGCTAGCAGTGATAGAGCAGCTACAGAACCACTACACAGCATCTGCTTTAGAGCAGGCAACCGATAACCATCAACAAGCTGTAGAGCGTTTAGAGTTCGGTCGTCGTAGCCTAAAAATTGCTGAGGAGAAAGTCTCCGAGCAACAATACGATCAAGCTTCAGCAGACATCCACGCAACCCAAGAAGCATTCTCTCAAGCACAAAAATTGCTTGAGTCAGTCATGGCATCGCCCGAACAGTTAAGACAAGCGCAGCGCTCTGTCGAAGACGCACTACTTCTAGCAGAACGAGATATTGCCGAAGCACAAAGTTTTGCTCAGCACCAAGACCGTGCACACATGGCGAGCGCAGCGGCTGGTCTTCAAAGTGTTGTTCAGCAGATTCGTGCGCATCTTCAGAACCAACAGATTGATCCTTTAGCAATGTTGAGTCGTTTAGAGAATGCACGTACTCATCTTGATGATTCTCTCAAAGAGATTAGAGAATTTCAGGAGCAGACGCAACGTGCCCGTGAGAGTCTCAAACACACTCTCTTCTCTGCCCAGACGCAGGTTCATAGTGCTTCTGAATTTGTACGAGCACGTCGTGGTGGTGTCAAAACGCCGGCGCGCACTGCCTTACAAGAGGCACAACGTTATCTTCAGCAGGCTCAACAGTTACAGCATCAAGACCCTGTTAGCGCACTAGAACATGCGCAGCAGGCAATTCGTTTAGCAACAGAGGCAAAAGACCGTTCCTCGCAGGATGTTCAAGGTTTCGGGCAGCAACAGCATGGGGATTATCCTTCTGCAATGTTGGGCGGAATCCTCTTAGGAACATTGCTCAACGGTGGAGGTTCTTCTTCTGGTAATACGAGTTTTGGTGGAGGTTTTGATAATGGTTTTGATGGTGGCTTTGGTGGTTTCGATGGACCTGGTACTGGCGGAAATTTCTAAAGTTAATTTTTGATAAACCCTATGATTTTTAGGTGTTTTCTCGGTATCTTATGAAGAAACACTGACACAATATAGTTATTGTCTCCTTGTGGAGGCTCGATAATACTAGGAAACTTTTGAGGAAGTGACCCAATGGTAAAACAATCTATTTTTAGCCGTATCGCACAGTTAGCAAAAGCAAATATTAATGCTTTGCTAGATGCTGCAGAAGATCCCCAAAAAATGCTTGATCAGATGGTGCGTGACTATTCCGCTAATATCACCGAAGCAGAACAAGCAGTAGCGCAGACCATTGGTAATCTTCGCCTCCTTGAAGAAGACTATGCTTCTGATGAGCGTGAAGCGCAAGAATGGGGAGATAAGGCGCTCTCTGCTTCACGTACAGCAGACCAGTTCCGTGCTTCTGGGGATACTGCTAATGCAGATAAGTTCGATAATCTTGCAAAAGTCGCTCTTGGCCGTCAGATGAGCCTTGAGCAAGAGATGGCCGTTGCTAAACCGCAGATTGAGTCTCAGACTCAAGCGGTAGCACAGCTCAAAGACGGTCTAGCAAAGATGCAAGAGAAGCTACGTGAGCTTTCTGCGAAGCGTGATGAGCTTGTTGCTCGTCAAAAGAATGCGGCAGCTCAGGCTCAGGTTCATGATTCGCTAAAGTCCTTTGACATTATGAATCCTCAGTCAGAACTTTCACGTTTTGAAGAGAAAGTCCGCCGTGAAGAAGCGCGTGTTCGTGGTGCACAGGAATTGGCAGCTTCTTCTGTTGATGCCCAGTTTAATGAGTTAGAAGAACTCGGCAAACAAAGTGAGTTAGAGGCACGTCTGGCAGCTCTTAAGAACAAGAATTCTTAAATTATCGTATCGTTCAGATAATGTTGGGGTGCGGAGAAAACCGAAAAGTTTTCTTCGCACCCCAGCATTATTCTGTGGAGAACGTTTTATGGTTGGGAAATAGCTAGTTGGTTCTGCACCCGATGAATGAGCATTTCTAAAGCGACGAGGTTGCTGCCGCCTTCTGGGACGATAATGTCAGCTTGTCGTTTTGAAGGCTCCACGTAGAGCTCGTGCATAGGCTTTACTGTGGTGAGATATTGTTGTTCTACCGATTCGATAGTTCTTTGACGTTCAAGAACGTCTCGACGCATACGACGAAGAATACGAACATCTGCATCAGTATCAACAAAAATCTTAATATCGCAACGTGAGCAGATACGTTCTTCAGCGAAAATCAGAATACCTTCAATGATGATAATAGGTCGGGTATTGACAGACATCGTCTGGTCCGAACGATTATGTACCGTGTAATCGTATACTGGAGTTTCGATGTCTTGCCCGTTGAGTAGTTCATCAAGGTGTTCAATAAGAAGATCGTTATCGAAGGCTTCGGGGGCATCATAGTTGAGTTGGCAGCGTTCTTCGTAGCTGAGCTCGTCGTGACGTTTGTAGTAGTTATCGTGGTATATTACGGCGACTTGACCTTCGAAGGAGTCTACGAGAGCGTTCGTCAGCGTAGTTTTTCCTGAGCCGGTTCCTCCGGCAATTCCTATTACAAGCGGTTTCATGAACGTCCCTAGGGTTTCCTCATCTGTGTATTCCTCGTATATTGTTTCATGTTTTTAGTGTGCTCGTGCAAGTTCTTTAACGATATCGAGGCTCTTAGATGAAAGAACGTACGAGATTCAGTTCTTCATCCAATAGCAACAAGCCAGTTTCATCAGATATGCCTAAGGCTTGAGCAGGTATTGTGGTTGCTGAAGAGAGTATTTGTTCTAGAGGAATCCCAAAGGAATACGCGGTACGAGTTGCTCTTCCTAGGGTAAGTGTGCTCCCTGCAATAGCACCATTAGAATCTAACCGTGCTACGGAGTCTTTAACGGTAACGTCAAGGCTACCTAGTTTATAGTTTCCGTCGCAGCAACCAGCCGCTGCCATAGCGTCGGTAATCAGTGCTATACGTTCAGGAGCTTGAGCAAATAGCATTCTGACCATTGGCGCATACACGTGAGTACCGTCAACGATGACTTCGCAGGTTACCCCTGGGGTGTCTAAAGCGGCGGCTATGGGGCCTGGTGCACGATGGTGCAAAGGGCTCATTGCGTTAAAAGTGTGTGTGAGCAGTGTAGCGCCTGCTTCAAAAGCAGCTTTGGCTTGTTCATAGTTAGCGTCCGTATGTCCAACAGCAACGCGAACACCATGTTGCACAAAAGTTTTTGTGGCAGCTAAATCGCGGTCAGTTTCAGGAGCTAAAGTGACTTGTTTAATGTAGCCTTGGCCAGCTTCAATCAGTTGTTCTGCAAGTTCTGGTGTTGGTGCGGTGAGGTAGTCTTCACGGTGCGCACCCTTGTGTAGGGGTGAGAGGAAGGGGCCTTCAAGGTGAATTCCGACAAGTGCTGCATGCTCTTGTGTTGGTTGAGCATATTCTTGGCAGCGTTGGGCTAGTGCGGCAACGGTATCGCACATGTCAGGAACTTGGTTCGTTACCAACGAGGCGATAACACGTAGTGTGCCTTGTTCTCGATGCGTTTTTAATGCGGTATGGCATTCTTCGGGGTCTTCGAAGGCTACTCCCCCGCCACCGTGGCAATGAATATCGGTGTATCCGCGAGTTAGGATGTTTCCGGTACCATCGAGTATTTCGTGTTCTTCTTTTAGCTGAGGTTGTTCTCCTACACCTTGGGAGGTGATTTTTCCGTTTTCAATAATGGCCCATCCTGTGAAAAGTTTTTGGTCTTGTGGGGAGAAAATACGAGTTGAGTGAATCAGTGTTTTCATGGTGTGTCCTTAAGCGTCGTCTCGGATAATTCGCATTTCGTAATCATAGCGGTCTGCGCGGTAGAGCGTTTGTGTTGATTCCACGGCGATACCTCGTTCGGTATATCCGATACGTTCTACCTTGAGCGTAGCAATCCCAAAGGGTTGTTCGAGTGCAAGTGCTTCTTCTGCGTTGAGGTTGGTTGCGCTAATCCTTTGGTGGGCGCTCACAATACGGTAGCCGGTACGTTGTAGTTGTTCATCGAGGGAGGCATGAACTTGGGGTTGTTGTCCGGCGAAGGCTTCAACGAGAAAATAGGCTCTTTCATAGGCCATAGGCACTCCGTCGGCGGTTCGGAGACGGATGATTTCGTATACGTCTTCTCCTGCAGAGATGTTGAGGTTACGGGCAACGGTTGCCGATGCTGGCACAATGCTACAGCTTTCGGTGGTTGAAGCAGGCAGGTGTCCTCGAGCTGTCATGTCTTCGGTAAAGGAGGTGAGGTGTGGTTTTTTAGTGATCCTTTGGCATTCTGCGATGTATGTGCCAGAGCCTTGAATGTTGTAGATGAGTCCACGGACGGATAGTGAGTAGAGCGCTCTTCGGATAGTGTCTCGTGAGACGTTAAAAATATTTTGTAGCTCACGTTCTGTTGGTAGCGTGTCGTGTGGTTTACCTTCGAGAACGTAACGTTCTTCAATAATTCGAGCTAGCGAACGATATTTAGGTTCTGCGGGTAGGGAATTAGCGCCCTGCCGACGGGAATTGGTCTGCTTATTGGTCGTTTTGGTTCGCATATTTTCTAGTTTATACGAGAAAAAGATTTTATTGGTTCATACAAATAATGATTTGTGGTTTATGCTGTACTTATGGAAATCATCATTCTCTCTACAGCACAAGAAGTTGGTACATACAGCGCAGAAATCATGGCAGACGCTGTACGCCACAACCCACAAGCTGTATGGGGTGTCGCTACAGGTTCTTCCCCCATCAAAACCTATGAACACTTAGCAGAGCTGGTGCGCGACGGACTTGACGTAAGCGCAGTCAAGGCTTTTGCGTTGGACGAATACGTTGAAATTCCCGAAGGGCACCCAGAGTCATACCGCGCTGTCATCAACCGTGAAATTGTTGAAAAAATTGGTCTTCAAGCTCAGAACGTGCACGTTCTTAACGGCCAAGCTCAGGATGTCCAAGTAGAGTGCGCAGCATACGAACAACGCATTAAAGATGCTGGCGGTGTCGATGTTCAACTTCTAGGCATTGGCGCCAACGGGCATATTGGATTCAACGAGCCAGGTTCTTCTCTTGTCTCTCGTACACGCATTAAGACCTTAGCTCCTCGTACCCGAGAAGATAACGCACGTTTCTTCGATGATGATATTAAGCAGGTTCCTATCCACTGCCTCACACAAGGTATTGGCACCATCATGGAATCTCAAAAAATTGTCCTCGTAGCTCAAGGAAAAAGTAAGGCCCGCGCCATCGCACAGATGGTGGAAGGACCTATTGGAACGTACTGTCCTGCTTCGATTCTTCAAATGCATCCGGATGTCACCATTGTTATTGACGAAGATGCAGCTAGCGAGCTAACGTACACCGAGTATTATCGCTATGCTCAGCAAGAAAAACCTGAGTGGCAGAAACCTCGATACGATCAATAATGTCATCACCTCACCGCACCTATAGTTGAGGGCGTTACCTACTACAGGTAGGTAACGCCCTCTAACTGTATATATTGACCCACGCTTGGGACTGAAAGTAACAATGTATTTGTGTGTTCTGCCTATTTTTATTATTTCATCTGCGCACCATATTTATTCGTGATTCAGTTATTAATTTTTCTCTAGTCACCTAATATTTGCAGGAAAACAGCCTGCCAGAGAAAGCAATTCATAGCGAGAACAAGAGCATAAAAGACGTAACCTCATAAACACTATTTATGCGGTGTCACAACAGAGCACAGTCCAAGTAGTTGCACCCTTACTGCAGCAATTTTTGCCAGCGAAAAAATCTCCCATTATTTATCAAGGCATAGAAGCCAATAAACAGCTTCGCCTAAGTAGTCCTGCCCTTCTTGAGGCAGCTTACACAAATATCCCTTGCTCCCAACGTTTTAGTTAACGGCAGAGGCAAGGCTTGAAAGAGAGAAAGCTCGGCGAAATGGTACCAAGCAGATGTTCCTGAGCCCTTATCGAGGGACAAGAAAAAGTTTTCTAGCCCTAGTTAGAACACTTGGTCACCTATAGATACAGGTAGGTAACCACTGTTTTAAACATGATTTTAAACAATTTAGAACTTGTCTACATTACGCAAACAAAAGGCGTTAATCTACATTTTTGCAGATTATGACGTAATCACTATTTTAAATAATTTTTACTCTAAAAATCATTGACACCCCCTTCACTAGCGCATACATTAGTGACTGTTACCATATAAGTAACTTTCGCTAGTGAAAAGCCACCTAATTACCCATC
Organism: Rothia sp. CCM 9419; assembly: GCF_048512815.1. NCBI lineage: Bacteria > Bacillati > Actinomycetota > Actinomycetes > Micrococcales > Micrococcaceae > Rothia > Rothia sp. CCM 9419. The sequence continues at coordinate 65,691 of NZ_JBLXXY010000003.1, read as the reverse complement.
GGAGAAATCATGCCTGATGCAGCATTCACTCACAGGGATACCCTAACCTCAACCACTCTTATTGCATGCACACCATAGGACTACGGTTACGTATATGTACAACTTAGATAAAAAACTAAAAACAAAATCTGGCCGGTCGTTCACATACAACTTCTTTGGCTTCATCTCAGTATTCTGCTTTGGATATTTCCTCTTTACAAAAGATATTGAGTTGAATAACATTTTCGTTCTTTACCAAAACCCACTCATCGGCACTGCTTTGATGCTATTAGCAGTTCTTGGAGAAGTTCGCCTGTTCTTGGATGTCAAAAAGTACGAACCTAAGATGGCCTAAAACAGCAAGTGGCTCTACCTTAGAGTAGAGCCACCTGTTACTTAAAAGCTATTGACGCTGATGATGTCAAGCCGTCTGTTACTTCCCACAAGGAGGTGATAGATGGCTTGATTTATTCCCAAGCTCACTTATCTCATTCATGAGAAACTTCTGCCCTTCCATTACAACGTCAATAAGAGCACCCAAAGAAGCCTTTGCAAGCATTTGACTTAGCCCCCCAGAAAAATCTTCTAACCCTAAATGCCCACAGCAGATAAGAGGAATTCGAGCATCTGCATCTAAGAATTCAGCAACCGCTAAGCACCTATCAAAACTCAGCGTCTGATTATTGATCTGGCAGGAGAGATTAACAGGGTCCATCTCAATAAAATCAGCAATCTCTTTTCGAGAATACTCACCGCTGTATTTTTCAATCCACCGCGAAAAAGCATCTTCGCTTACTTTTTCTACTTCTATAGCTGAACACTCTAATTTTCCGGCTTTAACGAGAAGCTGGCGGAAGGTAGAGAGTATAGAAATCAGCGAACTAGCAGGATATTAGTGGGGGTCTCAACGACATACCAAAACATTCCTAACATTCTATGAAAATTTTGGATATACAAACCTGCCTATTGTTGGCTACAAGAAAGAAAACGTATTATATGCAGTGTAATGCACATATTACACTGCTCTTATGCGCGTACAAGTACCTTCCAAAAAAGTAATAACCTTCCGAACTGACCCAGACGTTCAAGAACGCTTAGCAGGCCTATCCAAAGAAACTAACCGAACCGTTTCCTTCTATATCAATTCCCTACTCGAAGAGCACCTCGGAGAACTTGAGCACGCCTATGGGCTTCGCCAAGACGCGGAGCAAGCACGTTCTGGAAAAGCTAAAACATACTCCCTTGATAGCATCAAAGCTGAATTAGATCTATGAGTTGGAGTGTTGAATTTACTGAAAACTCACGTAAGCACATAAAAAGCTTGACAGACAAGCAGCAAAGCGAATCATCAAACGGTTAAACCGAACTTTTCAAGTAAAAATTTGGTTCAGCTTAAATTCTTTCTTCTCTATCGTTGATTAAGAAAGTAAAACTTGCTAATCATGCAACCATGATGAACAACGAAAAAAATTACTTAAGTATGCCTGCTGTAGTCGGTAGAGAAATCAAAGTATGGATTACAAGAGCTGGTATAAAGCAGAAAGACCTAGCCCAAACACTAGGTCTAAGTTCAGTTTCAGGCTCCGAAAAACTTCGCGGGAAAACACTATTTTCCTTAGAAATTCTAATTGTTACAGCGGGAATGCTAGGAATTACGCTAGGAGAATTACTTGGGGAAAATATCATTAACGCAAAAATCCCCTCCACTGCGATGATTAACAATGAAGGGGAAAAGAAAAGTGCCCCAATCGGATTCATACCAACTGGGGCTACTTATCAAGTGGTTGCGGGGACAGGATTTGAACCTGCGACCTCCGGGTTATGAGCCCGGCGAGCTACCGAACTGCTCCACCCCGCGGCGACTTATATAACTATACACACCTTGTCGATTGAACGCAAACCTAAAATGCTTTTTGTGAGAGAGGATACACTCAGGGGTTGGTTGTTAACTCTCGTTCAAGAACAACAACCAACCCCTGAGCAAAACAACGTCACAACCTTATAGAACGATTCAACGCTGTTTTCAAAACGCCTGTTAGCTATCAGTGGGCTTATCAGCAGATTGCTCCACTTCTACCCCATCAGCTTTCAACGCGTCTTTAATTGCTTGGTCAAGCTTCTTCTGAGCTTCACCATATGCAGACCAATCACCTTTCTGTCGTGCAGCATCAGAATCTTTAAGTGCCTGATTTGCACGTTGAAGAGCATCCGCTAAAGTTTTTGACTCGCCGGATGAGCTTCCCTCTGCTGTGTCAGAGTCAACCTTCGAAGGATCAACACCAGCGTCTGCAGCAGTCTGGGCGCCAGAAGATCCGTCAAAGAGTTCATTCAACGCTTCATCGAGAGTAGGAGCAAATCCTACCTTCTCGCCGAAACCTACCAACACACGACGCAACGTCGGATACGCCGCATCCCCAGAAGACTCCACATAAACTGGCTGAACATATAAGATACCGTCACCCACAGGTAGAGTCAGCAAGTTGCCGTTAATAACGGATGAAGCACCCTGCCGTAGCAGATTCAGCTCAGTTGATACTTCAGTATCAGAGTTGAACACGTTCTGCGCCTGACCAGGGCCAGGAACAACAGAAGAACGAGGTAACTCCAGAAGAGTGAGTTTGCCGTATTCTTCACTCTTCACACCATCCTTACCAGTTCCGGCATCACCGTTGGCAGCAAGGAACCCATACATCACGTTACGGGTGTTAGAGTCCGACTGCTGAGGGATGAAGCTACTGGTAAGAGAGAAAGAAGCATCCTTTTCACCAGGCATCTGCAAAGACAGATAGTACGGAGGCAGTGGACGAGCAGCTTTAACTGTTGGGTCGTTAGGAATAGACCACACATCGTCTTCAGCGTAGAAGCTACCAGCATTCGTCACGTGATATTTATTGAGAATTTCACGCTGAACCTTAAACAGGTCCTGAGGGTAACGCATATGAGCCATGAGGTCTGCACTCATCTCGCTATAAGGTTTGACCGTCTGAGGGAACACTCCCTGCCATGCTTTAAGCACTGGGTCTTGGTCATCCCACGCATATAAGGTAACAGAACCATCGTAGGCATTGACTGTAGCTTTTACGGAGTTACGGATGTAATTCACTTTCTTCTGAGGCAAAGCTGCAGTAGCACCAGATTCTGTCTCAGAGTCAGTGGTGGCTCGTTGCAGCTCTTCTGCCTGAGAATACGGGTACTGGTCGCTTGTCGTATATGCGTCAATAACCCATAGCACCTGATTGTTAACAATCACAGGATAAGGGTTTCCATCCACCGTCAGATACGGTGCAACCTTTTTAACACGTTCAGTCGGTTTACGGTCATAGAGAATCTGAGACTCAGGGCGGATAGCGTCCGAGAGCAAAATATCGGAGGACTGATGTTTAATCGCATAGGACAAACGGTTAAAGAAGTTACCGATATTAGGTCCACCATTACCACTAAAAGTGTATTTAGCGTCTGCGTTTCCAGAATCATCTGAACTTTGTGGGCGGTCTAGTTCCAAAGGCTCATCATTTTGAGAACCGCCAACGATGGAATATTCAGGAGAGCTCATACCAAAGTAGATACGTGGCTCATAAGTATCGCTAATTTCACCTTGAGCTTGGATACCGCCCTGCATAAATTTGGGCTTTCCATCAGCTTCTACTTGGTTACCGTATGCAGCGATTACCCCATACCCGTGGGTATACACCACGTGACGGTTAATCCACGAAGAACCTTCAGTTTGACGAGGATTCAGCTCACGTGCAGCAAGTACAGTGTCTTGCACTTTTCCATCAATCGTATATCGATCGACAGAAAGCGTTGGCTCAAAACGATAGTACGGGCGGAACTGCTGCAACTGAGCAAAAGCACTAGAAACAACGTTAGGATCCAGAAGGCGGATATTAGAAACTGTTGCAGATTCCCCTGTAAGTGCACCAGCATTTGTTGCAGTGGTTGCGTCATAGCTTTCAACTTTGATGTTGTCTAAACCGTATGCAGCCCGTGTTGCATCAATATTGCGCTGGATATAAGGAGTTTCAGATGCTTGTTCGTTAGGGCGTACCTGAAAACGCTGAATAATGGTGGGATATAAGTTGCCTGCAAGTAATGAAGCAATCACCAAAACGGCGGTTCCTACAAGAGGAATACGCCAACGTTGAGTAACAACAGTAATGGCAAAAAGTATCGCAACAAGCAACGTTGCAATCGCGAGGATGCCTTTCACAGGGATGATGGCATTGACGTCAGTGAACATCGCACCCACCCATTTTCCGCTAGTGGTTTGGGTTGAGATATAACGTTCTAACCAGATTTTTGCCCCGCGTAGCAGAAGATACAAGCAGGCGATAACGGCAGCTTGAATGCGGAAAGCTTTGGTTGTTTCGATACCTTTATCGAGAACTTTAATACCACCGTAGAAGTAGTGTACGGCTCCTCCTGCAATGGCAGAGAAAATCACGATAGTGCTCAAGAAGTCGACGAGTAATTTCCAAAAAGGAAGGGAAAAGACAAAGAAACCGAGGTCTTTACCAAATTCTGGGTCTTCTTGAGAGAATCCAACCCCGTTAAAGAACAGTGCGATGGTGTCCCATTGTGCACTCATTCCGCTACCAACGATGATAGCTCCAACGAGGGGAACAACAATGAGAATCAGTTTTCGTAGACGCTCAACGGAGTCACGATAACGTCCCATGCTTTGTTCCCACAAATCTTGGATCTCAGCGAAGGGGTCTGGGTTGTTTCCAGAGTTTTCTGTTGTGGGGCGTGGTCTTTGAGGACGCGGCATTTTAGGTGGTTCACCGTGCGAGAAAGCATAAAACATGCTTGCCCACAAGCAAACTCCTGCGATAAGGGCAGCTACACCAAAAACAGCTATCTTATAAACGTTTTCGGTGATGAACACTCCAAGATAACCAAGCTGGTTATACCACAGTACGTCCGTATAGATTTGGGTGCCTGCAACGAATAGGGCAATGAGAACAGCAATAATGGTTGCTGTTATAACAAGTGTGCTATTGCTACGTTGTGCAGGACGGGGTTTTTGAGAGGTAGGTCCGGTACTCACATCTTCCTCGATGATGGTTGCGTCGCGAATTCAGTTCGCCGGTCATAGGAGCTTTTCTTGCTATCAGCAGACAAGCTCAAAGGTATGTATCTATTGTGCCAAATAACAAGGGCCTTTGGTACGAGAACATCCCGTGATGACAGGTTTTACCTCTAACCTGAAAATACGCTGAATAGATGTGTTATATATGGTGGTTAATCCCGTTATACTGAAGCCATGTCTAATGATGCACAACAGCTTGAAGCAATTAAAAATGGGTATTCCTTTGAAGGGAAAACCATCCCCTTAGGCGTAGCAACCTGCGACGGCGTGCCCGACCCAGAAGCAAAAGTCTCACTACCCCTATCTATGATGAACCGGCACGGTCTCGTTGCCGGTGCCACAGGTACTGGAAAGACTAAGACTCTACAGGTTCTTGCAGAGCAGCTCAGCGCGCAGGGCGTGCCAGTATTCCTTGCTGACATGAAAGGTGACCTCTCTGGTCTAGCGGCACCGGGAGAAAATAGTGAAAAGTTAGCTGCACGTTCGGCATCTCTGGGCCAACAATGGGAAGCAAAATCATTCCCCACAGAATTCTTCACACTCGGTGGCGAAGGTATTGGTGTCCCTATCCGAGCTACCATTGAGTCCTTTGGCCCAATTCTGCTTTCGCGTGTTATGGACCTTAACTCCACTCAAGAGTCTGCACTACAGCTAATTTTCCATTACGCAGACCAGAAGAACCTAGAACTATATAACCTTGCTGACCTTCGTGCAGTGATTCAGTTTCTGTCCTCCCCCGAAGGCAAAGCAGAACTATCTGGTATCGGCGGTATCTCCAGTGCAACAGCTGGTGTCATTCTTCGTGAATTAGTCACGTTAGAAGCTGAAGGAATGGAAAAGTTCTTTGGCGAACCAGAGTTCGAACCTCAAGAATTCCTACGTACCGCAGCAGACGGGCGCGGTGTCATTAGCATCTTGGAATTGGCAGATGTGCAGGCTAATCCTAAACTATTCTCCACTTTCTTAATGTGGCTTCTTGCCGATCTCTTCTCAGAGTTGCCCGAAGTTGGCGATGTAGAGAAACCCAAACTTGTCTTCTTCCTTGACGAAGCGCACCTACTCTTTAATGGTGCCTCTAAAGCGTTTAAAGAAGCTATTACTCAAACGGTTCGACTCATTCGTTCCAAGGGTGTAGGTCTCTTCTTCATTACTCAAACACCTAAAGACCTCCCCGCAGAAATACTAGGTCAGTTAGCCAACCGCGTGCAACATGCTCTACGTGCATTTACCCCAGATGATCAGAAAGCATTGACGGCTACCGCACGGACTTTCCCAAAGTCTGCCTACGATATGGAAGAAGCACTCACGAGTGCAGGAATTGGCGAAGCCTTGGTCACGGTCATGAGCGAAAAAGGTGCACCCTCACCGGTTGCAAAGACTAAGATTTTTGCGCCAGAATCACTCATGGCTCCTGCCCCCGAAGCTATCAGCTCAGTAGTTGCGGCAAGCTCATTGAACGACCGTTACGCAACCGTCGTGGATTCTTATTCTGCATACGAAAAACTTACTGAAACTCAGCAGAAGCAAGAAGAGCAAACGCTTAGTGCAGAACAGCAAAAAGAAGCTGAACGTTTAGCTAAAGAACAAGAAAAGCTTGAAAAAGAACGGGCCAAAGAAGCTGAGCGTATTGCGCGGGCAGAAGAACGTGAACGCCAAAAACGTAACGACGCAGCAATGCGTATCGGCACTAATATCGTCTCTACTCTAGGCCGTGAGCTGGTACGTTCTATCTTTGGAACTAAACGTTCTTCACGCCGTCGAGGTGGAGGATTCTTCTAAACCGCTAGATGCCTCTGAGAAGAGTTTTACATAAACAATAGGTGGTGTGCTCCAACATTCTTGTTAGGGCACACCACCTATTGTTTAACGACAATGGCTAAAATCTTATGAATCGGTACATTGTCTAAAACTATCTGCAGGTTTTCCCGCCGCGATGCCTTCCACTGCATGTACTGCTTCATCTAGAGTTGATACAGCAACAACAGATAGACCGTCAGGGATATGACCGATTACTTCACCACAATTTTTTTCGGGTGCGATAAACGTTGTTGCTCCACTCTGACGAGCACCTACCATCTTTTGTGCGATACCACCAATTTCTCCAACATGACCTTGAGCGTCGATTGTTCCGGTACCAGCAAAATGTTTTCCACCGGTCAGATTCTTCTCCGTTAGTTCGTCAATAATTCCTAAAGCAAACATCATGCCGGCGCTAGGCCCGCCAACTTCTTCTAACCCATAATTCACTTTAAAAGGGAATTCATAAGTTGCACCAAGAAATAACCCCAGAATATATTTTTGCTTTTTTTCGTCATAGCTAGGTTTAAGAGAAAGATGTTCTTCTTTCCCTTCTCTTTCGATAACAGCATCAAGAGTCTTATCACCTGTTCTCGACAAAATCTCAGCAATCTGCTCATAATGCTCAATCTTCTGACCATTTAAAGAGATGAGAACATCACCAGGTTTAATAAGGTCACTATTGGGATTATCTTTAGTCAGTCGAGCTACCGTCATCTTTTCTTTAAACGGCTTCCCCAAATATTTGAGTGCTGCAGCCTGCGCAACCTCTTGAGAATTTGCCATATCAACAGTATTTTGTTCAGTCACTTCTTCACGAGTGAGCGTATGAGGATAGACCAAGTCACTAGGGAGAACTAAAGTATCTGGCATCAGCCACGTCGATAATACATGTACTGCAGAAATATCAGTGTTAGGTCCACCAGCAACAGACACAGTTGTCATATCTAGAGCACCCGTTACAGGGTATGTTTTTTCGCCCTCAATACTGATAAGTTGTTGATCTTTATATGAACCAATAGTGTTAAAGGTGGGGCCAGGCTCTTCCGTCACAAAATTGACAGGAACCCATAGCCCCAAGAAAGCAAGTCCAATCGTGGAGAACGCACATAGACTCTGAACAGAATCACGGCGTGACCTCTTATGAGAAGAAAAAGAAGCGAAGGAAAACATTTTTTCTCGGAACTGCATTGTTCTAGAGTACCCGTATTCTTCCTACCAACAGTGATATGACGCAAAGATTCACTGATTCTCAGCAGAGAGTCAGTTGTCTTTGAGTTAGCATAGAATTATGTCTCGCTTTGATATCTAACCCCCTAAAAACATCGCACCACCGATATTCCTTAGGTAACGTAGTATGCAGTAGAGATTGAACCCGTACTAACTCATTTTTGGGAGATGATGATGACTTCAAACAATAACCCGTGGGGAATGCCATCTGACGACGGCTCTAACCCTTTTGAAGAGTTCTTCAAAAAACTCTCAGAAAATGGTTTTCCAGGAGCACAAGGCAACCCAGCAGAATGGCCCCTTGACCCTGAACAGATGAAAAATATGGGGATTCCCATCGACCCCGCACAAATTGCGGCAGTCTTCTCAGGACTCACATCAATGTCTGCCGGGGCCTCAACAGACGAACCTGTCAACTGGGAACTAGCTAAAAGTCACGCTCATCAAGCCGTCTCTCAAGGGGAAGATCCAAAGCTCACAACGGCTCAGGAGTCTGCGGTAGCAGACGCGATTCAGCTTGCTCAACTATGGGTCGACCCCGCAACCGCTTTTAGCCCTACAGGGTACCCCACAGAATCATGGTCTAAAGCTGACTACGTCAATAACACCTTTGATATTTTCCAAGAAATTGCTGGCCCTATTGCCACCAGCCTTTCTGAAGCAATGAACCAGTCAATGTCAGAACAGCTCCCTGAAGAAATCAAACATCTTCTCGGCGGGCAAACGAATATTCTCTCTGGTGTTGGTGGCATGATGTTCGGCATCCAAGCTGGACAAGCCATCGGCAGACTTGCTCAAGAAGTCGTCTCCTCAACAGATGTTGGTCTGCCCATGGCAGAAGGACGTTCAGCATTACTGCCGTCAGCTATTAAAGACTTTGGCGATGGGTTAGAGATTCCACCGCAAGAAGTCATGATTTATCTTGCTGTACGCGAAGTTGCACTCACCAGATTGTATAAAGCAGCCAAGTGGCTTCGCGAAGATATTGTCGCTTTGATTAAACGTTATGCCCGCGGTATCCACGTTGATATTGAACGCATGCAACAAGAAGCAGAGCAGATTGACATTATGGATCAAGAAGCCTTACAAATTGCGTTCTCAAGCAATATCTTCACTCCTCAAAACACAGAAGACCAAAAACTTGCTCTAGAACGTTTAGAAATGCTCTTAGCGCTGGTCGAGGGTTGGGTTACCGTCGTCGCAGAAGATGCCACGAAGAACCTTCCGATGTCTTCTCAGCTAGCTGAGGTCATGAACCGTCGCCATGCAGTAGGTGGGCCAACAGAACATATTTTTGCAGCCCTTCTAGGTCTTGAACTACACCCGCGGAAGAATAGAGAAGCCGCACAATTTTGGCGTCACTACACCCAAGAACACGGTTTAGAAGCACGAGACCAGTTATGGGAAGCACCAGAGATGCTCCCCACCTTAGAAGAGCTAGATAACCCAGAAGCATACGCATCTCGTACGGCATTAGTGACCGCCAGCGAAGATGAGTTTGATGCTGCTTTAGAGAAGCTACTTTCTGGAGGGTACGACCAACCAGAAGATACCTCTGAAGATGACGATAAGCCACAAAATTAGCGGATTTATCCATAGGTAAAATGATTATTCATTTCTCGTAGCGAAGATTATTCCTGATAAGAACGCCGTTGCCTTCTCATAGTGGGGGTAACGGCGTTCTAGCATCCGGAAAGCAGGACTATGATTAGGCTCTACAAAATGGCATAGCTCATGGTGAATGACCTGATCTATTACATATTCGGGTGCACCTTGCAGTAAGTGAGAAATAGGAATTATATTTATTACGCACAAAACTCACCAATAATATAGGGGGGCAACATACACGTTGCCCCCCTATATTATATTGAGAATTTTTCAATCCGGCGATTATAATATTCTTCCACGAAACTATGATTATGATGGCTTTTTAATTGTTTCTCAAGATTTATTTTATTTTGCCTTATAACATCCTGTGGATAGTTATAGTCATCCCATTTACTAGCGGTTTCTTTCAAAATATCTAAAAGGCGTTCAAACGTGATTACATTGTTATTAGTATTATAGTTTGTTTCTTTTACCGACCTTGTAGTTACAACTTGAATATTAGCCTCATCTAATGTCTCTATTACTTCTTGGCTAATAGATTCGTCCAAAGTAACTAAAAACATTTCTCTAGCACCCGTTCTACCCATTTCTTCAGGCACTTCTTGCCAACGCTCCCTTAACGTTGTTTTAGCACTAATCAAAACAGTATCACGTTTATAAATAGAATATTCGCTAGAACCAGGTGATACAATATCAACCATTTTTCCTAGATCTTTATCCTCGAAGAATTTTTTGCCAATATTTCCTTGACTATCCATTGGAATATCAGCACCAATTAGAATCAATTCTATAATTGCCTCAAATTCTTTCCCTGCCCTACTTCTACGACTTTGTGTATTGGAAAGATTAAGACTATAAATATGCATAGGAAATTTATCTACAAACCAAGAAATTGCTTCACTAGCGTCCATACCTTTAATGTCGTCTCTAGAGTAGAGGGAGGACAGCATTTTTGAAGTAAATTCTTGTTCCTTTTCTTGAAACTCATCCCAAGAGTTACTTCTAAGTTTTTCAATTACAGAACTAGCATTTTTTAAAAAATATTCTACAGACTGATTGGTTAACCCTAATTTTTCAAAATTCCTGTACACCAAGTCATAAGGCATATCTTCTTTAAAATACTTTTTCCTTTGAGTTTTTACAAAAATTTTATAGAGTTCTAATTCCACTTAACTTCTCACTTCACATATCCAGATTTTTTGATAATATTGTGTCAGAAAGAGGACACTTTGCCCTAATATTCACCCAATCATCAGACTGAGCCACTAGAGAACTATCCCATGAAATCTATGCTACTAGAAAAAAACAACTTAGATAATGACCCTTCCGCTCTCATAAAGAGTAAGCGGTCTCGCCTCAATATGACACAAAAAGAACTGGCAGACGCTATAGGTCTGCCTAAATTCGGAGACAGGACAATCAGGCGATGGGAAAACGGTGAGTGTAAACCTTCCAGTATAGAGTTAGACCACATACTCAACTTCCCAGAAGAAATTCCTTTTCAAAACCCTCCTGCCGCTGACTACACCATGATTGACCTTTTTGCGGGGATAGGTGGCACTCGTTTAGGATTCCAACTTACAGGCCGTACCAAATCTATTTTTAGCAGCGAAATAGATAAATTTGCAGCAAAAACCTACAAAGCCAACTATGGCGAAGCACCCTTTGGCGATATCACTAAAATTGCCGGAGACTCTATTCCTTCCCATGACATCTTAGTAGGAGGTTTCCCGTGTCAGGCTTTTAGCCAAGCAGGAAAAAAACTTGGATTTGAAGATACTAGGGGAACATTATTCTTTGAAGTTGCCCGCATTATCAAAGAAAAACGACCCAAAGCTTTCCTTCTCGAGAACGTTAAAAACTTAAAAGGCCATGATAAGGGTCGCACCTTTCAGACTATAGAGAACACTCTATGTAATCTAGGTTATGGAGTTTATAGCACTCTATTTAAAGCTAAAGATTTTGGCCTTCCACAAAATCGTGAACGCATTTATATTGTAGGGTTCGATAAAGAACAAATTGGTAACTTTAATGATTTTAGATTTCCAACTCCTTTATTTATTGAAACACGTCTTGGCAAAATCTTAGAAGATAATGTATCAGATAAATACACCATATCTGACAAGTTATGGCAAGGGCACCAAAGGCGAAAAGCTAAACACAAGGAAAACGGCAATGGGTTCGGCTGCTCGTTATTTGATGAAAATAGCCCTTATACGAATACTATCTCTGCTCGATATTATAAAGACGGTAGTGAAATATTAATCAAACAAGATGGTAAAAATCCTCGTAAATTAACTCCTCGAGAAGCTAGTAGACTTCAAGGATTCCCAGAAGAATTTATTATTCCTGTCAGTGATACACAAGCTTACAAGCAATTCGGTAATTCTGTAGCAGTTCCAGTTATTAATGCTATTGCTAAACAGATTTTAGAGGTACTAGATAATCAAACAGTATAAAATTTTATGTTTCTTCTAATACTCCCCTATTCAGGGACGGGAGCAATCGGCGCTAGGAACCGTGAACGGCGTCTATTTCCTCGTCCGCCCGGTGTTCGTGAACGAGACCAGCTCAACGTCAAGTAGCTTTTAGCACGTGTAATACCCACGTATAACAGACGGCGTTCTTCATCAATGTCGTCTGCGTCTTGGGCATAGCTAATAGGCATAAGCCCCTCATTCATTCCAGCTAAGAATACAGCCTCCCATTCCAGTCCCTTTGCAGAGTGTAAGGATGCCAGAGTTACACCGTTGAGGATGGGGGCGTCTTGGTGTTCCATTCGTTGGTGTAGGCGTCCAACAAATTCTTGCAAAGTTAAATCAGGTAAATCGGGGTTCTGTTCTTGAGCTTTATGACGTTCACGTTCCATACGTTCAGCCATAGAAACAAGTGCTGCCAGTGATTCCCATTTTTGACGTACAGCACCCGAAGAGCTGGGTGCTTTAGGTGTATATCCTAGAGAATACAAAATATCGGAGACGTTCTGCATAACAGATCCACTTTCAGCAGAGCTTGCTGCTGAACGTAGTTGTACGTAGGCATTTTTTACTTCTGGACGAGAGAAGAACTGTTCGGCTCCGCGTAATTGGTAGGGTACCCCCGCATCGTTGAAGGCTTGTTCAATAGTTGCAGATTGTGAGTTTGTTCTGAAAAGCACCGCAATCTCAGAGGGGGCAATCCCGTCTTTGGTGATGAGGTCTTGAACATCTTCAGCGATGCCTTGTGCTTCTTCTTCGTCATCGTTGTATCCAAACCATTGTGGCTCTGGTCCTCGTGGTTTATGTGAGATGAGTTCTAGAGGTTCTGCCCACCGCCCAGGCGTTGCGTCGGGGAGGGCCCGTCGAGTTTTAAGCAAAGAGTTGGCAAGATGAACTACTTGTGGTGTTGAACGGTAGTCACGTACCAGTTTAACAATGTTTGCATGGGGGTATTTGTTACGAAATTCTAGAAGATATCGGCTGGTTGCGCCGGTAAAAGTGTAGATGGTCTGTGAAGCATCGCCCACAACGCAGAGGTCGTCTCTGTCTCCCAGCCAAGCATCTAGTAAGCGCTGTTGTAAAGGTGAAACGTCCTGATATTCATCGACGATAAAGTGCCGGTATTGTTTATGTACTTCTGCAGCAATGGATGGGTCGTCTTCGAGGATTCCAATGGTGAGGAGAAGAACATCTTCAAAGTCAATGATGTTGCGTTCATCTTTGAGTTCTTCATAGGCACGGAAGAGACGCACCATTGTTTGTTCGTCTAATCCGGCAGGTAGAGAGCGTCCTCTTATTACGGTGCTGAGAGTATCAGGAGTATGTAAGTTGACTTTTGCCCACTCAATTTCTGAGGCGAAATCTCTTAAAGCTGCCTTATCGGTGCTAAGTCGAAGGCGTTGTGCAGCTTCGCTAATGAGGGGTGCTTTATGGCTGATAAGGGTTGGTTCGGTTCCGCCAACAGCTCTTGGCCAGAAGTACCGGAGCTGTCGTAAAGCCGCAGAGTGAAAGGTTCGTGCTTGAACACCGTCAGCGCCTAATGCACGGAGGCGAATACGCATTTCGTCAGCGGCTCGTGCGGTGAAGGTCAGTGCAAGAACGCGTTGAGGTACGTACCGTCCAATAGCTATACCATATGCGATACGGTGGGTGATGGCTCGGGTTTTACCTGTTCCAGCGCCAGCTAATACGCACATGGGTCCGTCAAGTTCGCTACCAACTCTGCGTTGTTCGGGATCGAGGTTTTCAAGAATTTTTTGGGAATCAGGAGCACCGTATGGTACGTGTTGAGGGGTGTTAGCTGTCGATTCTGCAGAAAAGGGGAGAAAAGACATCGGGCTCCTGTGCGTTTTATCGTTATTGGATGGTGGGTTCTGTGTTCCAGTGTAGTTCAGTGTTTTGACAGTAGCTACTGTGAAGAAGCGCTGTTGTCATTCTTCGCTGTGGCATAGCTGATAGTTTTATAGAGTTTTCGTATAAAAGATGTCACTATTTTAGAGTATCTGGCGATGTTCGTTCGAGGTGTTGGCATTTCTCTTGTACTCTTGTGATGTGACTGTTACTCCCCTTCAACTTGCTGCTATTGTTTCTGCTGGCGTACCAGGTTTGTATCCTGTTGCGGCGTTGCCTTCTGCCGACGATACGACAGACTTTGATTCAGCTATTATTATCGATTCTGCTGGTAAGCGCTGGCGTGTGCGTTCGCCGAAGAATCCCGAGGCAAGCGTTCGTCTTGAAGCTGAGCATGTCATCTTACAATCTTTTTCAGCAGGGCTCAGGGCACGTTTACCGTTTCTTGTACCAACCATCGTCGGGTCGGTTCTTGTTAACGGTATGCAAACATTCATTTATACTCATATCCCCGGTTCTCCGCACGATATTGATGAGTTGGCAGAGATTTCTTCTCATGCGAAAGAAGATACCGAAAACTTAGCGACCGCTTTAGGTCGTCTCATTGCCACTATTCATGTGATGCCTGAGACGATTATTGAGGACGCAAATCTTCCGGTGTATTCGGCGGAGCAGATACGAGAACGCCGTCGTGCAGAGTTGGATAGAGTTGAGGCTCTCAATAAGATTTCGCCTTTGCTCATTCAACGGTGGCGTGAACAAATTGATGATGATGCGATGTGGTCGTTTAGACCGCGTGTGATTCACGGCGATTTGAACGAAGATAATCTTGTGTTAGAGCAGAAAAAAGTCACCGCAGTAACCGGCTGGTCTGAAGTGTGTGTTGGTGATCCGGCTCTTGATTTTTCATGGCTTTTAGGGTGTGAAGACCAACGGTTCTCTGAAGAAGTTCTCAATGTATATATTGAGCAGATGCCGCAGCTTCCAGATTCTGCGTTATCTTTACGAGCCCATCTTTATGCAGAGTTTGCGTTAGCACAGTGGCTTCTACGAGCTGTAGAGCGTGAAGATGAGGAGATGTTCCAGCAGGCGTTAGAGCTTCTTCGTGAACTTGAGGATTCGCTTCTTGCCTCTGGCGAGTTGCGTCTTCTTAAGATTGCACCACCGCAATAAAAGTTCTGATACAAGTTGTGGGGTGCATACCATCGGTGGTATGCACCCCACAGTTTCTTATGAGAGATAGAACGTTAGTTGATGGTTCTGTTCCATTTCTCACGGATAATTTTTTCTAGCTCATCTTCGGTTGCTAGTTTTTCTGGGCGGATAATGTCTCCTGTCGAAACATAGCAGAATGCTGTATCGATGTCCTCAAGATTAATATTGTGAAGTCGAGAGAAAGCAATACGGTATACAGCAAGCTGATAGTTAAGATGTGCGAGCTGTTTTGTAGTCGGAACTCGCCCTGTCTTCCAGTCTACTAATTCCCAGCGTACGCTACCGTCAGGTTGTTCATGCCTAAAAATTGCGTCGATTCTACCCCTGACGGAAGTACCTGCTAAAGGAGTTTCAAAAGGGTACTCTACAGCCCACGGTTTAGTGTTCGCCCAAGGGCTTGCAAGGAAGTTTTGTGTGAACTTCTCAAAATGAATAATTTCGTCATTCTCTTCTTCCGCGTATTCCTCATCAAATTCTAAGGTCGCCGGTTTCTCATAATAATTTTCAATCCATGAGTGGAAAAGATTTCCTTGGCGCGCTGAGATAGTCGGCCGCTGCGGTATTGGGCGCAAAGTATTGTCAAGGACCTTCTGCGGATCGTCAATGAGAGACACAACCGTTGACGTGTTCAGGTGTTGAGGGATGCCAAGAGGGTCTTCTTCCTCTTGACGTTGCAGAAGCGATAAAAGTAGCTTACTTTCTTCGCCCCATTGGCGGATGAGTGGGTTTTCGCTATCAGATGCTTCAAGCGACGAGTGTTCTTCTATAGAGTTCGTTATTTCTTGGGCAGCATGCTCTACCCGTTGGCGGCGTGATGGTTTTGTATGTTGGTGTAGTTCTCGTATTTTTGGTTCGGGAGTTTCTTCGAGCTCTTCTAAAGAATCCCAGCTACATGTCACAGGTCCGTCGATGGGGTCAAAGGGCCATAATGCGCTTAAAATTTTCTCTGATTGTGGGTTTGTTTTTTGTTCTTCAGGAACACTACTTGTAGAAAGAACCTCAAAAGCAAAATCTTCTGCCCCACCAGAGTGTCCTTCGGTCAGTCTGTACAACTCTTCCCAGAACGTAGATACCTTATTTTTAGTTTTGTTACTGCCTTTCCATACCGCATGAGTCAGCATGAGTAGTGAGCGAGCGCGTGTTACCCCCACATAGGCGAGGCGACGTTCTTCAGTCGTAGTGTGTTCGAGAGTTTGCTCTTGATAAATCTCTAGTGATTCTTTGAGCTCTTTGGTATTTTCACACTCGCTAATCCACGGTGGCATAAAGTCTTTGTCTCCACGTAGCGGAGTAGGGAGTGAATCGGAGCATTGTGTCCAGCGTTGGTCTTTTGTGATGGGGAAGTCCCCTTCACATAGTCCTGGAATATATACGTGGTCCCATTCGAGTCCTTTAGAGGCATGGACTGTCAAGAGTTGTACGGCTTCTCGGCTAGGAGGATCAACCATCATCTCTAGTCCAGATTCTTCTTGGGCTGCGGCTTCTAACCATGCTAAAAATCCGCTCACCATGCTGGTGCCACTGAGCCCAGCATAGAGTGAAATTTTTTGTGAGGTTGATGGTGATTCTTTCTCGGAGTTGTGAGGTTGTTCTTGTGTTGCTCGAAGACTTGCCCAAAGGCGCGGTGCGGTGAGCATATAGTTTGCCGCCGACTCGTAGAAAGCGTCGAGGTTACGCCGTGCATGGTGAGAGCTGGTATCTGGTTTGACAGCTAACTCAATGTCTAACAGTATTTTCTGTTCTATCTCGTATAGAAGTGTGGTGAGGTCTTCGTTCATGTATTGACGGAGCTCTGTTAGTTCTTCGGCGCAGCGTTGTAGGCGGTTAAGTCCTTCTGTACTCAGCTGACGGCCTTGAGCAGATACCCATTCTTCTGGAGGCAACGTTTCGATGGCTTCAA
The DNA here is from genome assembly GCF_048512815.1 of Rothia sp. CCM 9419. Taxonomy (NCBI): domain Bacteria; kingdom Bacillati; phylum Actinomycetota; class Actinomycetes; order Micrococcales; family Micrococcaceae; genus Rothia; species Rothia sp. CCM 9419. Next base: position 48,542 of record NZ_JBLXXY010000003.1, on the reverse strand, counting down.
TTAGTGAAGCGTCATCGGTGTTATCAAGGCATGCTCGAGAAAGTATTGATTCAACAGTGTTGAGGGGGCGTTCGTCGCCTTCACCGCCGGCAGGTGAGCGAGTCTCGTCCGAGGTCAGTTTTTCGCGGATGCCTTCTTTGATGGCGTGTTCACGGCGGCGTGCTAGATGCCGTGCCCAGTCCCCTAACGCTAAGAGGTCGTGGGTGCCTAGACGCCAGCGTGCACCGCTGAGGATGCGCATGAGCGCGTCAGAACGCCCGGGGTCAGAGAGTACCCTCAAGTAGCAGACCATTTCGACGACTTCTGGGGTATCTAGCAGACCACCAAGACCCACCACCTGATATGGGATAGACAACGCTTCAAGTTCTTTGCGGATGGGTTCCATCATTGCCCGTTTTTTGCACAGAATTGCCATCGTTGGCATGCTGCCGTTGAGCGCAGAATATTCTGGTTTGTGGCGTTCTTCATAGATTTTTTGGGCGATTGCTTGGGCTTCTTCTTCGGTTGAGTTGTAGCCACCGAGGAGAACTTTTCCCGCTTCTGCGGTTGGACGTGGCTGAAGATGAGGAATAGGTTTGCTCAGAGGTTTTGCTCTTGACCAATCTGCAGGTTTTGATAAAGGTGTTGCGAGGGTATTAGCGCAGGTAAGAATCGAAACATCATTACGCCACGCTATTGTTAAGAATTTTGTGTCTTTGTTGGCTGTTGGAAAGTACTGGTAGAAGTTATAGAGCTGGCCGTCAGAAGCCCCACGGAAACCATAAATGGACTGTTTCGGGTCGCCCACGGCCATCACAGCATGTTCGTGTTGGGGGTCTGCCCTATGTCCAAAAAGATCTGAGAAAAGTTGCATTTGAGCGTGGGAGGTGTCTTGAAACTCGTCTAAGAGAACAACTTTATAGCGTTCTTGTTCAGTTTTTGACACCATTGGAAATTCTTTTGCAATACGCGCAGCTAAAGAGACAAGGTCCCCGTAATCCATCACTTGCATACGTTTTTTAACATTGCGGTATTCTTGGATGATGTCAGCATAAAAACGACGCTGTTGAAGACGTTTTAAAAGATTTCTTTGTTCACTAGAGATTCTGTTTCCGCTGATATTGCGTACTTTTTGTTCTTCGTCCTCACACCATTGTTGTAGACGTTCAGGTGTGACAAGATGTTCAGAACATTCACTGGCAAGAGTCAGCGCATCTTTAATGATGGTGCTTTTAGACATGAGGTCTTCTAAAGCAATCTCTGGTTGTAGGTGCTCCACAATCTGTGCCATCAGCTGCCAACTTTGAGCTTGACCTAAGAGCTGTGCATCTTGTTCTATGCCAAGGCGTAGACCATAGTCGGAGACAAGACTCTTCGCATATGAATGGTAGGTTGAGACAACAGGGTCGGTGATTTCTTCGTCTTGATCTGTTCTTTTGATGATGCCTTGATGACGTAGCTGATTCAGCGCGATACGCATACGTTCACGAAGCTCTCCAGCAGCTTTTCGGGTGAAGGTCACTCCCAAAATTTCTTCTGGCCTCACTTTTTGGTTCGCAACGAGCCAGATAACTCTATCGACCATGGTCGCGGTCTTCCCAGAGCCTGCACCCGCAATAACGAGACAAGGGCGTAAATCTGAGCGAATAATTTCAGACTGCTCAGGGGTGGGCGCTGGTTTGCCAAGCAGTTTGGCTATTTTTTCTGGGCTGAAGTATTCTTGAGTTTTTTCCGTCATGTTTATCGTCTCTTTTCGTTATTGCGTCACTTGTCTACCACGAGCACATAACGGGCAGATTTCGGGAAGTTTGCATTGGATACCGTAGCCACTAGCTTGGGCTGAAGTATGGCGTGCCTGAAAATATTCTTGAGCGATAAGCTCTGCTGCTTGTTGAATGAGCTCTACTGCCCATAAATCTTCTTCTGTGAGAGGCTCTTGTTGCTGTTCACGGTAAGTTTTCGTGTCGGTACCTAACTGTATGAGGAAGGCACCGCCAGAGCGTGATGTAAGCCCGCTAAATCTCGCTTCGGGTGAGTCTTCCCCCTGAGCAAGTTTTTCACCGATACCAGCTTCTAAAGCAACTTGGTAAGCGGCAAGTTGTGGGTGACGAGGTATTTTCTCTTTCTGAGAGGGTGCAGTTCTCCCCGTTTTCAAATCGATGATGGCGTAGCGTCCAGTTTCTTGATTTTTCTCTAAACGGTCAATTCTGCCGACCAGTAACGCGTTACGTGTTTTTCCTGGAACAAAAACTTTAAAACTGCCTTCAACATTACTCAATTCCCGCTGATGTTGGGATAGCTCAGCCACGTAGGAGGCAAATTTTCGTACCATCTTTTGTGCTCGTTCATAGATTTTTTGAGTTTCCCAGGTATCAGGCAGATTCATTTTTTGGAAGGTCTGAGCAAGTTGTTCTTCCAAAACATAACCTGGCCCGTGAGGGTACTGTTCTGCAAGTTCGTGTACAACGTTTCCTAAAGAACGTGAAGCATCGGTAGCAGCTTCTGCGCGTGATTCGGAAACGAACCATTCCAGCGGAGAACGGTGCACCGTCTCTAGTCGTGAAGGTGACATCGGAATAGGCGCCTCTTCTCCAAAGGCACTGCCTTGAGAGGAGAGAGGGCTCAGCCCCCACCAGCTATCAGGTGAGGCACCGGGCACAATATACCCGCGTGTTTGTCCTAGGTCGTTGAACTTGCGAAGAATCTGTATCGCGTGGTGAGCGGGTTCGGGGTTTTGCTCATATTGTTCTGCCCATTGACGTAGCTCTGCCACCAGCGCACGAAGAGTCATCGGACGTCGAACCTCAGTAGTTGTTCGTCCCTCATGAGAGCCTGGAACAACAAGGTCAAAAAACTCACTAGGAAATTCGTCTTCAGACATCACTGCTGTACACCGAACCTGTTTCTTCGCTCGTGAGAGCGCAGTGGCAAACATGCGTAGTTCATCGTGACGGGTTTGTCGCACACGATCAGTGGAGGTTATGTGTCGTGCAGCGTCTAACCCGATATCAAGAATATCGGTGAGTTTATGCGTCTCAAGTAGAGAACCGCGCACAGTAGTGTTCGGCCAGATACCTTCTTGTAATCCAGCAATGTAAACGTAGTCCCATTCACGTCCTGCAGCTAAAGCTGGAGTCAATATTTCAACGTGTCCTTGTACGCGTGTTGTTCGGGTCAGTGTGTCCATCGGAATGTCTTGAGCCATCATGTAGTTCAAGAATTGGAAGGCACTCGCACCAGGCATCTGCTCGGTATAACGTGAGGCAGCCTCGAAAAGACCAAGCATGGCATCTAAATCTCGGTGAGCACGTTGCGCGTTCAATCCTTCACCGTTTAATGATTCTTGACGCCAAGTGTGGGCAAGTTCTGAAGACTCCCATAACGCCCACAGAACGCTTTCAGCTGTTGCTCCTTCTTGTGAGAGTGCTTTGACACCGGCAGAGAGCACATGGTGGATACGGTGTACGGCACGGTCTGCTCCCCTAGCAGCAATATGAGGACGTTGGTAGAGCGCTTCAAGGAGCAGCTCATCGCTGGGGCGTGTTCCACCAGATTTTAGTTCTTCAGCGCGTAACTGTTGTCGTAGGCGACGCACGTCCATTGCGGTAGCGCCACCTAGGCGAGACTGTAATAACGACAAGATAATATCCGTAGATATTCCAGACTCACTAACAGGGTGGGCATCACTGTTGAGGTCCTGCTCTTGTTCGTATAGGTGTATCGCTATAGCTAATGCGTCAAGGAAGGGGCGTACTGCAGGTTCTTGACTCAGCACGTTAAGGGTGCGAGCGCTCGATACAGGGATGCCGTGGCTCATGAGGGTACGCTCAATACGTGCTATTGCGCCGGTGTTGCGCACAATAATGGCGCATTGGTGATAGGGGACGTTCTCATATAGGTGTTTTTCAAGAATCATCTGTGCTAACAGTCGATTTTCTTGTTGAACGTTCTGAACAAGATACCCGTCCAGAGCAGGTTCTTGTTGAGAGGTTTCTTCCGCGGTTGCGGTAGGATCGGCAGCTGGTGCGCATTGTGGTTGACGGTCGTATCGCATGTGGGCAACCGGCGGAATACGTTCTGTGACGGTGGAATAGGCACAAACAATATCTTTGGGCATCCTGTGGGAGAGGTTGAGAGATAGGGTCTCATAGTCGCCAAGGATACGAGGAAGCTCTTTTGCTTTATCGGGGCGAGCGCCACGGAAACCTTGAACCACAGTATCGGTGCATAATGCGATAACTGTTTGGGGTGCTGGAGCTGGTGAGGTTTCAGGTGAACAGAGCGTTTCGAGTAGACGATAGATGGAGGGTGTTGCCTCTTGGAAATCGTCGATGAGTAAGAGTTTGAAACGTTCGCGTTCTTCTGCGAGAAAGGTTGGGTTGCGGGTCAGAACCTGTTGAGCTTCATGGATGAGGGTTGCGGGGTCGAAGGCATTGGGCATCCGTAGACGACGAATCTGTTGGTATTCCTTATATAGTTGAGCGATCAGAGCCCATGAACGGATATTGAGCTGTTGGGCATAGTTTTCGATGTCTTGTGTGTCGATAGCGTATTCTGCAATGCGGTCGAAGAAGTCGCGTATTTCGTGGCGGAATCCTTCAGTGTGTACGGCCTCTTTAAGCTCTTGGGGCCAAATAATTATTTTTCCGTAACCTTGTGTGTGTCCTTGGAGCAGTTCTGAGATGATGACGTCTTGTTCTGGCCCTGAGATAAGTTTGGGTGATAGTTCTACCCCCGGTAGTAGGCCTTGGATTTGGGCGCGTCGTAAGATGTCGAAAGCATAGGACTGCCATGCGCGAGTTGGTACGGTTGAGAGGGTTCGTTGAGTGTGGTTGGCGATGAGTTCTCTCATTCTTGTAGCACTGGTACGGGAGGGCGTTAGGAACATCATGCCATCAGCTTCGGCACCAGAGTCAAGGTAGTTTTGGGCGTGTTCAAGGAGTTGGGTGGTTTTGCCCGTTCCTGCTGCACCAAGAATGATCCGTGGTGTGTTGCTCATCGTTTGGGTTCCTTCTTGCGTTGTTTATCGAGGTTTTAGTAATTAGCCTCTCCCCCATAAGTTTAACGATTTTTATGTTATGGGGGGGGAACGATGTATCTCAGAGGTTTAAAAGATATCGATGCTCTGCGATATGTCTTGGGTGGAAGGAGTGTTATCACATTTGATAGCGGTAAGTCTCTGATACATGGGGTGGGGTTATTGGGCTTATCGAAAAAGCGATATAGTGTGGAGTATGACTTCTTGGCTAGATAATCCTCGGGCAACTTTTGATTTAGAAACGACGGGGGTTGATCCTCGTACGGCACGTATTGTGACGGCTTCTTTGGTTTTGGTGGGGGCAGATGGACAGGTTATTCGCGCTGGAGAGTGGTTAGCGAACCCTGGTATTGATATCCCAGCAGAGGCTTCAGCAGTTCACGGTATTAGCACTGAATATGCGCAAGAACATGGACAGGATGCTTCTACCGTCGTGTTTCAGGTGGCGTCTGCTCTGGGTTCTCTCTTTCATGATGGTATCCCCGTTATTGCTTTCAACGCTGCCTATGATTTTTCGGTATTGCATTATGAACTGCAACGGTATGGGTACCCAGAGTTGATGTGTGAGCCGGTGCTAGATCCTTATGTTTTGAATAAGCATTTTCATCAGTTTAAACGAGGCAAACGTACTCTAGAGGTGCTCAGCGAAGAATATGGTGTGAGTTTAGAGAATGCTCATACATCTAAGGATGATGCGATAGCAGCAGAACGCCTGCTCACGGCTATGGCAGCTTCTTTCCCCGACCTTGCCCAAGATGCGAGGTTCTTACATCAGCAGCAGATTCTGTGGGCGCAAGAGCAGGCTGCGGAGTTTCAAGAATATCTCAAGCGTCAAGGTAAGAATCAAGTCATTGATGGTTCGTGGCCTATACGCCATGGTTAGTTCGTTCTTGTGCGGAGCGTTTTCATAAATATTTTTACTCAATATATTTTCTAAGGTGCATGATGTCTGAGAATCTCTCTGCAGAGCCGCCCACTAATAGTATCTATCTAGGTTCTTCACGACGCCAACATCAATATCTTGTATCGCAGTCTGCTGTGGTGATGAAGCTTGGTTTGCTTATGTTGAAGTCGGGGGCTAGTGCTTTCCGTGTGAAAACTTCAATGGCACGTCTGGCAAGAGCTGTAGGTTTAGAGGAACATCATTCGCAGGTGACGTTTACGGAGCTCACCACAACTGCTTATGCTGCTGGTAATTTTCGTACCGAAATTGGTGAGCAGAGGGCGATGGGTATTAGCGCTTATCGTATTGATTTGCTCAGCGATTTTGTCTCGAACCTCCCTGAAAAGATTTCTCCTTTTGAAGCAGGTCAGGAAATTGATCGTATTGCACGATTGCCGCACCTATACCCTCAATGGTTGCTTTCTCTTGCTGCCGCTTTTGCATGTGCGGGATTTGCTTTTCTCAATAATGGTGGTGTTGTTGAGTGCAGTATTGTTTTCTTCTGTTCAGGTCTAGGACAATTATTACGTTCTTTTCTGCTCAGCAAAGAGGTTAATCACCTTGCGATATGGTTTTTATGTGGAGTGTTCTCTGCAGGAACATATATTTGCGCAGTTAGTGCGCTGACTGCTTTAGGGTTAACGTCTTCTGATCATCTTGTAGGTTTCATCTCTGCTATCTTGTTTTTAGTGCCGGGTTTCCCGCTGGTAACCGCGATGTTAGATTTAGCTCGTTTTGATTTTTCGGCGGCTATTGGACGGCTTACCTACGTGGGGTTGTTACTTGCAAGTGCTTCTTTTGCGGTGTGGATTCTTGCTTTTACGTTTGAGCTTCCTCTGCAAAAAGCTGTTCCCCTAGAGTTTTCGCCTATGACGTTATATTCGTTGCGAGTTGCGGCGTCTTTTATTGCAGCGTATGGGTTTGCAATGCTTTTCTCGGCAATGCCCACGAGCTGTTTATGGGCAGGAATTATTGCTGCTGTGGTGAACCCTCTTCGTATCCTTGCTACTGATGTGGGTTTGGCCCCGCAACTGGCAGTATTTACAGGTGCTCTTTTGGCAGCGACTCTTGCTGAGATTATTGCTCCCTTATACCGTCGAAAGTATTCGCGTGTTTCGTTGTCTGTTCCAGCGGTTGTCACGATGGTTCCCGGGGTGACGTTCTATCGTTCCATGGCTCACCTCTCCGATGGTGATATTGCAGAAGCTGCGGTTGGGATGGTAGAGGTATGGTTATTATTCTTCGCCATTGGTATGGGGCTTGTGTTTGCTCGTTTCCTCATGGATAAGAACTGGTTCTATAACCGAGATTTGCAAAAAGTTCGTCATTTTAATATTGACTATCATCTACGATAAGGCGAAGACGTTATCACCTATATAACATCAAAAAAACCTTTGGGGTTGCATCCTCTGATGTGGAGGATACAACCCCAAAGGTTTTTTCAGTGAAGAGAACCTAAATAGTATTATTTATGCAGGTTGAGCCTGAGCAGCTTCTTCTAAGGCCTCAGGCAGTGCAGAAAGAATACGGTCCATAGCGGTGTCGTTATGTGAGGCAGATAAGAACCACGCTTCGAAAGCACTTGGTGGGAGGTACACCCCAGAGTTCAACATGCTATGGAAAAATGCCTGATAACGGAACGTTTCACTTGCTTTAATATCGTCGTAATTACGTACACCGTGCTCAGCTGTGCCAAATGATAGAGAGAACAGGTTTCCGGCGCGTTGAATCGAGTAGTTTAAACCAAGTTTTTCGCCATAGGAGTGGATAGCTTTTTGAAGTTCTTCACTACGCTGATTAATAGTCTGGTAGACGTCTTCTGTTGCGGCTTTGAGCGTTGCGATGCCTGCAGCAAGAGAGATGGGATTACCGGAGAGCGTACCTGCCTGATAGACGGGCCCTAACGGGGCAAGGTACTCCATCACTTCTCGTTTACCACCCAGTGCGGCAATGGGCATACCGCCACCAATAACTTTTCCGAAGGTAAAGATATCGGGAGCCCAGCCTCCCTCATCTTCTGTGGTGTATCCCCAATAGCCGGCAGAAGATACACGGAAACCTGTTAAGACTTCATCAAAAATGAGCAATGCACCATTCTCATGGGCAGTATCGTGTAAGAACCGGTTGAATCCGGCCTCGGGTGTTACCACACCCATATTGCACGGTGCTGCTTCGGTGATAATAGCCGCGATCTGTCCATGGTGCTGTTCAAAAGCACGTTGAACTGCTTGGGTATCGTTATAAGGGAGAACAATAGTTTCAGCTGCTGTTGCAGCTGTTACTCCTGCTGAACCGGGCATTGCTAAGGTTGCTACGCCAGAACCAGCTTCAGAGAGTAAAGCATCAACATGTCCGTGATAGCAACCAGCAAATTTAATGATTTTATCTCGTCCGGTATAACCGCGAGCTAGACGGATAGCCGTCATGGTTGCTTCGGTACCCGTAGACACCATACGTATCTGATCAATACTTCCTGGAATCACAGCGTTGATACGCTCAATAACAAGCTCAGCAAGTTCAGCTTCGGCTTCGGTAGAGGCGCCAAAAGATAAACCGTGTTCTACAGCTTCGTGAACTGCCTCAACTACAGACGAATCGCGGTGTCCTAAAAGTGCAGGGCCCCAGCTCATCACAAGATCAACGTAGTTTCTGCCATCAGCATCGGTCAGATAAGGGCCTTGTGCTTCAACCATAAAGGGGGGTACACCGCCAACGGAGTTGAAGGCTCGAACCGGTGAGTTCACTCCCCCAGGGATGACAGCACGAGAACGGTTAAATAAGTCTTCGGAGATACTACTCATAGGTGAGAACTTTCTTCATATCTGTTGCGTAATGTTTTCTCTAGTCTACAAAACATTATGAAAGCCAAGAGGCTACTTCTGTTGCATAGTACGTCAAAATAATGTCAGCGCCGGCACGACGAATACCTGTCAACGATTCAAGAACAATCTTTTCACGGTCGACCCACCCTGCTGCAGCGGCAGCCTCAATCATGGCATATTCTCCAGAAACTTGATAGGCAGCTACCGGCACCGGAGAGAAATCAGCGACTTCACGCACAATGTCAAGGTACGCCATCGCCGGTTTAACCATAACGAAATCTGCGCCCTCTTCAATATCTAGCCGTACTTCGTGTAGACCTTCACGACGGTTAGCTGGGTCTTGCTGATAGCTCTTACGGTCGCCTTCTAATGAAGAACCGACAGCATCACGGAAAGGACCAAAGAATGCTGAAGCGTATTTTGCCGAATACGCCATAATAGCGACGTCGTAGAACCCTTCTGCATCAAGCGCCTGACGAATTGCTTGTACTTGCCCGTCCATCATGCCCGATGGGCTCACAATATGTGCACCGGCACGAGCCTGAGCCAACGCCATCTGAGAATAAGCATGTACAGAGGCATCGTTATCGACAATCGGCTGACCGAACCGGTCTGTCGAAAGAGGCCCACAATGTCCATGGCTGGTGAACTCGTCAAGACAGGTATCCGCCATAATCGTAATGGTATCCCCAAAACGTTGACGAACCTGTGCAATAGCACGGTTTAAAATACCCTCCGGTAGCCATGCGTGAGTTCCATCTGCATCTTTGTCTTCTTCACGAGGAACACCGAAAAGATCAATACATTGAATCCCTGCTGATACGGCTTGTTCTACCTGTTCTAGCAGAGAATCTAACGTGTGCTGATATTGTCCAGGCATAGACGCGATAGGCTGAGGTTCCTCAATTCCATCTCGCACAAAGAGAACCTGAATGAGGTGCTCTGGGCGTAGTTGTGTTTCAGATACCAGTTTACGCAACGCAGGAGTTGCGCGTAGACGCCGTGGACGATACTGAAGGTTGAGTGCCGTCATAGGAGTTCTCCTCTCATAAAACATGTATTTTCTTTGCGTGATAACCAAAAAATTACAAAAAATAATGATGAACCGCTTCGCATAATCCGTCAGGGGTTGGAGCAGGCGCAATATAAACATCCAAACCTAAACGCTGCGCATGAGATGCGGTTGTTCTTCCCATCGCAATAAGAGGGGGAAAAGATACCGGAGATTCCTCACCGTAAATATAGGTGACGAGTTCTTCTAATAGAGAAGGAGCCGTTGCGATAACACCCGCATATTCTTGCCAACGCTCTCTCACCTGCCCCAAAGCAAAAGATTTTTCGGGTGCTCTCAACGGCGTTAACGGGTTTGTAGCGGGGTAAGGTTCCATATCGTAAAGAATCACCGTTTCTGTAGGTATATTCCGTGATGCTAGAACATGGTTGAGAGTCGGCCGTGACGTCTTTCCCAAAACACACAGAACAGGTTGATCGTCGTCATACGGAAGTTCTTGCCCCAAATGTTGGGCGTCCATCACCGAAGGAATGTAATCCACCACAACACCGTTATCAGCCAAAACTTGTGCCGTGGAGGCACCAACAGCAGCAACTTTTGTTGTTGCTAGTAATTGAGGCAACGTACGCTGAGATTCAACAGCATATTTTTTCAAAGAAAGCACAGCATTCGCGCTACTGATAAGAGCCCAAGAAAAGCCACCATGAGGCAGACGGCTCATGAGCTCACTATCTGGTGTATGAGCGACAGCTTGGCGGATAGGGACACAATCGACCTCTACCGGCGCTAAAGACGTATGAGACAAAAGCTCAACAAACGGTTGTGCTTGTTCAAACGAACGAGTGATGAGCAGCCGAGTAGAGGTCATTGCGTTGGCCATGGACACTAACTATTCAATCCGTTTAAACGGTCAGCGCCCATTTGCAGGAGGTCTTCTGCTACTTGAATACCAAGCTGTTCAGCTGCTTCTTGACTCAAAAGTACGGTTGCTGCATGATGTCTTAGCACCTGAGAACCATCAGCAGAAGCCACTACAGCATCAAGAATCAGCTGGTCTTGTTCATATCTCGCGTATGTTCCAATGGGCGAAGCACAACCTGCTTCTAGACGACGTAGCACAGCACGCTCAGCGATAACCGCGTAACGTGTTGGTAGGTGGTCTACGGTAGCGACAGCTTGAGCTAGCTCAGTGTTGTTGTGGACGTCTTGTTCACGTATTTCTACAGCCAAGGCACCTTGCCCAGGGGCAGGAAGCACACGAGAAACGTCAAGATATTCAGAAATAGCAGATTCATAACCTAGCCGGTGCAAACCAGCAGCCGCAAGGATAACTGCATCGCAGTCCCCTACCGCTTCTGCATTGCCATAATGTTCTAGACCGGGGACTCGTGCAAGACGTGTGCCCACGTTACCTCGAATATCAACGATATTGATATCTGGGCGTAACGCCTTAATCTGGGCTGCTCGTCGAGGAGATCCAGTACCAACTTTTGCACCTTCTGGCAGTGTCTCTAAGGTGAGTCCATCGCGAGCGCATAGTGCGTCTCGTGGGTCTTCGCGCTCAGGAATTGCCGCAATGTTGAGTCCAGGGCAGGGCTGGGTGGGCAAATCTTTGAGGGAATGAACAGCCATGTCGACACTGCCGTCCAGTACTCGTTGTCTTAACGTTGCAGCGAATACACCGGTACCACCCATCTGTGAAAGCGGACCGGTCAGGATATCGCCTTCAGTTTTGACGGTTACTCGTTCGATGTTTTGGTTGCAGATACATCCGATGGCGTCAGCAACCATACCTGTTTGAGTGAGTGCTAGCGCCGAGCCTCGGGTGCCAACGGTGTAGCCCATAGGTTTTAGTCCTCCGTAGTCTTCATATGGTAGGTTGCAATCGTTGCTCGATGTTGTTGAGCACGTGCTGGTTTACAGCATTGAGGGTCGCATTCGTCGAACCATCCGCGGTTAGAGCAACCACCGAAAAGTGGCTCTTTGGGTGCGGTAAACGGTGTTGAGTTTGCAGATTGTACGCGTTCTTGGATGAGCTGACGCAAAGACTCAACGTAGGCCGGATGAGTTCCGGGTGTTGGTGTGCGTACCGCTTCAAAGCCGAGATTTTTACAAGTGTCTAGAGCTTCGGTGTCTAAGTCCCATTTGACTTCCATATGGTCAGAGACAAAGCCCAGAGGTACGAGGACGATGCCATCAACTTGACCTTCGAGGGCTTCTAGGGCGTCGTTGACGTCTGGTTCTAGCCATGGCATCGATGGGGGGCCTGAACGGGACTGGTAGACCAGTTCCCAATCAACGTTTTCGAGGAGTTTTGAGTCAAGTTCAGAGACTTTTTCGAGGACTCGTCGAGCCACTTGAAGATGTTTTTCGACGTAGGCGGAGCCGCCTTCGTAGTCGACATCTCGTGGTCCGGCTTCGTTCGCTGCGCTGGTTGGTACGGAGTGGGTGCAGAACATGATGCGAATAGCGCCGTTTCCAGCAGCAGGGTCGGTGTTCTGCGCAATTTTTTGGTGAACTTCTCGTAGTCCGTCTACAAGTCCATCGACGAAGGCTTGTACGAATCCTGGTGCATCATAGAACTGACGGATTTTATCAATCTGAAGTTTTCCTTCTAGTTCAAGTTTTTCTAATGCCATACCGTAATCTTCACGGTATTGACGGCATGAAGAATAACCAGGGTAGGCGCTTGTGGCAAGTACCAAAATTTTTCGTGCACCGTTATCGTAGGCTTCTTGTACTACGTCGTTGACGTAGGGTTTCCAGTTACGGTTAGCCCATGTGATGGGGATGTGTGGGCCTTTTTCTTGAAGGGCCTGTTCAAGGGCATTCAAGAGTGCACGGTTTTGTTCGTTGATAGGTGAGATACCGCCGTTGGCGCGGTAGTGTGTTGCGACTTCTTCGAGTCGTTCGTCGGGGATGCCTCGTCCTGCCGTGACGTTTCTCAGGAATGGGATGACATCTTCTTGCCCTTCAGGGCCACCAAAGGATGAAAGAATCACCATATCGTAGGGTTGTGGTGCTTTGTTACGAGGGCGTGAGATGTTTTCTTCGCCGTGGAATGTTTCGATGGTTGTTGCATCGAGTACGGCAGGTCCGTTGCTAGCGGTGTTGTTGGGGTCGGTGACGTTGGGGGCTACGTCATGTGGTAGTCGGGTGCTCATGCAAGAACTCCTGCAATTTCGTGGGAGGGAATACGGCGTCCGGTGTAGAAGGGGGTTTCTTCGCGGACGTGTAGACGGGCTTCAGTGTTTCGGAAATGACGCATAAGGTCGACGAGGTCGACGAGTTCGGGTGCTTCAAGGGCGAGAACCCATTCGTAGTCGTTGAGTCCGAATGTTGCGATGGTGTTGGCTAGTACTTGGGGAAAGTCGTAGCCTTTCATGCCGTGATTTTTGAGCATTTCAGCACGTTTTTCGGGGTTCATGTAGTACCACTCGTAGGAGCGAACAAAGGGGTATACGCAGACCCAGTCTTGTGCTTCTTTACCGAGTGCAAATGCTGGGGCGTGGCGGCGTGTAAATTCTGCATCGCGGTGTACGCCCATAGTGGACCATACAATCTTTGTTTCAGAGAAAACGCTGGTACGGCGAAGTTTGCGGATTGCTTCTTGGAGGTCTTCGGGGACTTCGCAGTGAGCCCATACGAGGATGTCTGCGTTATCACGCATGGCTGATACGTCGTAGAATCCGCGAATGGTTACGCCTTGTTCTTCAAGAGCTGAGATTACGTGGTTGAGTTCTTCTTCAGCTTCGGGAGTTTGTGCTTGGGTGTTTGTGGCTCCGGTACGTGCAAATACGGTGTATAGCGCGTAGTAGAGTTTGTCGTCTCCTTCAGCTGGTGCTCCCGGAACTTGACCTTGAATTTTTGATGAGGTTGCGTCTGAGCCGTGTGTGTGGGAGTAGTTTCCATGTGAGCCATGTTGGTGTGACATGTTTTCCTTCCTCAGAGGTTCCTCTCTATCAGGTGTGATGGGGAGAAACCTAGTTGTTGTGTGTTTTACGGTGAATCTCGTGGCGTTAGGTAGTTGTAGCGTTGAGGTTCTATCCGATGTTGTTTTGTTCAATAAAGTTTTTGAGGGTTTTGCGGGTGTCTGCGGTGACGGCAGCTAACCCGTTTCCGCTGAGCCATGCGCCAACAGCGGTGACGTTATCTAGTTCGGTGAGTGCGCTGCGGAAGCTTTGTACTGTTGTACGGTGTTCGGGGCTGGCTGTAGGTAAGGCCCCTTTCCATCGCACGACGTCTGCTGCGAGGAGCTGGTTTCGTGAGATGGAGACGTCAAGAAGTTTTTGGGCATCGTGGATGGCCAAGGTGATGAGTTGGTCGTCGTAGAGTTTGACTTCTTGTAGTGGGCTGGTGTCTTGTCCTCTGCCGTAGGATAGGCGTAATACGTGTCGGTGTGGTCCTAGTTTTTCGCTCATCCATTCCCATTTAGCGCTGGCGTGGGTGAGCGCTTTGGCTCGTACTGAGGTGACTTCTTCGCTAACGAGCACTCCGGTGCCGCGTGGTCGGGAGTCGAGCTCTGGTTGTTCGATGATGAGTGTTACGAGGGCGACTTCTGGTCCTGCTGAAATTTGGGGTAGGTCTGCGTTGTTCAGGTGTGATCCGAGCATTCGAAGAGTTGAAGGCCCGTCTGATGCCATGACGAGGTATTTTCCGTGGATGGCGGCAGCTTTTTCGCCGATTTCGGGTTGGCGTTGGATAAGTGTCCAGAGGTTATGGCAGTGATCGCGGTCGACGGCGATGGCGTCGTAGCTGGTGAGGATACGTACTTTACGTCGCAGGATATCGTCAACGAGCGCTTCGGATAGCTGGTGCATACCGCCGATGAGTCCTGCGACTTGTGCTCCGGCTGGGGAGCTTTTACGTAGTGATGCTGCCGCGGTAGCAAGAGAACCGTAGGTGCTTAACGCTTTTTTGAGTCCTGGTGCAACAGAATCGATGTCGAGGTGGTCGGGGTGTGTGGAGTGGACGCCAGAAACGATGGGTGAGACGAGTCTGTCGAGTACTTGTTGTCCCATGCGCACGCGTACAAGGTCGCCGAGGGTACGCGCGTTTTCCCCTGCGGAGGCGGGTAAGAAACGGTCGAGTTTAGCACGTCGTAGACCGCTTCTATTCATAATTTTTTTGAAGTCAGGGTCGTTGAGGTCTCCGGGGATGCCGAGAATTCCTGTTCTTGGTGCTTTATGTGTCCCGTTGGGGAGGCAAAGCCAAGAGCCGTCTTGCCGTGGCGTGACGATTTTTTCGCTGATATTGAGTTCTTCGAGTAGCTCGCTGACGGCGGTGGTTCTTGTTGCGTAGGATTCTGCGCCGGAGTCGAGAACGAGTCCATCGAGTTGGTGTGCGCCTACTGCACCACCGAGATGGTCTTCTTTTTCGACCAAGGTGACTTTGAGTCCTTGTTGAGCGAGTTCTCGGGCGGCGAGTAGTCCGGAGATTCCACCGCCGACGACGATTGCGGTTTCTTTAGGGGAACGAGTATCGACAGGTGACATTGTTCTTAGGCTACTTCCCGAGCAGTTTGAGTGTGAATGTATTCCACGAGGCGGGTGAGTATTTCAGGCTCTGTTTCTGGTGGCACGCCGTGTCCAAGATTGACGATATGCGATGGGGCACAAGCGCCTTCAGCGAGGACGTGGTCTACGTGTTCTTTGAGGACGTCCCATCCTGCGCTAAGTAGTGCAGGGTCGATGTTTCCTTGAAGTGGTACTCCCCCACCAAGACGGTGTTGGGCTTCGGTCAGGTCGAGACGGTAATCTACGCCGATGACGTCGGCTCCGGCTTCGTGCATAGCTTTGAGCAGTTGTGCAGTTCCGGTACCAAAGTGGATTCTAGGAACACCGTAATGTGCCACGCTCTGAAGAACGTGGGCGGAGTGGGGTTGGATGTAGGTGCGGTAATCGCTTTCGGAGAGGGACCCTGCCCAAGAGTCGAAGAGTTGGATGGCGCTGGCGCCTGCTTCGATTTGTGCTTGAAGGAATTGTCCTGCGGTTCGGGCGGCCCATTGTCCGAGTGCATGCCAAGTGTCGGGGTCTGAGTGCATCATGGTGCGTGGGCGTAGGTGGTCTCGGGAGGGTCCGCCTTCAACCATATAAGCGGCGACGGTAAATGGTGCTCCGGCGAAACCGATGAGCGGTGTGTCGCCGAGTTCTTTGACGGTTAGGCTGACTGCTTCTCGGATGGGGTCGAGTGCGCAGTCTTCGAGTTCGGGGAGGTTTTTGACGTCTTCAGCGGTGCGTACTGGTTGGGATAGTACGGGGCCTTTGCCAGGGACGATGTCTACGTCTACGCCGGCTAGCTTCATGGGGACGACGATGTCGGAGAAGAAGATTGCGGCGTCTACGTTGTGGCGTCGTACGGGTTGCAATGTAATTTCGCAGGCAAGTTCTGGGGTTAAACATGCCTCTAGCATGGGAATACCTTCACGTACTTTTCGGTATTCGGGCAGGGAGCGTCCGGCTTGTCTCATGAACCATACGGGGTGGTGTGAGCCTTTTTGTCCGGTGAGGGCTTTGAGCATTGGTGACTCTGCCACGCCTGTAGTTTTGAGTGGGTGAGTGGTGGGAAGAGAATCTAGCTGGTGTGTGTTCAGTAGTTCTCGTTGATTCAAAGTGCTACTCATGTTTCCCATTGTGCCAAATTATTGCGCATTGTTTGCCGACACCATGTCATTCTTTGCTGGTATCTGCTGGTTGAGAGGGGAATCTACGAGGAAAAATAGTGATATTTCCCGTTTTTATTCGCGTCTGAGGGGCAAACATGTTTATGATAAGTCAGTCGTGACTATATTTACGCTCGTTGCATCACACAAGACTGTAGATTTGAACACCGTGGCATTATTGGCCAACGGTGCTAGTGTTGCGCTCAAAAATGTTTCGGCGCAGCGGGTTCGAGGAAGCGTTGTTCTTTCGACGTGTAACCGTTTAGAGATTTATGGGGAGCTTGCTGTATCCCCCGGTGCAACGTCTCAGCAAATACAGCTGATATTAGAAGAAACTTCACAGGAAATATATCGTGGCATTGCCGACCAGTCTTCTTTAGCGTACGAACTTGTTGCAAGCAGTTTTGAAGTGTTCACTCAGCATGGGGCCGTCAAACACTTATTTACGGTAGCGGTTGGTTTAGAGTCGGCAGTGGTTGGAGAGCGAGAGATTACCGGACAGGTACGTCGAGCTATTGCTACTGCACGCGAAGAAGGCACAGCCACCGGTAATTTAGTGCGGCTTTTTGATCGTGCTGCTCGCACTGCTCGAGAGGTGGGTCAGCAGACTCTGCTTGGTTCTCAAGGGCGTTCAGTTGTTTCGGTCGCTCTCGATTTAGCGTATGAGCTATCAGAGTTAGCGTGGGATGTCCGTCGCGCACTCATTATTGGTACTGGCGCTTACGCTGGTGCTACAGTTGCGGCTCTGAGAGAGCGTGGTTGCCAAAATATTAGTGTATATTCTTCCTCTGGTCGTGCAGCTACTTTTGCCGACAAGCGCTCCATACGAGCTGTTCCTGAGGGCGCTCTTCACGAAGCTCTCAAAGAAGCAGATATTCTCATTGGGTGTTCTGGTTCTGCCGCTCCGTTGAGCGCTGATGAGGTTCCTGCAGGGAAACGCATTATTCTCGATTTGGCGTTGAGTAGAGATTTCGCTCCAGATGTTGCAGATATGCCAGATGTTGAGTTGATTACGTTGGAGACTGTTCGTCTGGCTGCCCCCAACGAAACTCAAGATTCTATTGAACTTGCCCACGCAATTGTGGACAATGAAGCTGCTCATTTTGCGGTACAAGAGAAGGCTCGCAACGTAGATGCTGCTATTGTAGCTCTCAGGGAACATACGATGTCTATTTTGGACAATGAACTGCAGAAGGTTCGCAACCAGTATGGGTGTGGTGCTGCCGTAGACCAGTTAGAGCTTACGATGCGGCGTATGGTGAAATCACTACTTCACACCCCTACGGTCCGTGCACGTTCTTTAGCCAAAGACGGTCGTGAAGCTGATTACGTTGCAGCTCTTGAAGCGCTCTACGGTATTGAGGTAAACACCGCAGAGCCCTCTCATCTTCAGATGGAGCAAAAACATAAGGACGCCTCCTAACTGTCATGGACGATATCTCTCATACAGAGGTATCAGCCATTCACGGTAGATGTCTATGCCCTTATCACTCGTCCGTTATTTAGATAGATTCAGGAACAAGCGTTGAGTTCTGTGACCGTTGAGCCACTCCAAGAACCAGATTCACATGATCGGCATTATTCCTCAGGGGACAAGCGTCTGCCGAAGGAACTACGACGACAACATCTGGTATTAAGTGCACTCCGTATTTTTTCTTCTCAGGGATACCATACAACGACAATGAATCAGGTTGCGTCAGCTGCCGATGTCACGAAGCCGGTACTTTACCAGCATTTCAAATCAAAACGAGAACTATATCTTGCTGTACTAGACGAACAGATTAAAGAGCTCACAGAACGCCTAGTTCGCCCCTTATACGACACCCAAGATAACCGTGAGCGAACAGAACGTGTTATTGGTGCTTTCTTCGAGTTCACGCGCACTAATCTGCAGGGTTATCGGCTGATTTTTGAATCTGATATTCACAGTGATTTAGCTGTTCAACAGCGTATTGATGACCTTCATCTACATATCGCTAATCATATTGCGCAAGTGTTAGAGCCTAATTCTGGTCTAGCCGCACAAGAAGCAGTGCTCATTTCACGTACGCTAACGGGGATGGCTCTATCAGCAGTACAACATGCTTTGCAACAAGGTGCTCAGGACCAAGAGCTTGCTCGTGCACAAAATCTCGTTTTTCGTTTAGCATGGGGAGGGCTACTCTGCATTGATGACGATTCTGTCTATGACGGTTAGTCCTCTGCCTTTTTCACTTCTATAAGGTTTTTGTTCAGAAGATTCAAGAAGGACTCTTCTGCGTGATTTATCGTAGGGGTGGTACGCTGAGGGTGATATTTCTAGGTGTTCTTGTCTTCACCTTTTAGAATGTCTAGAGACATGACCGGTAATTTCCGTTGTTTAAGGAGCAATTATGGACGTTAAATTTGGTATTAGAAATATGCCTCGCGAAGTAGTTATCGAGTCCGATAAAGACCCTGTTGAATTGCGTCAGCTCATTGCACGCGCCATGGATAAAGGTGAGGTTCTAGAGCTAGAAGACGATAAGGGTAACGTTGTATTGATTCCTGGAGATAAAATCGGTTTCGTTGAAATTGGTTCAGAGACAAAGCGTCGCGTCGGCTTTAATTTCTCAGCATAATATGCCGTTGATATAAACGGTGTAGACGATAGTGGAGGGCCTATATTTTTAGGCTCTCCACTTTTTTCTCTTCAGCTTTGTTAGAATGGCTAAGATAAGACGGTTGTCCGGTCGTTATCCACCAGTAATGTTTAGTAGTGTCACCTGCTGAGATAAGGTGACTTGTTCTCTCACGATCGGCGTACCTCCATAGTTGCGCTTTTGCGCCTTTTCTACAGGAAACACATACGTGAACCAAGACCCCAAGACTTTTGCCGATTACGGACTACGCGAAGATATTTGCCAAGCTTTAGCTGAACGTTCCATCATTCATCCGTTCCCTATTCAGTCTCTCACGTTGCCTGTTGCTCTCGCCGGCAATGACATCATCGGGCAGGCGCAAACAGGTACCGGCAAAACTCTAGGTTTTGGTCTGCCCGCAATTCAACGAGTCATCGGCCCCGAAGATCCCCGTTGGGATTCGTTACGCTCCCCTGGCTCCCCTCAAGCGCTAATTATTGTTCCAACTCGTGAGCTTGCTGTTCAAGTAGGTGACGATCTCTCTGCTGCGGCAGCAGGTGCGGGAGTTCGTGTTGTGACGTTATACGGTGGTGTTCCGTATGAACAGCAGGTTAAACTTCTTGACCGCGGAGTTGAGATTATTGTTGGTACGCCCGGCCGACTCATTGATTTACAACGCCAGCAGAAGATGAATCTTTCGCAGGTAAAAATTGTGGTTCTTGATGAAGCCGATGAGATGCTTGATTTAGGGTTCTTACCCGATGTTGAAAAAATTCTTGCGAGTTTGCCCGAGATTCGTCAGAGCATGCTTTTCTCGGCAACCATGCCTGGGCCTGTGCTGACCATGGCACGCCGTTATATGCGTAAACCAATGCATATTCAAGCGCAGTCTTCCGAAGATGAGTCGTTGACAAAGGCGTCTATCCGTCAAGTTATTTATCGTGCTCATCCTCTCGACAAAGATGAGTTAGTGGGTCGAGTTCTGCGCGCCAATGGGCGAGGACGTACCATTATCTTCACCAAGACAAAACGCTCTGCAGCAAAGCTTTCTGATGAGTTACAGAATCGTGGTTTCCGTGCGGGTGCTCTTCACGGCGATTTGCCTCAGGTCGCACGCGAAAAAGCATTACAAGCGTTTCGTGATAATACCGTTGATGTCCTTGTCGCTACAGATGTAGCAGCCCGAGGTATTGATGTTGATGACGTCACTCACGTGATTAATTTTCAGTGCCCCGACGACGAAAAAACCTATGTACACCGTGTGGGTCGTACAGGCCGTGCCGGTCATACTGGTACCGCAATTACTCTTGTTGATTGGGAAGATATCCCTCGTTGGTCTCTCATTAACAAGGCCTTAGAGTTGGGTGTTCCAGAGCCTGTAGAAACGTATTCTTCTTCTGAGCATCTTTTCCGTGACCTTGATATTCCTGAAGGCACTCGAGGTAAGATGCCTCATGCTCAGCCTAAGGATTCTGATGCTTCTGCTCAACGTTCACCGCGCAGAGGCGAGCGCCGCTCAGAACGTTCTTCCTCTTCTCGTCGTTCGCAGAATAATGGGCAAAGGCAGCGTCGCCCTCGCCGTCAAGAGCATGATAATACGCGCTCAGACTCCCCCGTTGTGGAGAAAGATGCTTCTGGTCGTTCACGACGTCGTACCCGGGTAGAGAGCGAGCAGGCTCCGCGTCGTCGTCGGCGCAAACGTATCGTTAATGATGGTGATTCACAAGACTAGCCTGTATTGATTGGGGCGGTGTTCTTAACCCAAGGGGTTATGGGCACCGCCTTTTATATTGTTTGGGTGTGTTGAGGTGGGGTGTTCTTCTGGTGGTTCTGCCGGATGATTTCTTTGATACGTTCGACGGTTTGGGGTGGTGTGGTGTTTTCTGCTAGTCGGTTAGGCTTTCCGGCGCCGTGGTAATCGCTAGAGCCAGTTATGATGAGGTCATATTTTTGGGCAAGTTTTTTGAGCCAGTTGCGGTCTTCTTCGTTGTTGTCTCGATGATAGATTTCAAGTCCGCTTAGTCCGGCCTCAATCATCTGTTCTATGAGCTCTGCAGAGGCAACTTGTCCGCGGATACGAGCACGGGGGTGTGCCATGATGGGTACTCCTCCGGCAGCTTTAACCATGGTGACGGCGTCAACGGGGTGTACGGCACGGTACGGAACATAATATGCTGAGTGGTCTGCCAGTAATCCGGAGAAGGCTTCGCTGCGGGTTTTGATAATGTTTGCGTTCACGAGGGCGTCTGCAATGTGGGGTCTGCCGATAGTTGCTCCTGGTGATGCTTGAGCTAAGACGTCTTCCCATGTGATGGGGTATGTTTCAGAGAGTTTTTGAACGATTCTTTGAGCTCGTGTCCGGCGGGAGGTGCGAGCCTGCGTAATATGTTCGTTCAGGACGCTATCGTTTTGTTGATGTCCGTAGCTTAGTAGGTGTACGCTAAGCGGGCCGATAGCGCACGAGATTTCCATACCTGGTAAGAAGTCTAGTCCCCAGTCATCAGCATATTTTTGTGCACTTTGCCAGCCTGCGGTAGTGTCGTGATCAGTGAGGGAAAAACCTGTTAATCCGCAGTGAGCAATTTCGGCGACGAGTTCTTCTACGCTTTGTGTACCGTCTGATAGTACCGAATGAGTATGCAAATCATATGACATATTTCTATCTTAGGTTGCTTGTCTATGACAAAGATAGGTGTATAGATACCTCTGAACGTATTAGAGTTGTATCTATGGTTACTGATGAACATAAATCTTCTGATATGACAGATGAACAGCCCCTTGAGCAAAGAGTGAATAATCGCTCTCAGCCTCCCCAGTCTGAAGCTTTTATTGAGTTTATGGCATCATATTGGGCGCCCGATGAAACACCATTACCTGAACGTGCAGAAGTAGCAGATTATGCAGCTGAACGTCGCGCCCGTATTTCACGCCTTTTCCCTGGTGAGCGTCTTGTGATTCCTGCTGGTGCTTTTAAAGTGCGTTCTAATGATACCGATTACCGGTTCCGTCCTCATTCTGCCTTTGCGCACCAAACGGGTCTTGGGCTAGACCAAGAGCCTGATGCTGTACTCGTTTTTGAACCAGTTGAGCAAAACCACGGAGATAACGGTTCGCATCACGAGGTGACGCTTTATTTCCGGCCTCTTGCTGGACGAGATAGCGCACAGTTCTATGCTGATCCTCGCTATGGTGAATTCTGGGTTGGTCCACGCCCTACCCTCGCAGCGGTGGAAGCAGAGTACGGTATCCGTACCGCGGATCTTTCGGAGTTAGAAGTCGCTATCACGAAGAATGCTGGTAGTCAGGCGCTTGGCGGTATTAATATCCGTCTTGTGCGTAACGTCGACTTAAATATTGACGCACTCGTTGATACCTCTCGTTATAACACGGGGGTGGATTTAGAGAAAGCTGACCAGACCGATGCTCTTTTGACAGAGGCTCTTTCTGAGGCGCGTCTTGTTAAAGATGAGGTGGAGGTCAAGAATCTTCGTCGTTCTGTACAGCACACTATTGAAGGCTTTGAGAATGTGGTTCGTGCTCTGCCTCGGGCGGTAGGCCATCATCGTGGTGAGCGTGTAGTTGAGGGTGCTTTCTTTGCAAAAGCACGTGAAGAAGGCAACGATCTCGGCTATGACACTATTGCGGCGTGTGGAAATAATGCCACTATTTTGCATTGGATTCGTAATAATGGTTCGGTTGATGAGGGAAAGCTGATTCTTGTTGATGCTGGCGTAGAAGATGACACTCTATATACTGCTGACATCACTCGAACGCTACCGGTGAGCGGGCGTTTTACTGAAGTGCAAGCAAAGATTTATCAGGCGGTTCTTGACGCTGCTGATGCGGCTTTTGAAGTAGCTGTTCCTGGTCGCCGGTTCCGTGAGGTTCATGAGGCGGCTACTGCTGTCTTAGCAGAGCGTCTTGAACAGTGGGGTTTGCTTCCTGTATCGGCAGAGGTTGCTTTGTCAGAGCAGGGAGGTCAGCATCGTCGTTGGATGCCTCATGGGACAAGCCACCATTTAGGTCTTGATGTTCACGATTGCGCTCAGGCCAAACGTGAGCTGTATCTTGATGGTGTCATTGAGCCGGGTATGGTGTTCACGATTGAGCCAGGGTTGTATTTCAAGGAAGAGGACTTAGCTATTAGTGAAGAATACCGTGGTATTGGTATTCGTTTAGAAGACGATATTCTCATCACTGAAGAGGGTCCGGTGAATCTTTCAGCAGATCTTCCACGTACTGTTGCTGAGATTGAACAGTGGATGGATTCTTTGCGTTCATAGCAGAGGATTATGCCAACGGGGTGTGGGGTGTTCACCAGATATGGTAAACACCCCACACCCCGTTTTATGGTGATGGACAGTTGTTCCTCAGCTTTTCAACTCACCAGTTCAGATGATTCTGGTAGTTATTCTTGAGTACCAGCGCTGTTGTTGTGAGGTTTGGTGTTAGAAGGTTGCGGTTGAGGTGGCGTTGATTGCCCCGGCTGACGGATTGCTTCTTGAAATTGTTCAGGGTTTTCGATGCGGATTCCATAGCGTCCAGTTCGTTGTTGGGAACGAATTTGTTCAATGCGTTCGTTAGGTTCTGGTGCTGGTGGTTCTTGCCGAATCGTTTGTGCGTATTCCTCGGGGTCTTCTATTCTCAAACCAAATTTTGATGAAGATTCTTTTTGAGGGCTGTTAACGGTGGGAGAAGGAATCGGTTCAGCCGTTTTGTGTGGAGGAAGGGTGTTTCCGTCAAAGCTCTGTGGTGGTGTGGGCGGGCTAAAAGGTACAGGGCCTTCTGGTGCCATTGGTGTAGGTTGAGGGCCTCCGAGGATATGTTGAGCTTGTCCTGCGGTGCTGGGGTGAGCCATCAGAATATATTTTTGAGGAACTAATTGTGCTCGGGTTTGGAAGTTTCCTTGTTTATTGCTTCGAGAATAAGACAGAACACCAAAAATCATCCATACAGCGATACCTAATGGGATGGAAGATAGTAGGTTAGCGGCGAAGTTTCCGTTACTCAATAATGCGGTAGCAAGACCGATGAAGGCACCGAAGAAAGCACCTTGAGCGGCAGAAGCTAAAGCAACTTTCGGATAAGAGAGTTTGTTACCAAGAAACTCGATTTGTTTCAGTCCTTCTCCTTGAATGAATAAGGTTCGTAGCGGGAAGTTGGCGTTGTTGAGGGTGTTGAGTGCTTGGTTGAGTTGCTGTCGGTTGTTGTATTCTCCAACGGGGATTCCTTCGGGAAGGTTATCTGTGTTCGAGAGAATTGCTGATATGTTTTGTTCGTCCATGCTCTATATTTTCGCGAAGTCACCTTAGTATTTCCTGAAAAAACGGCGAGTATCGCAAGTGGCGAAAATTTTTCCCTACATAGTGTCGTATTCAGAGCTGTTTTGAACTAAAGATTATCCGTTTCTTGTCACAGATAGGCTATGGTCTCTTCAAAAATTGGTGAGAACGCGTAGTCTATTAAGGGTGAGTACAACACCAAATAAAATTTTTATTGCCCGCCTACTTGGTATGGACGTTTTTGACCCTATGGGTGACCGTCTTGGTCGTCTACGCGATGTTGTTGTGCTCAAACGAAGTTTTGGGCCTTTAGCCGTCGCCGCAGGAAGTATCTCGCAACGTGGTAAAGAACCTATTGTTGTGGGTATTGTGATTGAAGTACTCGGCAAAAAACGTATTTTTGTGCCGATGACTCGTATCACCTCTATCGATTCTGCTCAGATTATTTGTACGGGACTTGTCAACCTTCGACGTTTCGAACAGCGCGGTTCTGAGGCGCTTGTGGTTGCAGAAATTTTTGACCGTAAAGTTCGTTTGACAGATGGTTCTGGAGAAGCAACTGTTGAAGACGTTGCAATGGAACAGCGACGTAACGGTGATTGGTTCATCTCAGAGCTATTCATCTCACGTATCCCAGAAAATGGTGGGCTACTACGTCGCCGAAAAGCTACCCTTGTTGTTGATTGGGATGAGGCGATTCTTTCAACTGATTTAGAACCTCAAGCAGCGACAACATTCGTTGCTAATCATGAGCATGCTAATGCTGCAGACTTGGCAGACGCTATCCATGAGATGAACGATAAACGTATGGTTGAGGTCGCTCATGAATTGCACGATGATCGCCTTGCAGACGTTTTGCAAGAGCTACCTGAAGATGATCAGGTTGAGATTCTTTCGCATCTGGATGTTGAGCGTGCGGCTCAAGTTCTTGATGAGATGGAGCCAGACGATGCAGCTGACTTACTCAATGAACTATCTGATGCGCAACGTGAACAGCTATTAGTTCTGATGGAGCCAGAAGAAGCAGAAGACGTTCGCCGTCTACTTGAGTACGAAGAGGGAACAGCCGGTTCGTTGATGAACCCGGTGCCTATTATTCTCTCCCCTGAGGCTTCTGTGGCTGAGGCTTTAGCACATATCCGACAAGAGGAGATTCCTCCGGCAATGGCTGCGGCAGTGCTCGTTGCTAGACCACCGTTAGAGACTCCTACGGGTAAATATTTGGGTATGGTGCATATGCAACAGCTGTTGAGGTATCCGCCCAGTGAGCAGGTCGGTAATCTTTTAGATTCTTCCATTGAGCCAGTCTCAGATATGACCAGTCTTGAAGAGATTTCTCGTGTATTAGCAACCTATGATTTGACTATTTTGCCAGTCGTTAATGAGTCACAGCGTCTTGTTGGGGCGGTGACTATTGATGACGTTCTAGATGCGCTCTTACCTGAGGACTGGAGAACATACGATGATGGCACACCCATTCGAAAGGTAGGTCGCCGTTTTGAGTGAGAAAAACCGCGAACGTCATAATGACCGTCTAGCAACTCCCCAAGCTGCTCGTCATCGTATCGCTACCGGGGGGAAGCCGAATCCTGATCGTTTTGGGCGTGCTACCGAAGCTATTGCTCGTTTTATGGGAACTCCACAATTTATTTTGTGGATGACCATTTTTTGTACGCTCTGGCTTGGGTGGAACACTCTAGCCCCAGATGAGTTACAGTTTGACCCTCGAGCCTTGAACTTTACTCTTTTGACGTTGGCGTTATCTTTACAGGCTTCTTATGCTGCTCCGTTGCTTCTGTTAGCGCAGAACCGTCAAGATGACCGTGACCGCGTGATTGCTGCTCAAGACCGTCAGCGAGATCAGCAAAATCTTGAAGAAACGCAGTACCTTACTCGTGAAATTGCGTCTTTGCGTATTGCTCTTCGTGAGGTGGCAACTCGTGATTATGTACGTAGTGAGTTGCGTGATGTGATGGAAGAACTTCAAAAATTGCAGCAGGCTCTAGATCGTTCAGAATCTCAGGGGTTAGAGAACAGCCCTGAAACGCAGTCTATGAAGATAGTGACGGAAGATATGAGCACTCCTAAACGACGTTTGTCTCAGATTAAAGTCAAAGATGTCGATGAGCTTTCGCAAGAACATGGCGAGTAGTCTTCTGTTGTTTTCTGTATTTTTCTAAGGATATTGATGTCTTCTATCGACGAAACACTATACGAGGCGTTGTGTACGGTCCATGACCCAGAACTTCGTCGCCCGATTACCGAGCTTGGGATGGTCGAGAAGGCGTACTTTGAGCAGGGCGTTGCTCATATTCACGTTTTATTAACGATTGAGGGTTGTCCGCTTAAGACAACGATTGAGCATGATATTACGCAGGCGTTATCTGTTATCGAGGGTGTCCAGCAGGTTCAGGTTCATATTGGGTATATGAACCCTCAACAACGGCAAAAGTTACGGAGTACGTTGGGGCATAAGTCTAAGAATCCGTTTAGTGCTGAGGATTCTTTGACTCGTGTCTATGCGGTGGTCTCAGGTAAGGGCGGTGTGGGAAAGTCGTCGATGACGGCTAACCTTGCGGCATCTTTTGCAGCTGATGGGCTATCGGTGGGGGTCGTTGATGCTGATGTTCATGGTTTCTCTATTCCCGGTCTTTTTGGTATTGAACAAGCTCCGACACGTTTTGAAGATATGATTCTTCCGCCGGTGGTCTCTGTTCCAGAGAATGTTTCGGGGCAGGGCTCTGGCTGTGTCAAAGTCATTTCTATGGGCATGTTTGTTGCTGGTAATAAGCCGGTGGCGTGGCGTGGTCCGATGCTTCATCGTGCTTTAGAGCAGTTTTTGACTGATGTTCATTTTGGCGCTATTGATATTCTTCTTCTTGATTTACCGCCGGGTACGGGTGACATTGCTATTTCGATGGCTCAGCTTTTACCGACAGCAGAGTTGGTGTTGATTTCTACTCCGCAAAGTGCTGCCATTGATGTTGCAGAGCGTGCTGGCACGATGAGTGTTCAAACTCAGCAGAAGGTTGCTGGTGTTATTGAAAATATGGCAGCGATGCGTATGCCGGATGGGTCGATGCTTGATATTTTTGGCGCAGGAGGCGGTGTGAAGCTTTCTGAGCGTCTTTCTGCGACATTAGGGTATGATGTTCCGCTTCTTGGTTCTGTGCCTTTAGATGTCTCTCTACGGACGGGAGGGGACGTCGGTGTGCCTCTGGTCTGGGCTGATACGAGCTCAGAAACGGCTCAATCTATTAACCGTATTGCTCGTCAACTATCGCATCGTGCGCGGAATTTGAATGGTAAACCGTTACCGTTCAACGTCTAAGGAGGTTCTTCTCTAAGAATAGTAAGGTTTTCGCCAGCGATGATGGGTTTTTGCCTAGCTAGAGGATAAGAGCGAATACAGTATTGTGAGAAGGTATCGGTTTAAGTAGCTTCAATATCGAAAGGTGCGTATGCGCCTTGAGGTAAACGCTGAGTATTTTGTGCTGGTGGTTTGTTCTCAGCTTCTCGTGCTGCTGCCAGACGTGCGCGTTCTTCATCGTCTTCAGCGAGAGCTTCACGCACGATAGTTCGCGGGTCGTATTGGCGTGGATCATATTGTTTCCAGTCAAAGTCGCCTAGCGGGTTATCCCCCATGACTTCTTTGAGGTCGTCTTTTGCCTCAAACGCCATGGCGCGAACCCATTTAACGCCTTCTTTGAGTTTTTGGGCGTACTCAGGCATGCGTTCTGGCCCGATGACCACGAACACCAGGATTACAAGGACGATAAATTCCATTCCGTTAATACCGAACACAATATGGAAGATTACCAGTTAATTCGGAAGAAAACCGTCAAGCGTCGCATAGTTCATCATCTTTGCCCAGAAAAATATGAGCGATACGCTCTGCTGTTGAGCATGGTGAGGCATAACAGTTCAAGAGCTGTTATTTTTGTCAAAAGTGTTCGGGCGACAAAACTGCCGTGAAAACCGAAGAAGTTTTCACGGCAGTACGGCGTTATATGGTGCTTTTATGAAGTGCTGGGTTGGTCAAAATCTTTGAGACAGTTCTTGAGGTCTTCAATTTCTTGTTCTGATACTTCAAGTACGAGTCGACCGCCTCCTTCAAGAGGTATTTTAACAATAATGCTCCGGTTTTCTTTGAGAATCTCTAAAGGTCCGTCACCGGTGCGTGGTTTCTGGGCAGCCATCTTTTTACTCCTTAATAATGAGTCCCATGGTCATGGTTCAAACTCATGTGACAGCAACCATAATAAACTAGCTGAGGTTTATTGTCTCGTTATGTTGCTCAGTTATCGTAGTATTCCTCAGCGTTCATAACTTTTAAGGTGGATAGTCTCCCCCACCAGGTAGCTCTTTCCAATGCCAGAGCCAGCCAACCCACACACTTTGAAAGATAGCTGAAGCGACGATCCAAAGAACTCTATATGCTCGTGAACCACTCAACCCGATAAAGACCAAAACTACGGGGAATAACGGCAAGAGAAGCCGGAATGTGGAACTTTGTGGGTATAGGAACAGCAGAAGATATATCAGGTAGCTATAACACCAGAGGTTAAGCACCGGATGTAATACACGACGAGCATATCGCGAGGCCATCAGAAAAATAAAGCCGAGAATGCTCATGATGAGCACAGGAACACCCGCTAACCCAAAATATTCTTGGCTTTGAGCAATCCACGGCTGAAATAGGACAAGATGGCTCTGCCGCCATGCAGTTTCTGTTGCGGTATATGCGTCGATTCTTCCGGTATAAGCCCATGCAATAAGAGGCCAAGAGATAGCAGCCGCACATATGCTGATTGCGCTAACACCTTGTCCGAGATGTTTTATAAGAACTCCACGTAACGTACTGACGGTGGAATGTGCTTGTGGTGTTTGGTGATAGCTACGGTACATGCAGATAAGCCACCATATTCCCACTAAAGCCCCTAATGGTACCCCTACTGGGCGAGAAAAAGCGGCGAGGATTCCAGCTATTGCCCCTAGTGCCCATCGTTGGGCCATTATGAGGTAGAGAGTCAGCCCAAGAAACACCATATTTAGCGCTTCAGCATAAGGCACTTGAAGGATAGGTGCTACTGGCGCCCACGCAAAAGCAGCGGTAGCCCATAACGCTAAATGGTGTGGAGACTCTACAGCACGACTAGAACCGTTATTCAGGTGTAGGCGATGCTGTCTGCACCAGCTGATAGAACGGTTAAAGAGGAGATATACCACAAGGGAGGCAATAAATCCCGATACGGTAGCTAGCGCTATAGCTGTTGGATAGTATGCGCTACCAGTAAGTTCTTGGATGAATTTTACGCTCATCGGGTAGAGCGGATAGAACGCCCAAGTATTTTGGGTCACCGTGCCTTCGCTATTCGTGGGTAGTGTATGAGGGTACCCGTCGAGGGCTATTCGTTCGTACCAGCCAGAGTCCCAGATACTGATAAATTCGAGATAGGACATTGGCCCTATTTTCCATGGAGTGTATTGATCTTGCGCGCCGACGACGCTAAAAATAACCCAGCCCCAAAGACGGCTTAGCGCAAAAATACTTAGGACTTGGGCGCCCCAATGCAGGTGCTGCCAATAAGTGAAGAATCTGTAGCATAGAAGATACAGATATGCGCTAAAAGCCTGTAGATAGGTGTTCATTCGATGAGTGAGCTGATGCATAGCGAGGTGAAGTCCCTCATTTTTCGTACATGATGTTGCAGTGTTTAACGTTAGAAAATTCTCGGCATATAGCGCTAATTATTGGCTGGAGGAGGCTTCTTTCTCAGCCAATGCGTCTCGCAATGCGAGATTATCATGTTCTGTTTTAATAAGTGCGGTGATTAATTCTTCACGAGAGAACTCTTGATATTCAGCAAAAGTTTTTGAAGGTTCATCGACTTGCGCAGAGGGATGCTGATAAAAATCAATTCCATCTTCTCCCATGTGAACTAGGGTTTTACGAAGAGGATAGAGTCGGTCGCTACCAAGCACTGCAACACCCATCATGGTCACAGCAAGAACAAGAAAAGTGACTCCGACTAGAAGATAATTCATCGTTTTCCTCTCGTTTTTCTCCCCCATTGAGAAAAAATTTATGTGTTTTACTCTAAGCTATCTTAAGCGCGCTTCTCATGATGAGACAGACCGCTCTAAGCTTGTATTCCGTGACTGTTTTCAGTCTCACGATTTTTGGCTTAATAAAACTCTGCCGTAACAATAAGCGTCATCTGTAACATGCAAGTTACATAAGCCCGTGTACGGTAGAACTGTATATTTCAGGTGTCTGCATTCTCAACGACTATTCCCTCTTTATCACATAGGGACTTTTCTCTGCAGACATATCTACTTTCGTCAGGAGGAACCTAGTGAACGATTCGCTTGTTCAGCTCACATCGGTCAATAAGCACTATGGCGATTTGCACGTTCTCAAAAATATCAATCTTGAGGTGGGCAAAGGAGAGGTCATTATTCTGCTAGGACCCTCTGGTTCTGGTAAATCTACGCTATGCCGTACCATCAACCGTCTTGAAACTATCGATTCCGGTGAAATTCGTATCGACGGAAAGCTCCTTCCAGAAGAAGGCAAAGAACTCGCAAAGCTACGTGCAGAAGTAGGAATGGTTTTCCAGTCCTTTAACCTCTTTGCACACAAAACAATCCTCGAAAACGTCACTCTTGGTCCACGTAAAGTTCGTGGCATGAGCAAAGCAGATGCAGATAAATTAGCCATGGAATTACTCACCAAAGTGGGTGTTGAGTCCCAAGCTCATAAAATTCCAGCACAGCTCTCTGGCGGCCAGCAACAGCGTGTTGCTATCGCCCGTGCTCTAGCAATGCAACCTAAGGTGATGCTATTTGACGAACCAACTAGTGCACTCGACCCAGAAATGGTTAACGAAGTTCTCGACACCATGGTATCCCTTGCACGTGAAGGTATGACCATGATTGTTGTAACTCACGAAATGGGATTTGCACGTAAAGCAGCAGACCGTATCGTCTTCCTTGCAGATGGAGAAATCCTCGAGCAAGCAACCCCAGACGAGTTCTTCACCAACCCCAAGTCTGAGCGTGCAAAAGATTTCCTTTCCAAAATTCTCAACCACTAATTAGGAGGTAGTATGAGCGTCATTCACCGCCTCAAAAGTAACGCCGTGAAGACTCTTGCTCTTGCAGCAAGTGCTACTCTCGTTCTTTCTGGATGTGCAGCAAACTCATCAGAAGGCGATAAGCTACGCATCGGCATCAAATACGACCAGCCTGGACTAGGCTACCAAGATGGCAAAAACTACACCGGCTTCGATACCGATGTAGCTCGCTACGTAGCACAAGAACTTGGTTACCCAGAAGACCGTATCGAGTGGGTTGAGTCGCCCTCAGCAAACCGCGAAAATATGCTGACTAACGGTCAGGTAGACATGATTTTTGCGACCTACTCCATCTCAAAATCTCGCCTTAAAACTATCGACTTTGCAGGCCCTTACTTTGTTGCAGGCCAAGATCTTCTCGTTCAAGCAGATAACAACGACATTAAAGGTCCTGATTCTCTCAACGGAAAGAACCTATGTTCTGTAACAGGTTCAACTTCGGCAAAGAAAATTCAAGACAAATTTGCCTCAAGCGTTCAGCTTGTTCAACAAGGCTCCTACTCAGACTGCGTTGTGGCGCTCAACGCAGGAATGGTTGATGCGGTAACCACCGATGACATCATTCTTGCTGGACTCGGCTCCACTAAAGCAAATAAAGGACACCTCAAACTCGTCGGCAACACTTTCACCGACGAACGCTATGGAGTGGGCCTGCCCAAAGGCAGCGATAAGTGCGAAGCCATTAATAAAGCTATTAACAAAATGGTAGAAACTGGCGAATGGGAAAAGGCACTGGCTAAGAACGTCGGTGACTCAGGTTTCGTCTATAACAAGGAGCTTAATCCTCCTCACCTTGGCACATCATGCGCCACATCCTAACCATTCATTCTTAGATTTACGGAGACTAACGTGACTTTTAGCGAACAGCTCTCCACGCTCTTTAGCACCTATGATGTGCTTGGTGCGTTTTGGGTTAATATACAGCTCACTTTTTGGGCAGCTATTGGATCATTTGTTATCGGCTCCATTCTCGCTCTCATGAGAATTTCGCCGGTACCTTCGCTCCAATTAGCAGGAACAGCGTATGTTCATATCTTCAGAAATACGCCGTTGACTATTCTGATGACCCTCGCTATTTTGGGCGTGTGGACACAGTTCCAGCTACAGCTGGTTTCAGATTTTCAGATGAACTTCTTCCTCTACGCAGTAATTGTCTTGGCGCTATACCATGCAGCTTTTGTGTGTGAAGCCATCCGTTCTGGCGTCAATACCGTTCCTATCGGACAGGCAGAAGCGGCACGAGCCATTGGGTTAGGATTCTTCCCCGCTGCTCGTCATATCATCTTCCCTCAGGCGTTACGCGGTTCCATCACTCCTTTGGGCAACACGTTGATTGCGCTTGCAAAGAACTCTACAGTGGCAACAGTTGCTTCAGTAGCAGAGGCATCGGGCATGATGAAATCCATGATTGAATTCAACTCAGACATGATTTTTGTGATTTTCATGGTCTTTGCAGCAGGATTCGTCATCATCGTTGTTCCCATCGGTTTATTGACCACATGGTCCTCACGTAAATTGGCGGTGAAACGATGAAAACTCAGCAAACGACTTCGGTCCTCTTTGATACTCCAGGCCCTCGCGGTCGAGCGCTCACACGAGCTTTCAACATCATTGCAATTATCGCGTTGCTTGCGTTCTTCGGTTATGTTCTTATGGTCATGAACCGTCAAGGGCAGCTTGAAGCCGAAAAGTGGACAGAACTTTTCACCTATCGTGCGTGGGAATCGTACTTTATCCCCGGCATTATCTCAACCCTTAAAGCGGCCTTTATCGCTGTAATTACCTCAGTGATTTTTGGAATGATTTTTGGGTATATGCGTCTGGCTCAAAACGCTTTTGTACGTGCTATCGGCACAGTAGTTGTTGAGTTCTTCCGAGCAGTTCCCGTACTCATCATGATGATTTTCTTCTGGCTCTTCTTGGGACGCTTCTCCGTGTTCTCTCCCTCAGAGCTTCCCTTTATTGCGGTAGTTCTCGGATTGACACTGTATAACGGTTCAGTCATCGCTGAATTACTTCGTTCAGGCGTCAAACAGCTCCCTAAAGGCCAAGGAGAAGCCGGCGTAGCAATTGGCTTGACTCCTGGTCAGGTTCTTCGCAATATCTTGATGCCTCAGGCAATGCTCACGATGATGCCTTCATTGCTTTCACAGTTTGTGGTCATTCTCAAAGATACTGCCTTAGGTTATATCATCTCTTACCCAGAGCTTCTTGCCGCAGCACGTCGATTTGGTTCGGGTGAAGGCAATATTCTCCAGAGCCTACTCCTAGCAGCGGTACTCTTTATCATCATCAACTTTGCTTTGACGATGTTTGCAAGCTGGCTATCTGGTTTCTTGAGCTCACGTTCGTCCTCAGGTATTAAAAAATCTGATGGTGTTCCAGGTGAGGTTGATAATCCGAACCCCGATACCATTCAGATGTTTAAGATGCCTAAAGCCTAGAAGTTTTTTTAGCTTCTTATGCATAAAGCTTTGGTGTTATCGACGATCACTTCGCCGACAACACCAAAGCTTTTTCTATGCCCAAAGAGAAGAAGCTATTTCTGTGATAGCCACTCTTTGAGGCTCGTAAAGCAATGATAGATTTCTTCAACGTCAACATGTTCATCATCAGTATGAGCAAGTAAGGCATCTCCGGGCCCAAAGTTCACTGCAGGAATACCCATCTGAGAAAAACGAGCAACGTCGGTCCAACCGTATTTAGGTTTAGGTTCTTCTCCGACGGCAGTTATCAGTTCTTGCGCCAGAGGAGCGTCAAGTCCTGGGCGGGCAGCTGCAGATTGGTCAACAAAGTCAAGTTCGTATCCGGCAAAGACCTCGCGCATATGAGTGGTAGCTTCTTCAAGAGTGTGTTTTGGTGAGAAACGATAATTGATGTGCACTGAGCATTGGTCAGGAATGACGTTACCGGCTACTCCCCCAGAAATTTGGACAGCATTGAGCCCTTCTCGATAAGCTAGCCCCTCAACTTCGTGAGTTTGAGCTTCATAGGAGCATAGGAGGGTCAGCACATCATTCATTGCATGAATTGCGTTTTTTCCGACCCATGACCGCCCAGAATGTGCGGCGACACCTTGACAATGAATCCAAAAACGCATGGTTCCGTTACAACCACCTTCAATAGTTCCATGGGTGGGTTCAAGAAGAACTGCGAAATCTGCGTCGTTGAGAAGATGAGGGTGATGACGCATTAACCGTGCTAAACCGGATAGTTCACTGGCAACTTCTTCATGGTCATAAAAAACATAGGTGATATCGTATTGGGCGTGTTGTAGGGCTGCCGCTAAAGCCAGTTGTACGGCAACACCTGATTTCATGTCGGTAGCGCCCCGACCATAAAGTTTTTTCACCCCGTTCTCTTCGCACCATTGGGAGGGTACTGTTCCTCTAGAATTTGGGGTCTGAGGCAGTGGAACAGTATCAAGGTGACCGGCAAGAATAACTCGCTGTTTCTTTCCCCATTGGGTGCGAGCAATGATAGAGTCACCGTCACGAGTGACCGATAAATACTCGAGCGAGCGCAAGGAGGTTTCAACGGCGTCGGCGAGTTCGTGCTCATGGCTAGAAACTGAAAAAATATCGATAATTTGAGCACTTAGTTCTGCCACGTCACCGGAAATGTTGAGGACGTTGCTCTTTGTGTTGTGTTCGGTTCGGTTATCTTCGTTCATAGGTTTTATCTTACTCAGCTGTAGATCTTTGACGTTGTTCTCTGTGAGCTTTTCTCAGTCGGTGATACTGGCTTTAACGTACCGCTAGAACAAACTACACTAGAGGGTATGAGTGATAATAATGTACGTTTAGCTTCTGGAATTGGTATCGCAACAGTTGTTTGTCAGGGTGCAAACGCTGGAACTGTCCTTGATACGTGGTTTCCTCGTCCGACGTTGGGAGAGACTCCTGTTGATCTTCGGTCAGAATTAGAACCGTTGGTTGGTTCTGATGAGTCTCGTAATGTGCGCACCGAGATTGTTTCTGTACGTATTGATATAGATCAAGCACCGGCTGATGCTTCTGACGCTTATCTTCGGTTACATTTGCTATCGCATACGTTGGTAGCCCCTAATAACATTAATCTTGATGGTCTATTTGGGCAGTTAGCTAATGTGGCGTGGACGAACTTTGGTCCGGTGCTTGCCAGTGAAATTCAAGATCTTCAGATTGGTCTTCGTGCTCGTGGGAATCTTGTGATTTCTCACGTGGATAAGTTCCCTCGCATGATTGATTATGTTGTTCCGGCAGGTGTCCGTATTGGTGATGCGGATAGAGTACGCCTTGGCGCTCATCTATCTGAAGGTACTACGGTGATGCACGAGGGATTCGTCAATTTCAACGCTGGCACCTTAGGTGTTTCGATGGTAGAGGGACGCATCTCTCAAGGTGTCGTTGTTGGCGATGGTTCTGACATTGGCGGGGGTGCTTCTACGATGGGTACTCTCTCTGGTGGTGGTACCGAACGTGTCAGCATTGGTGAACGTTCTTTGCTTGGTGCTGAGGCAGGTGTCGGTATCGCTCTTGGCGATGATTGTGTCGTTGAAGCTGGTTTATACGTAACAGCTGGTTCTCGGGTGACCTTATTGCAGCCCGGTCAAGATCCTGTGACGGTGAAGGCTGCCGAATTATCTGGTGTTTCTAATATTTTGTTCCGCCGAAATTCAGTTTCTGGTGCAATTGAGGTATTACCTCGTGCGAATAATACGGTTCAGCTTAATGCGGACTTACATTCAAACTAATCATGAGCTGATCTAAGGCGTAGTATTTATCTGATACTACGCCTTAGGTGGTGCTTGGGGTGTTTCGTCCTTTGTTGTGGCTACAGATGTAGTACAAAGTCTTCTAGAGTTTCTGAGAATAAAATTGCAGAAAAACAGTAGAGTTAAAAGAAGAGTTTGGTCTTGATCGGATTCGTTGACTGTTGTTGAAGACTTCTATTGAGGGAGAAAAATGAAAATTCTAGTTACTGGTGGTGCCGGATACATTGGCTCACACACTGTTTTAGAGTTGTTAAATGCTGGTCATGAGGTTGTTGTGATGGATAACCTTGCGAATTCTTCTGAGGAGTCTTTACGTAGAGTCAGTGAACTCAGCGGTAAAGAGGTTGCCTTCCATCAGGTTGATTTGCTTGATATGCCGGCGATGAAGAAACTCTTTGCGGAGCAAAAGCCTGAAGCTGTCATTCATTTTGCAGGGCTTAAAGCTGTGGGTGAGTCTGCTGAGAAACCGTTGTGGTATTACCAAACGAATGTGGCGGGTACGCTGAATCTTCTCTACGCAATGGAAGAATCTGGCTGCCGTTCTATCGTATTTTCTTCTTCTGCTACGGTGTATGGTGAGCCGGAAGAGATGCCTCTAACCGAAAAAATTAATATGGACGCCCAGTCTTGTTATGGTCGCACTAAAGAACATATTGAAGATATGCTCCGTGATTTAGGTGCTTCTGATGAGTCTTGGAATATTGCTCTTTTGCGCTATTTTAATCCTGTCGGTGCGCATGAGTCTGGCAAAATCGGTGAGGACCCTTCCGGTATCCCGAATAATCTGGTGCCCTTTATTGCGCAAGTTGCGGTGGGCCGTCGTGAATTCTTAAATGTTTTCGGTAATGACTACCCCACGGTCGATGGTACCGGCGTTCGAGATTATATCCACGTTGTTGATTTGGCTGACGGCCATTTGAAGGCTCTTGACTACATCACTACTCATGGCGGGGTACGCACCTGGAATTTAGGCACTGGTAATGGTTATTCGGTACTTGAAGTTCTTCACGCCTTTGAGAAAGCCTGTGGCAAGGAGCTCCCCTATCGTATAGTTGCACGTCGTCCGGGCGATGTGGCAGTGTCTTTTGCTGATCCATCATCTGCTCTTGCTGATTTGGGTTGGTCTGCTCGTCGTGATATTGACACGATGGTACATGACCACTGGAACTGGCAGAAGAATAATCCTCAAGGTTATGGGCAATAATACGAGATTATAAGACCCGTTATATCTGCTTCCGTTAAGAGGTTGGGGGTCGATAGCGTTGATGCTATCGACCCCCAACCTTTTATCTCTTGATACGAATACGGAACGGCTAGTCCCGTTTAGGAGTGGTTCTCTTGGCTTCCGGGGTAGTGCCGTAGTGGTTCTCCAACGTACACTTGACGTGGGCGCCCGATTCTAATTTCGGGGTCGTGGATGAGTTCACGCCATTGGGCAATCCAGCCTGGCATACGGCCAAGGGCGAAGAGAACGGTAAACATTTCTTCGGGGAATCCCATGGCCTTGTAGATAAGTCCGGTGTAGAAGTCTACGTTGGGGTAGAGTTTCCGTTCGATAAAGTAGTCATCAGCTAGTGCTTTTTCTTCTAGTTTTCGGGCAATGTCGAGCAGTTCGTCGTTGCCACCTAGTTTATTGAGCACTTCGTCAGCAGTTTTTTTGATGATACGAGCACGCGGATCGTAGTTCTTGTAGACTCGGTGGCCGAATCCCATGAGGCGTACGCCGTCTTCTTTACGTTTGACTTTTTCCATGAAGGCTTCAGGGCTGATACCTTCTGATTGGATGCTACGTAGCATGTTCAATACAGCTTCGTTTGCGCCTCCGTGCAGTGGCCCGTGGAGTGCGTTGATACCAGCAGAGATGGAGGCGAAAATATTGGCTTGTGCTGATCCGACCATGCGCACGGTAGATGTTGAACAGTTTTGTTCGTGATCTGCGTGCAATAAGAGCAAGGTGTCTAGGGCTTTAGCCTTAACGGGGTCTACTTCGTAGTCTTCGGTGGGGAACCCGAAGCACATCCTCAAGAAGTTTTCAGCGTAGTTGAGGTTGTTCTGTGGGTACATGAAGGGTTCGCCTTTAGATTTTTTATAGGCGTACGCTGCAAGTGTTGGGACTTTAGAGAGAAGTCGGAATGTTGATATTTCTACGTGACGTTTGTCGAAGGGGTCTAGGGAATCTGCGTAGAAGGTGGACATGGTTGAGACGGAGGAGGCGAGCACTGCCATCGGGTGTGCGTCGCGTGGGAATCCGGCGTAGAACATTTTGAAGTCTTCGTGTACCATCGTGTGGCGGCGAACCATGGTGTCAAAGTCTTCGTATTCTTTGACGGTGGGTAGTTCACCGTAGATGAGCAGATACGCTACTTCTAAGAAGCTGGCATTTTCGGCGAGTTCTTCGATGGGGTATCCACGGTATCGTAGGATACCGGCGTCACCGTCGATGTAGGTGATGGCTGATTTTGTGGTTGCGGTGTTCATAAATCCGGGGTCGTAGGAGACTTGACCGGTGTTTTTCATCAGCCCTGCGATGTCAAATGCGCCGTTGCCTTCGGTAGGGGTGACGTAGCTTAGCTCCTGTGCGGTGTCGTTATAGTGCAACACAGCGGTATGGTTTTCAGACATTCTTTCCTCCGTGTATCGAGAAATTGTGGTGTCTCGGTAGCAGCTGTATATTGTGGGAAGCTGTGTATGCCATGGTGGTGGCTTTTCTACCGAGAGCACTAAAAGTAATCTCTATTACACCCTACAGGTAAGAATGTTATAAGTCACATTCATGTGGGCTTGTTGCGTATTTTTCTAGTCAAAATGACATTTATCGACGCAGACGCTCTACCGCATGGTTGATGTCCTCATCACTTCCGGTCAAAGCAATACGCACGTATCCTTCCCCTGCAGAACCATAGAAGACGCCTGGTCCTACGAGGATACCTAAACGAGCAAAACGTTCGACAGTAGTCCACGTATCTTCGCCGGCACTACCCCATAGATAAAGACCCGCTTCAGATTCTTCGACTTGAATACCGAAGTTTTGCACAGCGGGTAGAAGTAGCTCGCGACGAGCACGATACAAGTCTTTTTGTGCTTGGACGTGTTGCTCATCGTTTAGCGCTGCAATCATTGCAGATTGCACCGGTGCAGGAACAATCATTCCGGCATGTTTACGAGAGTTAACGAGATTGAGAATGAGCTGCTCATCGCCGGCAACAAAAGCGGCTCGATAACCAGCCATATTAGATTGTTTAGACAACGAATAGACGCTCAGCACGTTCTCAAAACTTCCTTGAGTGACGTAAGGGTCGAGCAACGAGGGAACAGAAGTTCCGCCCCGCTGAGCATCCCATTGACCCCAACCAAGTTCGGCGTAGCATTCATCTGATGCAACGATTGCACCGAGCTCACGTGCTTGTTCAACTAATGTTCGCATCTGCTCGAGAGACGTTACTGCACCGGTAGGGTTTGACGGTGAGTTAACCCAGATGAGCTTGACTCGAGAACGAGTGCCCTCATCGAGTTCTTCTAGAGTGTCTGCAGCAACGTGTTGGGCTCCTGCTAGTTGTGCTCCGATGTCGTAGGTTGGGTACGCGATACGCGGGCGTACAACAACATCTTGTGTATTTAGACCCAGAAGAAATGGCAACCATGCAATCAGTTCTTTTGAGCCTACTGTTGGCATAATTTGTTGGGGGTTCAGCCCTGTTACTGAACGACGGCGTTCATACCAGCAAGCGATAGATTCTCGAAGTTGCACAGTGCCGTGTGTGGTGGGGTATCCGTGTGCATCCGACATATTCGCCAATGCCTCTCGTACAACAGAGGGTGTGCTGTCGATGGGCGTGCCGATTGAGAGGTTGACAAGAGGACCTTGATATTGTTCTGCAATTTCTCGGTAGGGTGCGAGTTGTTCCCAGGGGTATTCTGGCAGATTAAGACCGAATGTAGGCATGAACTTTTCCTCAGTAGATAGGTCGGTATTTGGGGTGTTCTCATATCTTATCGTTGCAGGAGGCTCTGCCTAAAAGATATTTCATATCAAGAAATCTTTGTGGTCAAGAAAAAAGAGCTTCTATGCGCTAGTGGTTGCGCACAGAAGCTCTTGATAAGAATTATTTTAGTCTTGGTTTTGTGGCGGGAGTCCAGCAATCCACGCGACATCGCTGCCGGTTGGTCCTAGACGTGCAGCCCCACCAGGAGAGCCGAGTTCGTCGAAGAAGTCTGCGTTGGCAGCGGTGTATTCTGACCATTCTTCAGGGACGTCGTCTTCGTAGTAGATTGCTTCTACGGGGCATACGGGCTCGCACGCGCCACAGTCTACACATTCGTCGGGATGAATGTATAGCGTACGCTCTCCCTCGTAGATGCAGTCTACGGGGCACTCTTCAACACATGCGCGATCTTTGACATCGACGCAAGGCTGGGCGATAACGTAAGTCATGCAATAGCCTTTCTGAGCCGGTACGGCGGATTCTTAGAAGCACCTTGTAGTGCAAAACCTCTACCTATGGTAGTCCGATTGAGTCGAAACTGAAGACTTTAGTGGTGGAACTGACATAGTTTTTACCACCGAGTTATTTTCTTTATCAAATAACTTAGCTTAGCCTTAGCTTAGTTTCAGCTGGAAAAATTATGACAAAGAACGTGCCACACGCTGAGCGATAAGAGCAGCACCCAAAGCACCAAAAGTCCATATCACACCAGCAATTCCCACCGGAACTTGGGGGTTCAAGAGCACCAATAACGAGCCTTCTTTACCGAAAGCAAAAAGACCAATGAGTATAAAAGCTACAATGCCAACCAAGGCTCCGCCCCATGAAGCCCCAGACCGCAACGCACTCCATAAACTCGCACAAAACACCATCACAATAGCTACACAACTCCCCCACGGCACAAACCATGAAGCATTCGGCGCATACCAGATGGAAGCATGATACATCGTCCCCATAAATCCAGTAATAACACCTAAAGCAATTGCCGTGATGACGGAGTTCAATGCTGTCGGATACACATCGACGTTTTGACGATCCTCATCTGAAAACGAACGCGAATTGACCTTAGTTTGTTTCATCTTTTCTTCTCCTATGATGAGGAAGACAGCTCTACTGTTGAAGCAGACCACACGAGCCGATACGTTTCTCGAGCAGATATTTTTTGAGTCACCAAATTAGAGAACTGATAGCTATCTTCAGCGGTAATAATCACCTGAGTACGATGAGCTGCCATAGCCTCACGTTTACGCACAAGAGACCCCTCAATCACAGCCTGTACTCGGTTATCCTCAGAAGAATAGTCTCCTTCCAACCCCCACAATAGGCAAGGAGCATCGGGAGTGCCCTCAAGATTCTTGACAGCTTCCAAGCTCACTTCATGAGTTCTCACATGATCAGGGTGACCGTACCCTCCCCCAGCATCATATGTCACGACAACATGCGGTCGATAATGTTTAATCACACGCATTAGAGCCTGAACTTGAACATCTAAAGAAGTTTTCGTCAAGCAGCCAGAAGAAGCCTGCGGGTTTGCTTCAGGGCGACCGTTAGCACCCCATACCATTCCAGAGTCGTAGAAGACTGATGGCGTATCTTTTCCAGCAGAAACACCTTCACCTAAAAAGAGGTGCTCATGAACACCCAGAGACTGTATTGCCTCACGCAATTCACCAGAACGATACTCTCCCAGAGCCTGACCGCCATCAGTGCACTGTTGCTGCCCAACTTCAAGATGTTTAAGCTCACTCGGGATTACTTCGCCTAATTCACCGCGAGTCATCGTCACTAAGTCTACTTGAGCACCAGAATCTGCTAAAAACCCCATTGTTGCACCAGTAGAGGTAGATTCATCATCAGGGTGAGCATGAACGAAAAGGACACGCGCTTCATGCACCTCTAGCCCCTCAGGCAGTAAAGAAAATACAGCGTCTTCGCGGACTGTGTCGCCTTGTTCTGGATAATACGGTGTGGAGTCTTGCTCTTGAGACAGCATACGTTCAACCCTCCTACAGTAGTAATTCTAGCGTGTACAGGTATAGTGTGAAGGGGCTACCATCACTGATGGTAACCCCTTCACTGACAAGGTGTTAAACTTCAATCCCACAGGCGAAGCTCTACCCAAATACTGTGTTAATTAGTCGCGGTGACGACGACGATATTCACGAATACGTTCGTTGGAATCAAGAATCACCTTACGAATACGAATAGCTTCAGGAGTAACTTCCACACACTCATCTTCACGTGCCCATTCAAGAGATTCTTCGAGGGTGAGCTTCTTAGGCGGAGTCATATTCTCAAAGTTATCAGCAGTAGAAGAACGCATGTTCGTTAGCTTCTTCTCTTTAGTGATGTTCACTTCCATATCGTCGGCACGTGAGTTTTCACCGATAATCATGCCTTCATAGACTTCGGAGGTTGGCTCAACAAAAATCGTGCCTCGTTCTTGAAGGTTGATAATGGCATAAGGTGTTACAACACCAGCACGGTCAGAAATCATCGAACCGTTAGTACGGTATTCGATGTCTCCAGCCCAAGGCTCATATCCAGTTGAGTAGGAGGAAGAAATGCCTGCACCACGAGTTTCAGTCAAGAACTGGGTACGGAAACCGATCAAGCCACGAGCTGGCACAGAGAATTCCATACGAACCCAGCCGGTGCCGTTATTCGCCATGTTCTCCATACGGCCTTTACGTGCTGCCATCAGCTGAGTTACGGCACCAAGGAACTCTTCTGGAACGTCAATAATCATGTGTTCCATAGGTTCATGCAATTTACCGTCAATGGTCTTGGTAACAACCTGAGGTTTACCAACAGTCAGTTCGAAACCTTCGCGACGCATCTGCTCCACCAAAATAGCAAGCGCGAGTTCGCCACGTCCTTGAACTTCCCATGCGTCAGGACGCTGAGTAGGAAGAACCTTCAAAGAAACGTTACCGATAAGCTCTTTATCAAGACGGTCTTTAACCTGACGCGCGGTGACTTTAGCACCCTTGACTTTACCAGCAAGAGGAGAGGTGTTAATACCGATAGTCATCGAGATTGCTGGGTCATCAACGGTAATCAGTGGGAGCGCTTTAGGGTTATCAGGGTCGGTGAGGGTTTCACCGATGGTGATGTCTTCGATACCTGCAACTGCCACAATTTCGCCAGGGCCAGCTTCTTCAGCAGGTACGCGGTCAAGCGCTTTAGTAACCAAGAGTTCAGAGATACGAACGTTCTTGAGTTGGCCATCTTGACGTGCCCATGCAACGGTCTGTCCTTTTTTGATGCGACCATTGAAGATACGCAACAACGCTAGACGTCCCAAGAAGGGTGATGAGTCGAGGTTGGTAACGTGCGCTTGAAGAACCTCTGTGGGGTCATAGGTTGGCGCTGGAACGTGGTTGATGATGGTTTCGAAGAGAGGTTCGAGGTCATCGTTATCAGGAAGAGCGCCGTCTGCTGGCTGGTTCATCGACGCTGCACCAGCTTTACCGGAAGCGTAGACGATAGGCACATCCAGCAAGGAATCTGCGTCGAGGTCGGGAACCTCATCAGCGAGGTCGGAGGCAAGACCAAGGAGTAAGTCCATGGATTCGGAAACGACTTCGTCGATACGCGCGTCGGGGCGGTCTACTTTGTTGACCACAAGAATAACAGGTAGTTTTGCCGCTAGTGCTTTACGTAGCACGAAGCGGGTCTGAGGAAGAGGCCCTTCAGAGGCGTCAACCAATAGGACAACACCATCGACCATGGAGAGTCCGCGTTCGACTTCACCACCGAAGTCAGCGTGGCCGGGGGTGTCAATAACGTTAATGGTAATTTTTTCACCCTGTGCAGAAGGGCCATCATAGAACACGGTGGTGTTCTTTGCCAAAATGGTGATGCCTTTTTCCTTTTCGAGGTCACCAGAGTCCATCACTCGGTCTTCAACGTCAGCGTGTGCAGAGAATGCGTTGGTCTGCTTCAGCATTGCATCAACGATAGTAGTTTTGCCGTGGTCAACGTGCGCCACAATTGCTACGTTGCGCAGGTCGCTGCGCGAAGCGGTGTTTTCAGACATGCGTATAAGTCTCGCTTAAATCTAGGGAATAAAAGATGCCCACTCAAGAACAATTTATTTGGTAGTACCCACACAAAAAATGAGCACCCTGTAAAGAGGGCTTAGTGACATCATACCTGTCTTCATACTCAGATACCCTCTACGGTGATAAAACTCCCTAAAAGATTTAGCTCATAGTTTTGTTTAAAGTCGCAGGGCGGGTACCCATAAGTTTTTCTTATGGGTACCCGCCCTGACTTTAGGTGAGCGCTCTATGTAGAGTTCTACGTGTTATTTTTTACGTGAGCTCCATGGCATTTTTCGAGAAGTTTTAGCAGAGCGGTCTGCTTCTACTTCTTCGGCACTTACCATGCGAAGAGCCTGTGTATCAGTGATTTTCTTGATAGCTGCAGTATTTGCTTCGACTTGCATCGTCACATCATCAACGACTGAGGCGACAGCTTCTTCCACGGCTTCTTCCACCGCAGCTTCAACCTTCGCGTCAACAGCTTGGCCAACAGCTTGGTCCAGAGCCTGATCGACCGCATTTTCGATGGCTTGTTCCATGTGGGCTTCGACGTGCGCTTCAACTTGCGCTTCGACGCCTTCAGCAACCATCTCATCCACGGTTTCGCCGATACGTTCGTGTAGTTCTGCGGCAATTTCTTCTCGAGCATTACGACGCTGAGCACG
The DNA here is from genome assembly GCF_048512815.1 of Rothia sp. CCM 9419. Classification (NCBI taxonomy): domain Bacteria; kingdom Bacillati; phylum Actinomycetota; class Actinomycetes; order Micrococcales; family Micrococcaceae; genus Rothia; species Rothia sp. CCM 9419. The sequence continues at coordinate 3,613 of NZ_JBLXXY010000003.1, read as the reverse complement.
AACGAAGAGTCGGTGCTCATAGCTCAATGCTTTATAGAGCGAGATACACATCATGATAATCACGACGGAGAATGGTAAGGCCGTCAAAATCGCAATGGTTTGAATTGCCGTGAGGGAGTCTGGCCCGCCCACAAGAATCAAGACGATTGCGGTAGCTGCTGCTACGACAACCCAGAACACGCGAATCCAAGTCTTGGGTTCAGGTGAACCGTTGGTTGAGAGCATGCCCAGAACGAGCGCACCAGAGTCAGCTGATGTCACAAAGAAAATCGTAATCAGCAGAACTGCGCCAACAGTAAGGGCAGTACCAGCTGGAAGGTTTTCGAACATCTTAAATAGTGCGTTTTGAGCAGAGACACTTCCGTCTGCTTCAAGAAGGGTCTTGTTTTCGAAGAGCTCTTGATGCAGTGCAGTTCCACCAAGTACGGAGAACCAGAAGAAGGAGGTGAGCGCTGGAACGATCAGAACGCCCATCACAAATTCGCGAACGGAACGTCCTTTAGAAACGCGTGCGATGAACATACCAACGAAAGGTGACCATGAAATCCACCAGCCCCAGTAGAAGGTGGTCCATGCAGCTTGGAACTTCTCGCCCTCATCGCCGTATAGTGCGAGGGTATCGAAGGTCATGGAGACCATATTTTGGAGGTAGTTACCGATGGAGCCAACAAATTCTCGGAGTAAGAAGATGGTTGGTCCAACGACAAGAACGAAAATGCAGACGATAGCTGCAAGCATGAGGTTTCCGTTAGAGAGGAGCTTCATGCCTTTTTCGAGTCCGGTCACAACAGAGAAGAGGGTAATGCCCATAAGAACGATGATGATTCCCACAAGCCATAGCTCGTTATCTGCAGGAATGTTGAGGTAGCCAAGTCCAGCAGCAATCTGCATCACGCCAAGGCCGAGGGATGTTGCGACACCGAAGAGTGTTCCCACGAGTGCAACGATGTCGATGACGTCACCCCATCCGCCCTTGACTCGATCACCGAGTAGCGGTTTGAGGGAGTATCGGATAGATAGCGGCAATTTGAGACGGTGTGCAGAGTATGCAATAGCCAAACCTACGATGACATAGATAGCCCAAGGGTGGAAGCCCCAGTGCAGGAAGGACTGGCTCATTGCGGCTTGTGCTACTTGTTGTTCATTACCGCTCACGCCGGGGCGTGGGGTGACGTAGTGCATGAGAGGTTCTGTTGCACCATAGAACACCAGACCGATACCCATGCCTGCAGCGAAGAGGAATGCAAACCAGGTGGTAAAGGAATATTCGGGTTCGTCATCGTCGTTTCCGAGTTTGACGTCGCCCATGCGGGAGAACCCGAGGTAGAGCGCAAAGATGACGAAGAATGCGATGATTGCGACGTAGTACCAGCCGAAGTAGTTAATAACGTCGCTTTGTAGTGCGTTAAAAATTCCTTTAGCTTTTTGGGGGAAGAGGAGTGTGAACCCGATAAAAACCGCCATAATAACGGCAGCGGGCCAGAATACTTTACCGGAGAGGTTTCCGGCGCGCATATTGGCGCGGGTTTCTTGACTTACGTCTGCTTTGCGTAAGTCTGGAGCCCCCTCAGGTAGTGAAGTTTCAGTCTTAGCCATATGTGTTATTGCCTTATATCTCTGGTTACGAACTGTGTATGTTATTCGTTAATAAAAAACCCTGTATGGACAGGGCTAGCTCGTCCAGCATATCGAAAATATGAATTAATATCTACTAAATCATCAGATTACTTATAATTTATTAAGTAGGCTCACTATCTATTAGAAAACACCTCGGAAAATATGTCCCCTATCACTAAATGAGTTTTTCTTCCTTGAGAACTAGGCAGAGCACCCACAAGAGAGGAAAATAAGAATTATGACTAACAACATCGTAAATCCCACTCAAACCACAGCATGGGAAGCCCTCACACGTCACCATCAAGAACTCACACCAAACCTCCGCGGGTGGTTTAAACAGGACCCACAGCGAGCAGAAAAACTCAGCTTCACAGTGGCAGACCTTCACGTAGACCTCTCCAAAAACCTCATCAACGAGCAGACCCTCGAACTGCTCACTCAGCTAGCTCAGCAAGTACAGCTAGAACAACGCCGCGACGCAATGTTCGCCGGCGAACACATCAACGTCACCGAAGACCGCGCCGTCTTGCACACCGCTCTACGCCGCCCACAAGGAGCAACACCAGAACTGGTTGTTGACGAACAAAATATTGACCAAGACGTACACGACGTCCTCACTAAGGTCTATGCATTTGCTGAACGCGTTCGTTCAGGCGAATGGGTTGGCGTCACCGGAAAACGCATTAAAACCATCGTCAATATCGGTATCGGCGGATCAGACCTTGGCCCCGTCATGGTCTATGAAGCGCTCAAATCCTATGCACAACAAGGTCTAGAAGCACGCTTCATCTCAAACATTGACCCCACCGACGCAGCAGAGACCGTCAGCGACCTCGACCCCGAAACCACTCTATTCATCGTCGCTTCCAAAACTTTTGGCACCCTCGAAACCCTCACTAACGCACGCGTATGCCGTGAATGGTTACTTGAAAAACTTTCAGCAGCCGGAGCACTGGAAGGCAAAGAAAACCGTGAAGCAGTAGCACGCCACTTCGTAGCAGTTTCTACAGCACTCGATAAGGTGGAAGCATTCGGCATCGACCCCGAAAATGCCTTTGGATTCTGGAACTGGGTAGGAGGCCGCTACTCTGTAGACTCCGCCATTGGAACATGCCTTACTATCGTCCTTGGCCCACAAGTCTTTGAAGAATTCCTTGCTGGATTCCATGCCGTTGACGAGCATTTCCGCACCACCGAACTTTCTCAGAACGTTCCTGCACTCATGGGATTGCTCAACATCTGGAACGTCAATTTCTTGGGTGCAGAAACCCACGCAGTACTCCCCTATGACCAGTACTTGCACCGTTTCCCTGCATACCTACAACAGCTCACCATGGAATCTAACGGTAAGGGCGTCACTGCAGACGGACAGCCCGTTATCTACAACACCGGCGAAGTTTTCTGGGGAGAGCCGGGCACCAACGGACAACATGCGTTTTACCAGCTCATCCATCAGGGTACCCGAATTATCCCCGCAGATTTTATTGCTTTTGCAAACCCCATTCACCCAACTCGTGATGGTGAGCAAGACGTTCATGAGCTCTTCCTCGCAAACTTCTTCGCACAAACTAAAGCGCTGGCATTTGGTAAAACCGCAGAAGAGGTTCGCGCAGAAGGAACCGCAGAAGGAATTGTCCCCGCCCGTGTCTTTACGGGTAACCGCCCAACAACCTCTATCATGGCTTCACGCCTAACACCTTCTGTCCTTGGACAGCTCATCGCCCTCTATGAGCACATCACCTTTGTTCAAGGTGTTGTCTGGGGTATTGACTCCTTCGACCAGTGGGGTGTTGAACTTGGTAAAGAGCTTGCATTACAGCTTGCTCCAGCCGTTGGTGGAGATCGGGAGGTTCTTGCACAGCAAGATTCATCGACTCGGGGTCTTATTCAGTTCTACCTTAAAAATCGCACAGCCTAACGAGCTCAACAATATCCTGCTCTAGGGGTGGGGGGTACACACCCAAATGTGGGTTCACCCCCCCCCCCAAACGGTTTT